>NZ_JBSGHG010000035.1:0-72917 GCF_053604275.1 Streptomyces sp. NPDC004051 | reverse complement strand
GCAGTCCCTCGGCGCTGACGCCGATCTCCCGGGCGACCTCGGTGACCGTCTTGCCTGACGAGTGCACCAGCGCGACCGCGTCGCGTTTGAACTCGTCCGTGTACCGCTTGCTCGTGTTGCTCTTCTTGCTCACTACCTGGAACTGCTTCCTCCGGGACCTTCCGTCCCAGTATCAGGCTGTCCAGCTCAGCGGGGGAACTTCACAAGCGTGACGACGTAGAGCGTGGGAACCTCGCGCGAGGCGGCCGCGACGCGGGCGCGACGACTATCGGTGACACCGTCCAGGGAGACCACCAGCTCCGTGCCCGTCGTGCTTCCCACCTCGGGCCGGGCCGCCTCGGTGCGCACGCTCCGCTCCAGCCGTGCGATCGCGCGGGCGGTGGCCGGGTCGTCACCGGACGCCGCTGCTGGACTCTTCCATTCCTTGGCACGCGTGGTCTGCAAGTAGTCCAGCAGCGCCGCGTGGATCGGCTCCGACTGGACTCGCGGACTTGTCGCCGCCCATGCCAGGCGGGAGGTCGCGGCCGCCTCGTCACTCACCAGCCCCTCGGCTGTGCGCAGGTAGCCGGCCTCGCTGGCCAGGGAGAGTGCCGCAAAGATCGCGAAGGCAGCGCCGAGTGTCGGCATCAGGGGCGTGGCGATCTGCGGCACCCGGTCCCGTTCCTCGACCGGCACGAGCGCCCGGACGCCGATCCGCGCCACGGCCGCGACCAGGAGGGCGAGTAAGAGCCCGCCCACCACCAGCACCACCGCCGGCAGCGAGGTCAACCAGTCCACCACATCACCTACAGCACGTTTCCACGAGCATCCGCCCGGCGGCACATCGGCCCCCGTGGCCCGGAGCTCTTCGGCGATCACTTTCAATGAACGCTCCATGGTCACAGGCCGAAGGCCTTCGACGCCCGCGACGCCCGGCACGGCCTCTCGCTTCGTCGGCCAAACAGCCGAGTACGGCCCCGTACGAGGCGGTACCGACAACGACCGCCGCGCCCGTCTCGCTTTCCGTCTCGGTCAGCCCCGTTCACGGCCGTTCAGCCGAGAGTCGAACCTTGACGTGGTGTGCTGCGACGAGGGGTACACCTTCCACCTGCTCCTCGGCCGGAGGCCACCGACGTCGAGCTGACCGACCCGATGACGCGGGCTGATCCAGCAGTGGCGTCCACACGCACCACAAGCGCTGTCGGTCCAAAACTGACGATCATCATTGACACCTGGGTCTCCGATCACTACGGAGATCCACATGCCGAAGTCCACCCTCACCACCCCGCCGCTTGACCGCGAGGCCAAGCGGCGCCCGGCCGTCATACGCCACGTCGAAGAGGTCACCGGGAACGTCGCGATGTCCTGCCGCTCCTTCGGGATCAGCCGGCAGGCCTACTACACCTGGTACCGCCGCCACCAGGCCGAAGACCAGTGAGCGACGAGGCGTGGCCGGTCAGCCGCGTGCGAATTCGAGGAGGTCGGCGTTGAACCGTCCCGCGAACTCGGGAACCATCGACAAGCCGTGCGGAGCACCCGGGTAGACCTTGAAGGTCACGTCCTTGACGAACTGCGACGATTTATTCGCGGATGCCACGATGGGAACAATCTGATCGTCGTCACCGTGAATGATCAGCGTGGGAATGTCGAACTTCTTGAGGTCCTCAGTGAGGTCGGTCTCGGAGAACGCCTTGATGCAGTCGTGGGCGCCCGCGATGCCCACCGTCATGCTCCAGAGCCAGAACTCTTCGCGAATCCCCTGAGAGATGGTCGCCCCTTCGCGGTTGGCACCGTAGAAGGGAGCACTGAGGTCCTTGTAGAACTGAGAACGGTCCGTCAGTACGCCTTTTCGGAGCTCGTCGAAGACGTCGATCGGCAGCCCCTCCGGGTTCGCTTCCGTCTTGAGCATCAAAGGGGGGATCGCGCCGAGCAGAACCGCCTTGGCGACACGACTCGAACCATGTCGGCCGATGTAGCGTGTGACCTCTCCCCCACCGGTCGAGTGACCGACCAGGATGACGTCACGAAGGTCGAGGGCCTCGATGACCGAGGCCAGATCTTCAGCGTACGTGTCGAGGTCGTTCCCCTTCCAGGACTGGCCCGAGCGTCCACCCCCGCGCCGGTCGTGGGCCACAGCCCGGAAGCCGTTGTCGGCCATCAGCTTCAGCTGCGGATCCCACGCGTCCGCGATCAGTGGCCAGCCGTGGGAAAAGACCACCGGTGGGCCCGACCCCCAGTCCTTGAAATAGATCTGCGTGTCGTCCTTGGCAGTGGCAAAGGCCATGATTGCCTCTCTAGCACTTGTCCGAACTCCGCGCTTCATGGGAATTCAGTGCCCGAGCCGCACTTGGAATGTCACGCCACGACCAGCAGAGGACGCACAGGGGAGGCGAGGGAGGGGCTGGCAGCGGAAGGCGGCCGGTGAGCGCGTCGTGTATCCCACCCTACTGGGGAAGCTCCACTTCAGCGCATCGAGAGGCGCACTGCGACACCCTCGCCCAGTCCGTCTCCGGGCCGTGCGGGGGTGCTCAACGATGACAGCTGGCGGTCCGCTACGAGGCGACCGTCCTCATCGCTGCCACCAACGAATGGCTGTGATCAGCACCTCCACAGATGTCCTACGCGATCCTGACCACGTGCTTGCCCTGGACGCCGCCCGCCTCCAGCGCCTGGTGTGCCGCTGCTGTCTCCTCCAGGGGGAAGACCGTGTCCACCGCGGGGCTCAGCTTGCCCTCGGCCACATGGCGGGCGAGGTCGTCGAATTCCGCCCGCGTGGGGTTGCCGCTGAAGAAGCGCACCCGGCCGCGTCCGTGGACCGTGCTGGCTGCTAGGTAGCCGAGCGACGCCATGGGCCGTTTCAGGTCGAAGGCGATGGCGACCATGCGTCCGCCGGGATTCAGTAGGCGTCTGAAGACCCGCAGATCGGTGCCCGCGGTGTCCAGGACCACGTCGAAGCGGCCCAGTTCTGCGGGGCGCACGGTCCGGTGGTCGACGGCCTGGTGAGCCCCGAGCCCGCGGACGAAGTCGAGGTTGGCTGCGCGGGCGAGGGCCGTGACCTCGGCGCCGTACGCCCGTCCGAGCTGGACGGCGGCGTTGCCGACACCTCCCGCCGCACCCCGCACGAGGAGTCGTTCGCCGGGGCGCAGCCCGGCTTTGTCCCGCAGCGCGGTGATGGCTGTGGTGGCCACCGGCAGCGCGGCGGCGTCCACCAGGTCCAGGCTGTCGGGGAGCCGGCCGACCCGCTCGGCGGGCACGGCCACGTACTCGGCGGCGCTGCCGAACCCGGAGGTGCGGCCCAAGACCCCCCATACGCGGTCGCCGGCCGCGAACCGTGTGACTGCAGCACCCGGCGCGGCGACTTCGCCGGTGAAGTCCAAGCCGACGCGCTTGGGGAATCTCCGGCCGCTCAGGAGGCGGAGGCGGCCGGCACGAGCTGCCAGTTCGCCGCCGTTGACGCTGAACGCGCGCACTTTTACAAGAACCTCGCCGGGGGCCGGCTCGGGGCGTGGTACGCGGGCCGTGTAGAGCACCTCGGGGCCGCCGTAGCGGTCGTAGAGCACTGCCTTCATCATGCGGTCGTTCATCGTTCTGCCTTTGCCGCCGGGGCCGTACAGGGATCTGGCGTCGACCGTAAGCTCTCAAGTGGACGCAATCGTCCGCTTGGACCGGAAGCGAGAGACAGTGATGGCGGAATCCTCTCGGATCGCAGCCCGGGACGGCGTGCGGGCGGACGCCCGGCGCAACCGGGAGCGCGTTCTCGTCGCCGCCCGTGCGGTCTTCGCGGAGCACGGGATCGATGCCCCGATGGCGACCGTGGCCCGGCGGGCCGGGGTCGGCGTGGCGACGCTGTACCGGCATTTCCCGACCCGGGACGCTCTGGTGCGGGACGCGTTCGTGCAGCAGATGGCGACCTGCGCGCGGGCGCTCACCGAGGCTCTGGCCGCCCCTGACCCGTGGCAAGGCTTCCAGCAGCTGGTCGAGACGATCTGCGCTCTGCAACGGAAGGAACGCGGGTTCCCGGCCGCGTTCCTCGCGGCCTTCCCGGAAAGCACGTCGGAACACGCGCAGTCCCGGCAACGAGCCGAGCGGGACTTCACGACCCTGGTGCGCAGGGCCCAGGCGTCGGGCGCGCTGCGGGCCGATTTTCACCCCTCCGACCTCGCCGTGGTCCTGTTGGCACACTGCGGTCTGGTGACCGCCCTACCGGATGATGGTGCAGCGTCCCGGCGCCTGGTGGCCTATCTGCTCCAGTCGTTCCGCACCGACCCGGCCAACAAACCGCTGCCCCCGCCGACTGCGCTGACACTGCGCAGCCTCCCGATTGCACCTGCCAGGCCCCAGGGGCAGCGGTCCCCCAGAGCCTGACATGAAACGGTACCTGCCGCAGGGCACGTCCAGTCCGACAACTTCACTTCCGCAAAAGGCGCTAGGGCAGCTGGGACTGGACCTGGGAGGAGATCAGTTCCAGGTGGTCGAGGTCGGAGAGGTCGAGGATCTGGAGGTAGATGCGGCGGGAGCCGATCTCGGCGTAGCGGCCGATCTTGTCGACGACCTCGGCCGGGGAACCCGCCAGCCCGTTGGTGCGCAGTTCGTCGACCTCGCGGCCGATCGCGGCGGCGCGGCGGGCGATCTCCCGGTCGTCCTTGCCGACGCAGACGACCAGGGCGTTGGAGTAGACGAGGTCGTCGGGGGCGCGGCCTGCTTCCTGGGCGGCGGCGCGCACCCGGCCGAACTGGCGCTCGCTGTCCTCGAGGGAGGCGAAGGGCATGTTGAACTCGTCGGCGTACCGTGCGGCGATGCGCGGGGTGCGGACGGCGCCGTGGCCGCCGATGAGCACCGGGACCTTCGACTGGGCGGGCTTGGGGAGCGCCGGGGAGTTCGTGAGGTCGTAGTAGGTGCCGTGGAAGTCGTAAGTCCGGCCGGGCTCGGTGGCCCACAGCCCGGTGACGATCTCCAGCTGCTCCTCCAGGCGGGCGAGCTTCTCCTTGGGGAAGGGGATGCCGTACGCCGTGTGCTCCTCCTCGAACCAGCCCGCGCCCAGGCCGAGTTCGATGCGTCCGCCGGACATCTGGTCCACCTGGGCGACCTGGATGGCGAGGACGCCGGGGAGGCGGAAGGTGCCGGCGGTCATCAGGGTGCCGAGCCGGATGCGCCGGGTCTCGCGGGCGAGGCCGGCCAGGGTGATCCAGGCGTCGGTGGGGCCGGGCAGTCCGTCGCCGGAGCCCATCCTGAGGTAGTGGTCGGAGCGGAAGAAGGCGTCGAAGCCGAGGTCCTCGGTGGCCTTGGCGACGGTGAGCAAGGTGTCGTAGGTCGCCCCCTGCTGGGGCTCGGTGAAGATACGGAGATCCATGTCTTCATCCTGCCTGGTCGGGCCCGGTACGGGCGGGCCGGCCCATCGGGGACGGCGCCTACGGCGTGTCGGGCAGCCGGACCGTGGCGAGGAGGCCGCCGGTGGGGCGGGGGGCGAGGTCGAGGGTTCCGTCGTGGGCGCGGACGATGCTGTGCACGAGGGCCAGGCCGAGTCCGACGCCTGCGTGCTCGTCGGTGCGTGCGCGTTCCGTGGCGCGCTGGAACGGTTCGGTGAGGGTCGGGATCAGCTCCGGTAGGAGCGGATGCCCCGTGTTCTCGACCCGCAGCACGCTCGTGTCGCCCTGCGCCTCGGTGTGGACCGTGACGGTGCCCCCGGCGGGGAGGTTGTGGACGACGGCGTTCTGGAGGAGGTTCGTCACCATGCGGAGCAGGAGTTCCGCGGAGCCGCCGGTCCGGGTCGTTCCGCCGGTGACGTCGAGTGTGATCCCGCGTTGTTCGGCGAGGGGGAGCAGGGTTTCGGCGGCCTCCTCGGCGAGGAGGGAGAGGTCGACGCTCTCGCGGGTGAAGTTCCCGCGGTCGCTGCGGCTGAGCAGCAGGAGGGCCTCGGTGAGGCCGATCGCGCGCGTGTTGACGGTCTGCAGGCGTCGGAGGAGTTCGCCCTGGTCCCGGGTGGGGTCCTCGTCCTTGCGGGCGACGTCGAGCAGGGCCTGGGAGATGGCCAGCGGGGTGCGCAGTTCGTGGGAGGCGTTCGCGGCGAACCTCTGCTGCTCGGCGACGTGCGATTCGATTTGTTCGAGCATGGTGTCGAACGTGTCGGCGAGTTCGCGGAATTCGTCCTGGCGGCCCTCCATGCGGATCCGGTGGGACAGCGATCCGTTCCCGGCCGTCCGTGCCGCGTCCGTGATCCGGGTGAGCGGTGCGAGCATCCGGCCGGCGAGGATCCATCCCCCGACGAGGCCGAACACGAGCAGGAAGGCCATCGCCCCGGCCGCGGCGGGGGTGAAGATGCGCACGAGGAGGTAGCGGTTGGGGGAGATTCCGAGGAGGCCCTTGGGGTTGTCCGGTACGTAGCGCAGCAGGAACACCCACACCACGGCCAGCAGGAGGGCACCGGCGACGGCGAGGAACCCGGCGTAGCTGAGGGTGAGTTTCAGTCGGGTGCTGAGTCCGGGGCGTCTACGCATGCGCGCAGTCGGGAGGGGTGGTGTCGATGCGGTAGCCGACACCCGGGACCGTGGCGATGATCCATGGCTCGCCGAGCCGTTTGCGCAGCGCGGAGACGGTGATGCGGACGGCGTTGGTGAAGGGGTCGGCGTTCTCGTCCCAGGCCCGCTCCAGCAGCTCCTCGGCGCTGAGGACCCCGCCTTCGGCGGCGACGAGGACTTCGAGCACGGCGAACTGTTTGCGGGTGAGCGCGACGTGGCGTCCGTCGCGGAAGACCTCCCGGCGGAAGGGGTCGAGGCGCAGGCCCGCGATCTCGCGGACCGGGGGCCTGGCGTACGCGCGCCTGCGGTCGAGGGCCCGCAGCCGCAGGACGAGCTCGCGCAGCTCGAACGGCTTGGTGAGGTAGTCGTCGGCGCCGAGCTCGAACCCGGACGCCTTGTCGTCGATCCGGTCGGCGGCGGTGAGCATGAGGATCGGGATGCCGCTGCCGGAGGCGACGATGTGCCGGGCGACCTCGTCGCCGGAGGGGCCGGGGATGTCGCGGTCGAGGACCGCGAGGTCGTAGGAGTGGACGCCGAGCAGTTCCAGGGCGGAGTCGCCGTCGCCGGCGATGTCGGCGGCGATCGCCTCCAGCCGGAGGCCGTCACGGACGGCCTCGGCCAGGTAGGGCTCGTCCTCCACGATCAGTACGCGCATGTCCGAAGCCTAGGCAGCACGGCGTATCGGCGCTGTATGCGAGGACGTGCGCGCGCCGGGACCTGGATCAGCCTGCCGGTGCGGGCGTGGGCTCGGAGCGGGGCCGGTCCGACGGCGCCCGGTCCGTGGTGCGCCACCAGCGGCGTGACGCCAGGGCGGCCAGCGCGGCGCCGGTGGCGTTGACCAGGACGTCGTCCACGGAGGAGACCCGGTCCAGTCGCAGGACGTACTGCGCGGTTTCGACCAGGACCGAGCAGCCCGCCCCGAGCGCCAGGATCCGCGGCACGGACGCCAGCGCCGCGTACCGCATCGGGGCGAAGAACCCCAGCGACGCGAAGACCAGCAGGTTGCCGGCGATGCCGAGCGTCCCCATCGTGAGCAGGTCCCGCAGCGGTACCAGGCTGACCCGGCCGGGGACGATGCCGGCTCCGGCGCCCGGCATCATGGTCATCCACAGGAACGGCGCCGTCCCGTGGACCATGCCCACCTCGGCCAGCGACATCCGCCACGCCGATGCGGCACCGGCGGCCCGCCTACGACGCGCGAGCGCCCACGCCACCAGCGCGGCCAACGGCAGCGTGACCAGCGTGACGAGCACCACGCCGTTGAACGTGTCGAGGCAGCCGTGCCACCGCCCGGCCATGCACCTCGGAGCGGACATCATGAGCGGCCGCCGCACGGCGAACAGGGCGCTCGCCAGGGCGAGGAGCGCCAGGCCGAGGAGCATGGTCCTGCGTGTGCGGCGGGGCGGCGCCGACGGGGGTGCGTCGTGGTTCATGCCCCCATTGGAGGCGGGGGGAGGTTGCGGTGGCGTATGCGGTTTTCGATACGTCCGCGATATCGGGAGGGCTTTCAGCTGTGTTCTGTCTCGCGCTCCGACAGGGCGCGGGCCCGGTCCGCGAGTTTGCGGAGCATCTCCAGGACGCGGTCGCGGGACTCGTCCGCCGCGTCGATGGCCTCCACGCACTGCCAGTACGCGGACTCGTCGTCCGCGGAACAGGCGAGGCCGACCAGCGCGATGCCGACCTCGCCGAGCAGGCCGCCGAGGTGGGTCAGGGTCTGCTGGGCGTCGCCCAGTTCGGTGAGCCGGGCCGCGCGCAGGTCGGCGGGGGCGAGGGGCGGGGCGTCCAGGACACCGCAGCCGCGGCCCGCCAGTTCGGTCAGGCCCAGCGCCTCGCCCCGCAGTTCGGGCGGGCCGGCGACCGCGAGGCGGCTCCCTACCGCCTGGGCGAGGGCCTGGGCCTGCCACACCTCCGCCGAGAGCTCCGGCACATCGCCGGCAGCGGTCAGGGCCCGTCTGCTCTCCGTTATCAGCCGCACAGCGTCCATGTCCGCTGCCCCTGTCTGTCCGACGCGCTGCCCGCGCGTCCACCCGACTTCCCTGCTCATTACCCAGAGTGAGTCTCGTTCAGTCAAAAAGCCACGGAGAAGGCGGAGATCTGGGGACAACAATTCAAAAACGGTCGACATATCGAACACGGAGCGTGACAGGAGGAGTTCGTCTCCGGGCGGGGGAGGTTCAGGCCGGGAAGCGGCGTTCGTTGCGGTCGATCTTGGCGTCCAGTGCGGTCAGCGGGTCGACGCCGAGCACCTCGCACAGTTGGAGGAGGTACGCGAGCACGTCGGCCACCTCGTCGGTGACGCGGTGTGCGGTGTCTGGGTCGTCCATCACCCGGGCCGACTCCTCGGGCGTCAACCACTGGAAGATCTCGACCAGTTCGGACGCCTCCACGCTGAGCGCCGTGACGAGGTTCTTCGGCGTGTGGTACGGCTGCCAGTTCCGCGCGGCGGCGAACTCGGCGAGCCTGCGCTGGAGTCCGGCGACGTCGAGCGGGGCGCGCGGGCCGGTGGGGTCGGTCGGGTCGGCGGGGTCGGTGGGGTCAGTCACGGTTCAGGTGTACCACCGCCACTCCGCCCACCCCAGTGGCCCAGGACGCGTCGCTCACCGTGCCGACCAGCCGGATGTGTCCGCGTTCGCACATCCGTGCCGCCAGCCGCAGCAGTTCCGCGCGCTGGAGCGGGTCCAGTCCCCGGTCGAACCCGTCGGCGAGCACGGTGAGCGTCTGCAGTGCGGCGGGCACCTCGCCGGGCGCGTCGACCTCCAGCACACCGGGCCCGGTGAACAGCACCAGCGCGAGGGCGACGTAGCGCAGCTCTCCGTCCCCCAGCCGGCCGAGGTCGGTGCGGACGCCGTCGCCCCGGTCGAGCAGGGCGCGGACCAGTCCCTCGCCGTACGGTTCGGCACGCAGCCCGGCGACCGGGCCGGCGCAGCCCGCGCGCACGGCGGACACCAGGAGCCCGTACCGGATCGCGCACTCGGCCTGGGTGCGCCACAGCACGTCGGCGAGGTTGCCGCAGCCGCCGAGCAGCCGCCCGCTGCCGAGCGGCACCGGATCGCGCATGCGGTCGGGGCGGGGGTCGCAGGCGAAGACGGAACGCAGGGCGACCACCATCTGTTCGGCGGCGGCCAGCACCCTGCGCTGTCCGGGCGTCTTGCCCGCGACGCGCAGCGGCAGCAGCGCGGTGCCGAGCCGGTCGTCGGGCAGCGGACCCCGGGTGACCGGTGTCGATCCGGCCGTGTGCCACGCGGCCTGCACGGTGCGCCGGCCGGGGTCGCGCAGCGCGGTCTCCAGCAGGACCACGCCGTCCGCCGTCAGCCGCTCCCCCACGATCCGCAGCTCCGGTTCGGCCTGCACGGCGACCTCCAGCCGGACCGGTCCCTCGGGGCCGTCGGCGGTGCAGCCGATCCGGAACCCCCGGCGGCGCTGTGCGTCGGCGCGGGCCCGCTCCGGCACGCACGCGTCCGGCTCGGGGAACGCCTCCCCCAGCTCGGCCCCGCCGCCGAGCCGAGCGAGCGCCTCGTAGGCCCGCAGCGCGCTGGTCTTGCCGCTGCCGCTGGGCCCGGCGAGCAGGGTGAGCGGGCCGAGCGTCAGCCCGACGTTGCGGTGCCCGGCGAACGCGGACAGCAGCAGCTCGGTGACGCGCGGCCGGTCGGGGTGCCCCTGGGCGGCGTCGGTGCCGGAGGGCGCGGTGGACGCCGCGGACGCCGCGGACGAGGTGGCCGGGGAGGGCGGCGGGAAGGCAATCGGTGCGGGCCTGGGTGAGGGGACGGAGGCCGGCGAGGGGAGGGACGGGGTCATGTGCGGAAGGTAAGGGGTCCGGTACGGGGCGAACCGTTCCGCTTGCGTGATCTTCCCCCGATCGGACGACACCTCGGCCGACTTCCGGCAGGCCCGGCCGGCTGCTGGCGGCTCACCCCTGCCGGGAGCCCTGCCCGTTCCCGGGAATCCCCATGCCCTCCATCAGTCCGGTCACCTCGGTGTCGGCCGGGGTCAGCAGGAAGACGTTGCGGTCGACGCGGTGCATGCCGCTGCCCAGGCCGAAGACGACGCCCGTGCTGAAGTCCAGTACGCGTTTGGCGACGTCGCCCTCCGCGCTGCTCAGGTCGAGCAGGACCGGTATCCCGGCCATCAGGGTCTCCGCGACGTCGCGGGCGTCCGCGAACACGTTCACCCGCAGGACGACGAGGCGGCGGCGTGTCTCGGTCTCGGCCTCCGGCAGGGAGCGGTGGCCCACGGAGGACGGCCAGGCGTCCCGGCCCCGCAGCGGAACGACCTGGGCCAGTCCCTCCCACTGTTCGTCGGTGACGTCGTGGCTGTTCACCGGCATGCTCCGTCCCGGGTCGCGCTGATGGTCTGCATCGGCCAATTCTTACGCATGGTCACCCGTTCGGCCCAATGCGACACACTCTGCCACCTCGGGGCGTCCGGGGTGTCGCCTTCCGCACCGCAACCGGTTCCGGATCCGGATCCGCTAACTTCTACACTGCTGTAGATACTTACGGTCGACACCGTCCGGGGCCCGGCAGACCGCACGGCGCGAAGCCGGCGCCCCGCACCCGAACACTTGGAGTACGCATGGCCCTGTGGGACCGCATCAAGGAGTCCGCGTCGCAGATGCAGAACCAGCTCGAGGCGAAGAAGAACGACCTGAAGAGCGGCGCTTTCCGCGACGCGAGCATGGCCATGTGCGCCCTGGTCGCCGCCGCCGACGGTTCGGTCGATCCCTCCGAGCGGCAGCGGGTGGCTCAGCTCATCTCCACCAACGACGTCCTGCGGAACTTCCCCGCGGACGATCTGCGCCGCCGTTTCGAGGAGAACCTCGACAAGCTGACCGCGGACTTCGCCTTCGGCAAGGTGAGTGTGCTGCAGGAGGTCGCGAAGGCGAAGAAGAAGCCCGCCGAGGCGCGCGCCGTGATCCAGATCGGCGTCGTCATCGGCGGCGCCGACGGCGACTTCGACCAGAACGAGCAGGCGGTCGTCCGCGAGGCGTGCTTCGCGCTGGGGCTGCCGCCCCACGAGTTCGACCTGTGAGCCGCGGGCCGGGCCGCGCCCCGAGGGGTGCGGCCCGGTCCGTCGCGGGAACATGGCTCCCGTCAGGATCGTTGGACCGCCGACAGACCCGACCACAGGAACACGAGGAGCCACGTACGTGTCCGGCAGATCGACGGACCCCCCGGGACACAGTCCCGGACCGCCCCGTCATGAAACCGTTGGAATCGGCACCCGGCGGGGTGGTGCTGGATGAGTGCCGTAGAGGCCCTGTGGGGCCTGTTCGCCGTGTTCGTGCTGACCGCCGGCACCGGCTACTTCGTCGCCCAGGAGTTCGCCTACGTCTCCGTGGACCGGCTCGCGCTCGCCCGTGAGGCCGAGGCCGGGGACCGCAGGGCCGCCCGCGCGCTGAAGGTGCTGGAGCGGCTGTCCTTCATGCTGTCGGGCGCCCAGCTCGGCATCACCGTCACCGGTCTGATCGTCGGCTTCATCGCCGAGCCGTCGGTGTCCGCGCTGCTCAGGCCGGCGCTGTCCGGCCTCGGACTGCCGGACTCGGCGGTGAGCGGCATCTCCGTCGTGCTCGCCTTCGTGCTGGCCACGATCGTCCAGATGGTGCTCGGCGAGCTGGCCCCGAAGAACCTCGCCATCGCCGTGCCCGAGCGGCTGGCGAAGGCGCTGGCCGGCTCGACCCTGGCGTACCTGAAGGTCGTCGGACCGGTGGTGCGGATCTTCGACAACGCGGCCTCCGGGCTGCTGCGGCGCATCGGCATCGAGCCGGTCGAGGAGCTGCACCACGGTGCCACGCTGGAGGAGCTCGGTCATCTGATCGGCGAGTCCCATGAGCACGGGTCACTGCCCCAGGACACCGCCACCCTGCTGGACCACGCGCTGGAGTTCTCCGAGCGCACCCTGCACGCGGTGATGGTGCCGCGCGCGGACGCCGTCTTCGTGCGCGGGGAGGCGCACGCCGACGAGGCGGTCGCCCTGATCGCCGAGCACGGCCACTCCAACTACCCCGTGCTCGGGGACCACCCCGACGACGTCGCGGGGGTGCTGGGCGTGCGCGAGCTGATGGCGGTGCCCGCCGGGCGGCTCGCGGGCGCCACGGCCGGGGCGATGGCCCGGCGGCCCCTGCTGCTGCCGGACACCCTTCCGCTGCCGGACGCGGTCGCGCGGATGCGCGAGCAGGACGACGAGTTCGGGGTCGTCCTCGACGAGCACGGCGGGGTGGCCGGCATCGTCACCTACGAGGACATCGCCGAGGAGCTGGTCGGTGACATCGCCGACGAGTCCGACAAGGTCACCGAGCTCGCGGTGGCCGACGGCGAGGGCTGGCTCGTGGACGCGGGCCGCCGGCTGGACGAGGTGGCCGAGGCGACCGGCGTCCGGCTGCCCGAGGAGGACGACTACGAGACGGTGGCCGGGCTGGTCGTGGACCGGCTGGGCCGTTTCCCCATCGTGGGTGACCGGGTCACCGTCGAGCTGCCCGGGGGCGGCCGTGCGGTGATCGACGTACGCACCCTGGACCGGCATGTCGCCGAGCGGGTGCGGATCACGCCCCTGGCCAGGGAAGAGCACAGGGCGGAGGAGCCCGCATGAGTTTCCCGACGGCTCTCTTCGTGACCGTGCTGCTGCTGATCGGCAGCGGGTTCTTCGTGGCGGCCGAGTTCGCACTGGTCGCCGCCCGGCGGCACCGGATGGAGAAGGCGGCGGCCGAGGGTCGGCGCGGCGCCGGCGCCGCGCTGGCCGGGATGCGTGAGCTGTCGCTCATGCTGGCCGGCGCCCAGCTGGGCATCACGGTGTGCACGCTGGGTCTGGGCTCGGTGTCCAAGCCCGCGATCTCGCACCAGCTGGACCCGCTGCTGCGCGCCCTGGGGCTGCCCGGCGCGGTCAGCTACGGTGTGGCGTTCGCCGTCGCGATGAGCGTGGTGGTGTTCCTGCACATGGTGGTCGGTGAGATGGCGCCCAAGTCCTGGGCGATCGCCCACCCGGAGCGTTCCGCGATGCTGCTCGCCCCGACGTTCCGTACGGTGGTGAAGGCCGTCCGGCCGCTGATCCACGTGCTGAACGTGGTGAGCAACACCCTGGTGCGGATGTGCCGGGTGAGCCCGCGTGACGAGCTGGCCTCGGTCCACGACCGGGAGCAGCTCACCCATCTGGTGGCGGAGTCGGAGCGGCTCGGCCTGATCAGCAAGACGGACTCGCAGCTGCTCACCCGTTCGCTGACCGAGCCCGACACCCCGGTCGCCGCGCTGCGGATCCCGGCCGAGGAGATCACCTCCGTCGAGGGGGGCGCGGGTGTCGACGAGATGCTGCGGGTGGCCACCGCGCACGACCGCACCCGGCTGCTCGTCCGCGAGGGCGGCACCGTCCTCGGCACGGTCCACGCGCGCGACGCCCTGGTCGCCCGTGCCCGCGGTCGCGCCACCAGCGCCCGCGAGCTGGCCCGCCCGGTGCCCGAGCTGACGGACACCACGACGGTCGCCGACGCGATCGACGTGCTGCGCCGGCGCCGGGGCACGCTGGCGGTCGTCCGCGACGACGCGGGCCGGCTCACCGGTCTGGTCGCCCTGGACGACCTGCTGGCCCGGCTGGTGCAGCCGGCCGGAGGCTGACCGCACACCGCCGGGAGCGAGCACGACAGAGCGCCGGCCGGTCCGCGACATGCGGACCGGCCGGCGCTCTCGTGTTCGGTTCCCGTCGTCGGCGGGCCGTGCCGCCCGCGGGCGGCTTCCGCGGCTAGGCCGCGGCGCCGGTCGCCGCCGGGCCGTTCTCCTCGACGTGGGCCGAGGCCAGCGGGATGGGGGTGAACATGGCGGGTTCCTCGTCCGGGAACAGCGCGGTGGGTCCGTAGATCCAGTCGGTGAAGGCCCACTCGGCGGGGTCGATCTCACGCATGATCGCGTTGCGCTGCAGCCGCTGCGCGCCCTCGAGGTGCCACAGCTCGCCCCAGGCGCGGGCGGTCGTCAGCACCCGGCGGCAGTGCTCGACGCGGACCGCCTCGTAGGCGGCCAGTGCGGCGTCCCAGTCGACGGCCGAGGGGTCGGCGCCCTCGGCGCGCAGCCGGGCGACGTGCCGGGAGAGGACCCAGCCGTCCTCGATCGCCATGATCGCGCCCTGTGCCATGTACTGCAGCGGCGGGTGGGCGGCGTCGCCGAGCAGGGCGATGCGGCCGTGCACCCAGGTGTCGATCGGGTCGCGGTCCATCATCTGCCACCAGCGGTCCCGCCACATCAGCGGGATGCCCTTGCCCACGGTCTCGCAGGTCCCCTCGAAGGCCGCGTCGAGCTCGTCGGGGGTGCCCCAGTCCTCCTGGCCGGCGAGGGCCTTGGGCGACTGGAAGACGGCGACCTGGTTGAACATCTCGCCGCCGCGCAGCGCGTACTGGACGAAGTGGCAGCGGGGGCCGATGTAGACGGTGACGTCCTTCTCGGCGATGCCGTTGTCGCGGACCTGCTCGATCGGGACGGCCGCCCGGTAGGCCACGTAGTCGGAGCTGACCACGTCGTCGCCGACCAGCTTCTGCCGGGCCACGGAACGCAGTCCGTCGGCGGCGATGACGAGCGGCGCCTCCTCGGTGCGGCCGTCGGCCAGGGTGATGCGGGCGCCGTCCGCCGTGTTCTCGTAGTCGACGACCGTCCGGTCGGTGACCAGGTCCACGCCGGCCCTCCGACAGGCCCGCAGGAAGATCGCGTGCAGGTCGCTGCGGTGGATGACCATGTACGGGAAGCCGTAACGGCGCTCGAGCTCGCCCAGGTCGAGGCGGACCAGCTCGCTGGAGTCGAGCGCGTCGCGCATGGCCATGCTCTCGGGGACCACGCCGAGTTCCTTGGCCTCGTCGAGCAGCCCGTACTCGTCGAGGATGCGGGTGCAGTTGGGCGCGATCTGGAGGCCGGCGCCGACCTCGCCGAACTCCGGGGCGCGTTCGAGAACGCGGATGCGCAGCCCCTCCCGGGCGAGGGCGAAGGCGGTGCTGAGGCCACCGATGCCACCGCCGACGATGAGGACGTCGGGTCGGCCTTCGGTGGGAGGGGTTGCAGGGGACATCGTTTTTTCCTGTCTGAGCAGGGGACCCTGCTCTGCCTGGCCGCGCCGGGGTCCGGCGCCGTCGGTCAAAGCCAGGGCCCCAGGGTGGGTGCCGGGCCGCCGTCGGGGGCGGTGAGAGCGTGCCTGCGCCCGGTGAGGTAGGCCGTGATCTCGGCGAGCGGGCCGGTGAGCACGGTCGGTTCGCCGTCGCCGGGGAGTTCCCGGACCTCTCCGGTGTCGGTCTCCGTCAGGCGCAGCGCCGGGCCGGGGGCCTTGGCGCGCTTGGCGATGACGTCGTCGCAGAGCGCGGCGAGGAAGTCGGCCGGCAGGTCGGCGAAGGTGATGCCGGTGTCCAGGTCGACGGCGTGGACGCACACCTCGCGGGAGCGCATCCAGGGCAGTTCGGTGGCGGGCACCGTGCGGCCCTGTGCCGTCACGACCTGGTTCTGCCACTGGTCGTCGCCGAGCTTCGCCGTCGACGCGGCGAGTTCGGCGGCGGACCCGCGCAGCCACCCGGTGAGTTCGGCGGCGGGCATCCCGAGGCCGCGCTCGATGCCGGCGGCCCGCTCCTCGGGGGAGGCGTACATCGGGGTCTCCTCGCCGGTGGCGGCCCAGTGCACGAGGTTGCCGAGGGCGTCCGCGTTGGCGGCGACGTGGGCGACGAGCTGCCTGCGCCGCCAGCCGGGCAGGCCGCTGGGCGCGTCGTAGGCCTCGTCGTCGAAGCCGGCGGTGGCCTCGAGCACCAGGTCCGTGCCGAGCTCCGCCCAGCGGCGGGCGTCGTCGAACGTGCGGGACATCAGGCCTGCTTCTCCTCGACGACCTTGTTCTCCAGCCGGCCGATGCCCTGGACCTCGGTGACCACGGTCTCGCCGCCGAGCAGGTAGCGGGCGGGCTTGCGGGCGTGGCCGACGCCGCCGGGGGTGCCGGTGGCGATGATGTCGCCGGGGTTGAGGCGGATGATCGTGGAGACGTACTCGACCAGGGCGACCGGGTCGAAGAGCAGGTCACCGGTGTTGTCGGACTGCATGACCTCGCCGTCCACGGTGAGCTTGACGTCGAGTGCGGGGCGGACGCCGCCGGGCAGCTCGTCGGGGGTCACCAGGTACGGGCCGACGGGGGTGGTGGAGTCCCAGGTCTTGCCCTGGAGCCACTCGCGGGTGCGGAACTGCCAGTCGCGCGTGGTGATGTCGTTGAGCACGGTGAAGCCGGCGATGGCCTGCTCGGCCTGCTCGCCCTTGGCGCGGCGGACCTGCTTGCCGACGACGACGGCGAGTTCGACCTCCCAGTCGAACTGCTCGGTCTCCTCGGGGCGGACGATGTCGTCGCCCGCGCCGATCAGGGAGTCGGCGAACTTCGCGAACAGGGTGGGGTGTTCGGGCAGGTCCCGGCCCATCTCCTGGATGTGGTTGCGGTAGTTGAGGCCGACGCACACGACCTTGGAGGGCTGCGGAACCACGGGGGCGAAATCGGCGCCCTCGGCGGGGTAGGTCGTCGCGTCGCCGGCGGGGGCGGCGGCACGCTCGGCCCAGTCGTCCTGCGCGAGCAGGGTGCCCACGTCGGGGAACCCGAGGTCGACCAGGACGTCACCGTCGAGCCGGACGGCCTTGGTGGTGCCGTCGGTACGGAGGGTGGCGAGCTTCATGAGCGGGTGGTTCCTTCCACGTGGGTACGGTCGAGCCGGAGGGCTTCGAAGATCGGGGAGTCGCTGAACCGGAACAGGTCCAGGGCGCCCGAGTCGGAGTCGGTGGCGCCGGCCTCGGAGCGTACGGAGAGCGGCTGCCAGGACGGGACGACGAACAGGTCGCCGCGCGTCACGGACCAGGACACGTCACCGACGGTGACGGTGCCGGAGCCGTCGAAGACCTGGTAGACGGACGAGCCGGTCTCGCGCACCGGGGCGGTCTCGGCGCCGCGGGCCACGCGGTGCACCTCGGCGCGGATGGTGGGCAGCACGTCGGTGCCGTTGGACGGGTCGGTGAACCGGACGGCGGCGTGGCCGGGCTCGACGGTTCCGCCGAAGCCCTCCTTCTCCAGGGCGAGCTGGTCGGTGAGCGCCCGGTCGGTGTGCTCCCAGCGGTACGCCAGCAGGGGCGTGCCGGGGGCGGCCGAGCCGGCGGCGACCGGACGCAGGCCCGGGTGGCCCCACAGGCGCTCGGAGCGGGACCGGTCCGGGGTGATCCGCTCGGCGTCGCTGATCTCGTCGCGGCCGAACTCGAAGAACTGGGACTCGTTGGTGTACTGGAACGGGATGTCCAGGCCGTCGATCCAGGCCATCGGCTCGGTGGTGGCGTTGTGGTGGGCGTGCATGTTCCACCCGGCCTGCGGGAGGAAGTCGCCGCGCCGCATGGCCACCGGGTCACGGCCGACGACCGTCCACACGCCCTCGCCCTCGACGACGAAGCGGAAGGCGTGCTGGGTGTGGCGGTGCTCGGGGGCGTCCTCGCCGGGCATCAGGTACTGGATGGCCGCCCACAGGGTGGGCGTGGCGAAGGGACGGCCGCCGAGGGCCGGGTTGGCCAGTGCGATGGCGCGCCGCTCGCCGCCCCGGCCGACCGGGACGATCTCACCGGCCTGGGCGGCCAGTTCCCGCAGCTTCTCCCAGCGCCACAGGTGGGGCACGGCGCGGGAGCGCGGATGAGCCGGCATGAGGTCGCCGATCTCGGTCCACAGCGGGACGAGCAGTTCGCTTTCGAAGCCCCGGTACAGCTCCTCGAGCGCCGGGGTGACGTCGGGCTGGTCCGCGGCGCTGACGGCGCTCAGGCGGACGGGGGAGCCCGTGGCAGGGGGGGTGCTGAAGGAGGTGGTCACAGCTCCCACTGTGCGCCACGTCCGCGGAACGGACATGTAAATTCTGGAGAGCAGAACAGTTATGAGGAACGACGAGATCCGGAACGGGCCGCACCGGGAGGTTCACCGTGGACAAGCCGCTCAAGACACCGCCGCCGTACGCCATCGCCAGCGTCGACCACGCGCTGCGGGCCGCGACGATGCTCCAGCTGGAGGGCTCGCTGACCGTCACGCAGGTCGCCGAGCGACTCGGGGTGGCCCGGTCGACCGCGCACCGGCTGCTGGCCATGCTGGTCTACCGGGACTTCGCGGTCCGGGACGAGAACCGGGTCTACCGCGCGGGCCCGGTGCTGGAGCTGGCGACGCACTCGCGTTCCCTGGTGTCCCGGCTGCGGACGGCGGCCCTGCCCCATCTGCACCGGGTGGTGGACCGGCTGAACGAGACCACGAACCTCACCATCCGTACGGGGGACACGGCCCGGTTCATCGCCAGCGTGGAGTGCGACCGGGCGCTGCGGGTCGGGTCCCGGGAGGGGATGGTCTTCCCGGCCCACCGGACGACGGGCGGTCTGCTGCTGCTCGCGGAACTGGGCGAGGAGGAGCTGGCGGAGGTGTATGCGAGCGAGCACTACCGCGACCGGCCCCAGGAGCGCCCGGACCTCGGCGCGCTGTCCGCGGAGCTGAAGGGCATCGCCCGCAGTGGCTTCGCGGTGAACCGGGGCCGCTCCGAGCGGGGTCTGGTGGCCGTCGGGGTCCCGGTCCGTGACGCCGGGGGCACGGTCCGGGCAGGCCTGTCGATCTCCATGCCGGGCACCCGTTACGACCCCCTCGACCTGCAGTTCCTGGTCAACACCCTGCAGACGGCGGCGCGGGCGCTGAGCGCGGACCTGGCCGAGACGGCCTGAGGGCCCGGCCGGAACAGCCTGCGGACCCGGCCGAAACGGCCTGAGCACTCGGCCGGAACGGCCTGAAGACCCGGTGGGAACGACCCGGGGACCCGCCGGAACGACCCGAGAGCCCGGCCCGCCCCTCCCCGGCCCCGCGGTCAGTCGCGCCGCGCCTGCGGTGCGTCCGGGGCGCCGGTGCTCAGCAGGCCGGTCCAGCTCTCTGCCAGGACGTCGACCACGGACGCGCGGTCGGCGCCCCAGCGGCCGGGGGTCCAGGTGCGGGCCACGTGGTCGAGCTGGGCCATCGCGAGCACACCGCGCAGGTGGCGGCTCTCGGGAGGGAAGCGGTCGGCCTGGTCGAGGCCTTCCTCGATGTCGCTGACGGCCTCCTCCAGCCACGCGTTCACCAGGCCGCGCAGCTCCGGATCGACCGCCGCCGCCTCGAAGGCGGCCACCGTGTAGGGGCGGATCGCCTCCCAGCGGCCGGAGATGCCGTACAGCCACTCGGTGATCGCCTCGCGGCTGCCGTCGTGGACGACCTCGACCAGACGCCGGGCGGTCGAGCCGTGGACGGGTGAGTCGGTGCGCTCGAGCTTCTCGTTCAGCTCGCCGATGAGGGCCCGCATCAGGTCGCTGCGGGACGGGAAGTAGGCGTAGAACGTCACCCGGGTGGTGCCCGCCGCGGCCGCGATGTCGTCCACCGTGGTGGCGGCGTAGCCCTTGGTGCGGAACAGCTCCAGTGCCGAGTCCAGCAGGAGCTTGCGGGTCATCTGCTTCTGCGCCTCGCGCAGCCCGGCCATCTCAGCGCCCCCGCTTCCTGGCGTCGGACGGCTTGGGGGCCGGTTCGGCCATGAGGGCGATCATGGCGCTCATCCTATCGCCGGTCTCCCGTTCGACAGCGCTCGCCTTACTTCACGATCGCTTTCCGTACCCTCCATACAGTTCCTTGACGTGGCGTAAAGCTAGTGCCATTCTCGCCGTCACCGCGCTTCGTTCGCCACCTCCCAGAAGCCCGGTCTGCGTCCCTCCCCCCACTCCACACCACGTCACCACGTGGTTCGACGGGTCGCGCCCACCCCGTCACACCCACCGGAACCGGCCACAAGGGGCCGGGCCGTCTCACCATCCCAGCCAGGGAGACTGCAGTGACGCTCAACAACGGGACGACGACGTCCTCCGGCCCTTCCGCGGGGGCTGCCCGGAAGCCGGGCTACGCGGGCACGCTCGCCGCCGCGAGCGCCGCGGTGTTCGTGGCCCAGCTGGCCAACGCCCTGCCGGCCTCGCTCAACGGCCTCTTCCAGCAGGACCTCGGCACGCACGGGTCCCAGCTGACCTGGATCACGGCCTCCTTCATGATCGCCGTGGTCGTCTTCGAGTTCACCTTCGGTGTCCTCGGCGACCTGTTCGGACGCCGCAAGCTCATCGCCTCGGGTGCGGCACTCGTCGTCGCCGGAAGCATCGTCTCGGCCGTCTCACCCACCGTGCAGTGGCTGTGGGTCGGCGCCGCGCTCAACGGTCTCGGAGCCGGCGCCATGTTCCCCGGATCGCTCACCATGATCGCGGACGTCGCCCGCAGCGCCCTGGAGCGGGCCCGCGCCATCGCGCTGTGGAGCGGCTTCCTGTCGGCCGGTGCGGCCATCTCCCCCCTGATCGGCGGGGTGTTCGCCAAGGTCGGGTCGTGGCGGGGCTCGTTCCTGGTCCTCGTCGCGCTGGCCTTCGTCAGCATGGTGCTCTCACTGGCCCTGGCCACCGAGTCGAAGGCCGCCGAGGGCCGCCGGCTCGACGTCCCGGGCCAGATCACCTTCGCCGTCGGTCTCATCCTGGTGCTGTACGCGGCCGTGGAGGGACCCGGGAAGGGCTGGGGCGAGCCGGACATCGTGGGCGCGTTCGCCGTCGGCGCGGCCTTCCTGATCGCCTTCCTGCTGATCGAGCGCCGCGCCGAGTCCCCGATCCTCAACCTCTCCCTGTTCAAGGACCGCGCCTTCGCGGTGGGCTCGGTCGTGGCGGTCATCGGCATGATCGCCTTCCTCGGCGCGTGCTTCGCGACGAGCATGTGGCTCGGCCCCGTGCAGCACCAGGACCCGCTGCGCGTCGCCCTCCCCTTCCTGCTGCTCCAGGGACCGGCGTTCGTCCTGATCCCGGTCGTCTCCCGGCTGCTCCACCGGGTCTCCCCGAACTGGTTGCTGACCTCCGGCTTCAGCCTGATGGCCGTGGGGGCGTTCCTGTGCGCCCGGCTGGACGTCACCGACCGGAGCCTGACCCCGTTCCTCGTGCCCACCCTGCTCATCGGCATCGGCTTCGCGCTGTCCGTCAGCTCGATCACGGCCGTCGCGCTGAACAGCGTGCCGGGTCGGCTGGCCGGCATGGCGAGCGCCACCACCAACATGCTGCGCGACCTCGGCTTCGCCCTGGGCCCGGTGGTCGTCGGCGCGGTCGCCCTCAGCCATGCGGGCAAGACCTTCGCCTCGAACCTGGCCGGCGCGGAGCTGCCGCCCGACCAGCTGGGCGCCGCCACGGAGATCGGCCGGGCCGCCGGACCGATCGCCGTCAACAGCCTGCCGCCGGACGCCCCCGGAGCGGCCGCGCAGGGCATCGCCCTCGACGCGCTGGGCAGTGGCTTCAGCCTCGCCTACACCGTGTGTGGGGTCGCCGCCGCGGTGGCCGCGGCCGTGACCGTGATCGGCATGGCCGGCATCCGGGCCCCCCGCGTCCTGGACACGGAACACGCCGACCACACAGCCGGGCAGGAACCGGCGGACCCGTCCTGGAGCCCGACCACCACTCCGGCGTAGCCGACCGGCGCGCCGACGGGGTCCGGCGCGTTGACCCCGCCGGTGCGGACCGGGTTCCCTGTGTGCCATGGCTGATGAAGCACACACGGGGGACCCGGTCCTCGCCGTCGGGACACAGGGCGAGTGGGAGAAGTGGCTGGAGGAGCACCACGACGAGCTGCCCGGGGTCTGGTTGCGGATCCCGAGGAAGGACTCGGGACTGCCCGGCCCCGACTACGCCGCCGCCCTGGAGTCGGCACTGTGCTACGGCTGGATCGACGGGCACAAGAAGAAGCTGGACGACACGCACTGGCTCCAGCGGTTCACTCCCCGGCGGCCGCGCAGCAGGTGGTCGATGATCAACCGGCAGAAGGCCACCGCGCTGATCGAGGCGGGCCGGATGCGGGAGCCCGGGCTGCGCGAGGTGGAGCGGGCCAGGGCCGACGGCCGCTGGGAGGCGGCGTACGCGAGCCAGAGCACCGCGACCGTCCCCGACGACCTGCGGGCCGCGCTGGACGCGGTCCCGGCGGCCCGTGACTTCTTCGGCGCCCTCGACAGCCGCAACCGGTACGCGATCCTCCACCGCGTCCAGGAGGCCAAGCGCCCGCAGACCAGGGCGGCCCGTATCGAGAAGTTCGTCGCCATGCTCGCCGAGGGGGAGAAGCTCCATCCCTGACGACGTGACCACGTGACGGACCGGCAGGCACAGGGAGGGGCGGTCCGGGCCCCGGGGCCCGGGCCGCCCCTCCCTGTCAGCCCGCGACGATCGCCTCGGCCGCCGCCACACCGCAGACACGGGCCGCGCCGTGCGTGGCGATGTGCGGGGTGCCGCGCGGCGCGGACTGCGGGACGCCCATCTCCACGACGACGGTGTCCGGCGCGGCGGCGAGCAGGGTGTCCAGGGCGGTGCGCATCCACGGGTGCCGGTGCTCGTCGCGGACCACGGCGACCACCCGCCGGCCGGCCGCGGCCTCGAGCACCCGCACCGGACCCCCGGCACCGGCGTCGGCGTCGGTGAAGTGGCCGGTGGTGGTGCCGGGCAGCAGCCGCTCCAGTTCCGCGCCGACGCCCCAGGGCGTCTCGTCGCCGACGGCGATGTTGGCCTCGGGACTGAAGGTGGCCACGTACACCGGTGCGGTGACCGGTGCCGGGGGTCCGGTGCGGGTGACGGTCACCGCGCGGCGGGCCGCCGTGAGGCCGATCTCCGGTGCGGGGTCGCCCGGGGCCGGGGACCGCCGCGCCCGGGCGGTCCAGTCGGCCAGGGCGCGTACCCGGGCGGCGGCGTCGGCGAGCCGTTCCTCGGGGAGTTCGCCGGAGCGGACCGCGGTGACGAGCGCGTCCTGGAGGCTCTGCACCGTGTCCTCGTCGCACAGTCCGCCGCCCACGCAGACGGCGTCGGCGCCGGCGGCGACGGCCAGGACGACTCCGTGTTCGAGGCCGTAGGTGCCGGAGATGGCGCGCATCTCCATGCCGTCGGTGACGATCAGCCCCTGGTAGCCGAGTTCGCCGCGCAGCAGGTCGGTGAGGATGCGGCGGGAGAGGGTGGCGGGACGGTCCGGGTCGAGGACGGGGACCCTGATGTGGGCGCTCATGACGGCCCGGGTGCCGGCCGCGATCGCCGCCCGGAACGGCCGGAGCTCGCGTTCGTACAGGGTCGTCGCGTCGAGATCGATGTGCGGCACGGCGTGGTGGGAGTCGACGTTGGTGTCGCCGTGGCCGGGGAAGTGCTTGGTGCAGGCGGCGACGCCGGTGGACTGCAGGCCCTCGACCCAGGCCGCGGTGTGCCGGGCCACCAGGTCGGCGTCCCGGCCGAAGGAACGCACGCCGATGACCGGGTTGTCGGGGTTGGCGTTGACGTCGGCCGAGGGCGCCCAGTCGAAGTTGACCCCGCACTCGGCGAGCCGGCGGCCCAGCTCCCGGGCGACGCCCCGGGTGAGACCGGTGTCGTCGACGGCGCCGAGGGCGTGGTTGCCGGGGAAGGAGGAGCCGGTGCGGACCTCCAGCCGGGTGACGTCACCGCTCTCCTCGTCGATGGCCACCAGCAGGTCGTCCCGCTCGGCCCGCAACTGGGCGGTGAGGGCGGCGACCTGCTCGGCGGTGGCGACGTTGCGCCCGAAGAGGCCCACGGAGGTGAGGCCCTCGCCGAGGCGGCGCAGCACCCAGTCGGGCGCGGTGGTGCCGGCGAAGCCCGGCTGCAAGACGGCCAGGGCGTCCCGGGTGAGGGTGTCGGTGCCGGTGGTGAATGTCGTCATCGGGGGGCGTTATCCCTTCACGGCGCCCGCGGTGAGGCCGCTGACGGCCTTGCGCTGCAGGTAGACGAAGAGGATCAGGATCGGGACGGCGAAGAGTGACGAGGCGGCCATGGTCGCGCCCCAGTCGTCGCCGAACTGGGTCTGGAAGCTGGACAGCCACAGCGGCAGGGTCTGCGCCTCGGCGTCCTTGTTGAGCACCAGGACCAGCGCGAACTCGTTCCAGGCGGTGATGAAGCCGAACAGCGAGGTGGCCATCAGGCCCGGGGCGAGCAGCGGCAGGATGACCCGGCGGAACGCCTGGGCGCGGGTGCAGCCGTCGACCATCGCCGACTCCTCCAGCTCCTTCGGCACGGCGGCGACGAAGCCGCGCAGCGTCAGGATGGTGAAGGGCAGGATCATCATCGTGTAGAAGAGCGTCAGCGGTACGAGGCTGTTGAGCATCGACGCGTCCCGCACGATCATGTAGATCGCGATGATCATGACTTCCCAGGGCGCCATCTGGGCCATCATGAAACCGATGACGAAGCCGCGCCGCCCCTTGAACCGCATCCGTGCCAGGGCGAAGGAGCCGGCCAGCGCGATGATCATCGAGAAGACGACGGCCAGGACGGTGACGGTCAGCGAGTTGCGGACGTACGTCCAGAAGTGGTCGACGCCGGTCGCGGTCCTGAAGTGCTCGAAGGTGACGTCGGTCGGGAACCAGACCGGGTTCTCCGAGATGATGTCGCCGGTCGGCTTGAAGGCCGTGGCGAACATCCAGTACACGGGGAAGACGCAGCCGATGAACAGGACGACGGCGGTGGCGTTGGGCCAGACCCGGGCAAAGAGCGAGCGTTTCACAGCCCGGCCTCCTCTTCGTTCTCCTGCTTGAGCACGATCCTGAGGTAGTAGGCGGTCAGGCCGAGCAGGATCAGGATGGTCAGGACCGCGATCGCCGCGCCCATGCCGTAGTGCTGGTTGCCGATGCCCTCGACGTAGGCGTAGACGGGCAGGATCTCGGTGAGCCGGTCGGGGCCGCCGCTGTTGAAGAGATAGACCTGGACGAACGCCTTGAAGACCCAGATGACCTCCAGGAAGGTCGTCGCGTAGAGGAACGGCCGCAGGAACGGCAGGGTGACCGCGGTGAAGCTCCGCCAGGCGCCGGCGCCGTCGAGGGACGCGGCCTCGTAGAGCTCGTTCGGGATGGTGGTGGTCGCCGCGTACAGGTTGATCGCGACGAACGGGACGGACATCCACACGATCAGCGTGGTGACGACGAAGAAGGTCGACATCTGGCTGCTGGTCCAGCTGTAGTCGGCCATGGAGTGCCAGCCGAGCTTGTCCAGGACCCAGTTGACGACACCGAAGCGCTGGGCGAACAGCCACTGGTAGACGGTGGTGGCGGACACGATGGGCATGGCCCAGGCCAGGACCAGGCCGAGCAGCAGGGTGAACCGCATCCGCTTGCCGAGGCGGGCGAGCAGCAGGCCGACCAGCGCGCCCAGGAGCATGATCAGGACGACGTTGACCGCCGTGAACAGGATCGAGCGGAGGGTGACCCGCCAGAAGTCCCCACTGGTGAGGGTCTCCTGGTAGTTGTCGACGCCGTTCCACTCGGTGACCCGCTGGATCAGCTGCCCCATGTTGAGGTTCTGGAACGACAGCAGCACGTCCTTGAGCAGCGGCCAGCCGAGCAGCAGCACGGTGGCCACGCAGGCGGGCAGCAGCAACAGGTACGGGGCGAGCGCGCCGGCTCGCGATGGGGGCCTGCCGGGCGCCGGCCCGGTGTCCGCCTTGCGGACGTCCACCGGGCCGGAGGGCGGCCGTTCGGTCTGCACGGTCATGCTCGCGATCTCTCTTCTCGACGTACCCGAACGCGGTGCGGGGGCCGTCGAGTGGCCGGCCCCCGCACCGGTCGGAGCGCGTGCGCTCCTACTGCTGCTGCGCCAGGCGCTTGTTGAACTCGCCCTCGACCTGCTTGGCCGCCTCGGCCGGTGACTTGCCCTTCAGCACGGCGGTCATGTACGTCTTGATCGGGTTGGGCGCGTTCTCGACCGCGGCCCACTCCGGGATCAGCGGGGTGGTGCCACCGACGGCCGCGGCGGGGGCGGCGGCCTCGGCGGGGGCGTTGCCCTCGAGGTTGCCCTGCAGCGACTCCTTGTTGGGGATGACGCCGTTGGCCTTGGCCAGGGCGCCCTCGAACTTGTCGGAGAGAGTGAGCTTCAGGAACTCCCGGGCGAGGTCCTGCTTCTTGCTGCCCGCGGCGACGGCGAGGTTGGAGCCGCCGAGGAAGACGCCCTCGGGCTTGTCGGCCGTGGCACCGGGGACGGTGAAGTAGCCGATCTCCTTCTCGATCTTCGGGTTGGCCTCGATGGCGATGCCGGCTTCCCAGCCCATGCCGATGAAGGCGCCGACGTTGCCCTTGGCGAAGACCTGGCCCTGCTGCGGGGTGGCCTCGTCCTTGTCCTTGGGCGCCTTGGACAGCGACTGGAACTTCTTGTAGGTCTCCATGGCGGCGGCGACCTTCGGGTCGTCGAGGTTGGAGACGTGCTGGTCGCCGTCCTTCTTGACCAGTTCGCCGCCCTCGCCGATGACGAGTCCGACGAAGTGGTACCAGTTCTGGCCCGGCAGGTAGATCGGCTCCGCGTCGGTCTTGTCGCCGATCGTCTTGAGCGCGTCGTAGAACTCGTCACGGGTCTTGGGGGTGTCCTTCAGCCCCGCGTCCGCCCAGACCTTCTTGTTGTAGAGGACGACGCGGTTGGCGAAGTACCACGGCGCCGCGTACTGCTTGCCGTCGTAGACGGACGACTCGTTGAGGGACTCGGTCCACTCGGCGCCGATCTCGGACTTGAGGTCGGTGAGGTCGGCGAGGCCGCCGGTCTTGGCGTAGGCCGGGGTCTGGGTGTTGCCGATCTCGAAGACGTCGGGCGGGTTCTCCTCGGACAGGGCGGTGGTCAGCTTCTGCTGGATGCCGTTCCACTGCTGGACCTCGAACTTGACCTTCGCCTTGGTCTTCGTCTCGAACTCCGTGGCCAGGTCCTTCTGCCACTCGTCCGGCGAGGAGCCGTCCATCACCCACACGGTGAGCGTCTGGCCCTCGTACCCGTTGGCCCCGGTGCTCTTGCCGTCGCCGTCGTCTCCCCCGCACGCGGCGACGGAGAACAACATGCCCGCGACCCCGATCGCGGCTATCAGCTTGCGCTTCACGCGCCACCCCTCCTCAGGAACGCCTTCCACACCCACGCCTTCGGCGGTGACCCTCGCAACGGCGCGACACTCGGCGGGCTGGGACCCGGCTTCCTCTAAATGGTTTAGACCAGCAGGGGGAGCTTGGCCTAGACCTATGGCCCTGTCAAGGGTCGCGTCGCCGATCCCCCGGGCCGCTTCCAGCGCCCCCGCGCGGACCTGCGAGTCCTCCCGAAATCCCCCCAAACGGAGACGTGTCGAGGGTTGGACTAGACCAAAGAGGGGCGTGCGGTTATAACGGGACCGCCGAGTGTGCGGCGCCGACCCCGGCCGTCCGCCGACGTGCACCGCGGTCGGCGCCTGCCGCCCGCGCGCCGGACACCGCAGCCGGAAGGCAGGTCATGAGCACCGACCTCAGCAGCGCCCAGACCGTCCCGGGGACGCCGGACCGCATCGACCGCGTGCCGAAGTACTACCGCGTCAAGCAGCGGTTACTGCGGATGACCGAGGCGCGCGCGCCGGGATCGCCGATGCCGGCCGAGCGCCTCCTCGCCCTCGAGTTCCGCACCTCCCGCACCACCGTGCGCAAGGCGCTGCAGGAGCTGGTGAGCGAGGGGCGGCTGGTCCGCATCCAGGGCAAGGGGACCTTCGTCGCCCGTCCGAAGATCTACCGGACCCTCCAACTGACCTCGTACACCGAGGACATGCGCAACCAGGGGCTCACCGCCGCCTCCCGGGTCCTGAACATCGACCACATCGCGGCCGACGCGGAACTGGCGGCCCTGCTCGAGGTGGAACGGGGTGAGCGCGTCCTGCGCGTGGAGCGGCTGCGGCTGGCCGGGGGCGAGCCCATGGCGATCGAGGCGACCCATCTGTCCGCACGCCGCTTCCCCGGCCTGCGCCGGAACCTGGCCCGCCGCACCTCGCTCTATGCGACGCTCGCCGAGGTGTACGGGGTGCGCCTGGCGGAGGCCGACGAGACCATCGAGACCTCCCCCGCCACACCGCGGGAGGCCGGTCTGCTCCACACCGACGTGGGCCTGCCGATGCTGCTGCTGTCCCGCCACTCCCGGGACGAGCGGGGGACACCGGTGGAGTGGGTCCGCGCGGTGTACCGCGGCTCGCGCTACCGGTTCACGGCGATCCTGACGCCGCCGACACCGCCGGCACCGCCGAAGCCTCCGGCACCGTGAACCGGCCCGGTCGGGCCCGTGCGGCACAGGGGTCAGGACTGTGCCGCACGGGCGGCTGGGGGGGGAGGACCGCCGCTCAGGGCTCCCGGTGGTCCGCGGTGGTGATGCGGGCGATCGCCTCGAGGGTCAGGGACCGGTCGTGCGGTTCCCGCGACAAGGCGCGATGCAGCGTCAATCCCTCTATCAGCGCGTCGAGTTGGCGAGCGGTGTCCGGGTCGAAGTGCTTTTCGAGGTGGCTGCGACTGCGGCGCATCCACTCATGGGTGAGCTCCCGGTAGGCGGGCCGGCGGGCGGCGAGCGAGTACAGCTCCTGGGTCAGCACCAGGTCGCGCGAGCTGCCCTCGGACAGGGCGTGGACGAGGTCGGCCACGGCCGTACGGGCCTCCGCACGGCCGGTCGGCGCCGCGAGGTACGTGTCGAACACGGCGACTATGTGGCCGGTGAAGTCGCTGAACGCCTCCCGCAGCAACTCGTCGATCCCGCTGAAGTGGTACGTCATCGACCCCAGCGGCACCCCGGCCCGTTTGGCGATCTTGCGGTGGGAGACCGCCGCCAGCCCCTCCTCGGCGATGAGGTCGAGGGTGGCGGCGATGATGCGTGCGCGCCGCTGCGGGTCGGTGTGTCCGGTGGCCATGGGCGTCGCGTCTCAGAGGGTCCGGACCGGACGGGCGGGACTGCCGACGGCGACCACGTTCGGCGGCACGTCCTTGGTGACGACCGAACCCGCTCCGATCACCGAGTTGTCCCCGATGGTCACGCCGGGCAGGACGATCGCTCCCCCGCCGATCCAGACGTTGTCGCCGATGGTGATCGGCTGCGCGGCCTCCAGCTTGTCGCGCCGGGGCTGCGGTTCCAGGGGGTGCGTGGGGGTGAGGAGCTGGACGTTCGGGCCGATCTGGCAGTCCTCGCCGATCCTGATGGCGGCGACGTCCAGCGCGGTCAGGTTGTAGTTGACGAAGGTGCGCGCCCCGATGGTGATGTTGCTCCCGTAGTCGACGTACAGGGGCGGACGCACATGCGCCTGCTCGCCCACCGCGCCGAGCAGTTCGGCGAGGATCGCTCCCGCCGCCTCGGCGTCCTCGACGTAGGCCGCCTGGTAGCGGGCGGCCAGGCGTACCGCCTGCTGCTGCCGGCGGGCGATCTCGGGGTCGTCGGCGATGTAGAGATCGCCCGCCTGCATCCGTTCCAGGTGGGTACGGGGGTCCTGCGCGAAGTAGTCCGTCGCCATGGAAGCGACCGTACACCCGGAGCGTACGAACGTACACTCCCCGCGCCGAGGACTACCGCCTGGCGCTCACGGTCCGCAGCACCCCCGCGCACACGACCACGAGCGCGCCGGCGAGGGGCACCACCACCAGGCCCAGCCGAAGGCCGGCCTGGTCGGCGACGAGGCCGACGACCGGCGGGGAGAGCAGGAAGCCCAGCCGCATCAGCCAGGAGACGATCGTGAGCCCCGATCCGGGCTTGAGGCCGGGCAGTTCGTCGGCCTCGAGCATGGCCGCGGGCACCAGCGTCGCCACGCCGAACCCGGCCGCGGCGAAGCCGAGGATCGTCCCGGGCACCGTGGGCACGGCCAGCGCCAGCCCCATGCCGACCGCGGCGATGAGGCCGCCCGCGCGGGCCACCGCGCGCTGCCCGAACCGGTCGACGAGCCGGTCGCCGAGGATCCGGCCGACGAACTGGGCCCCCACCAGGGCGATGAAGCCGGACGCCGCCAGCGCCGCCGAGGCGTTCAGCGAGTCGGAGAGGTAGAGCGCGGCCCAGGAGTTGCCCGCGTCCTCGACGAGCGTGCCGGCCGTCGCGATCAGGACGAGCGCGATCATCACGTAGCGGACGCGTGCGGCCACGGCCGGACGCCCGTCGCGCTGCGACGCCCCGCTCCCGGCGCCCTTCTCGTCCGTGTCCTCGACCGGCTCGGTGTCGGGGCCGGGCAGGAGGAACCGCAGGGCGACGCAGGCGGCGAGACCGAAGAGCACCCCCGAGATCGTCAGGTGCGCCCCGCGCGAGAGGCCGAGCGCTATGGCGGCGGCGGCCATGGAGCCGCCGGTGACGGCGCCGATGGACCAGATGGCGTGGAAGGAGTTGATGATGGAGCGCCCGTAGCGGCGCTGCACCCGCAGACCGTGGGCGTTCTGCGCGACATCGGTGATCGCGTCCATCGCTCCGGCCAGGAACAGCGCTCCCGCGAACAGCACCACCGAGTGCGCCATGCCCGCGACGAGGATCCCCGCCCCGGTCAGCAGGGTGCTCACCACCGCCACCCGCGCCGACCCCAGGCGGCGGATGAGGACCCCCGCCGCCAGACCGGCGACGATGGCCCCCGTCGGGAACGCCGCGACGGCCAGCCCGTAGGCGGCGTTGCCGATGCCGAGGTCCGCCTTGATCTGCGGATAGCGGGGCAGGAGGTTCGCGAACAGGGCCCCGTTGGTGAAGAAGAGGACGGCAACGGCTGCGCGAGCCTGCCGTTCGGCCAGGGCGGGCCGGCGCAGTACGTCAGTGGTCATGAGCCTGACCTTATCCATGGAGCGTACGAACGTACACTCCTTTCGGGCGGCACCGTCCGAAAACACGAGCCCCCGGGCGCCGAGCCGACGCCCGGCACCCGAGGGCTGGGACGGCGACTCGCCCGTCCCCGTCCGTCATCCGCCGTAGGTCTCGAACTCCGCGATCCGCGGCGTGCCGCTCGCACTGGTGACCTCGAAGGTGATCTTGCGCAGCGAGGTCCGCGCGAAGGAGACGACGCCCGCACTGCTGCCGGAGGCCAGGACGGCGCCGGTGTCGTGGTTGAGGAGCCGCCAGGACCGGACGGCGCCCTCGGAGCCCGACGCCTCCCGGATGTTGACCTTCGACACCGCGGTGTCGGACGACCACTTGACCGAGACGGAACCGGTCGAGCCGCTCGGCGACCAGGAGGTGCCGAGGTTGCCGTCGATCACGTTGCCGTAGCTCGTCCCACTGCCCTTGCTGGAGCCGTCGGCGCCGGCACCGAGGCTGAGGTTGGTCCCGGTGGGGGGATCGGTCGGGTCCGTCGGGTCGGTGGGGTCCGTGGGGTCGGTCGGGCCCGGGTTCTGCGGTGTGCAGTTGCCGTCCGACACCCTCAGGCCCTTGTTGGCGCCCGCCGTCCGGTTCACCACGTCCGGTACGCAGTTGGCGGCGTCGAGCTTGTAGGAGTAGGGGATGGAGACCGAGGTGTTGGACGTCGGGTCGGGGCCGGCGGGCTGGTTGTCGCCGCTGCGGCCGGACCAGGTCACGTTGTCGAAGATGTTGCCGCTGACCTGCCAGTAGCCGGCTTCGCTGGTGTAGAAGGTGCCCAGGACGTCCTTGGAGTCCTCGAAGTAGTTGTTGTCCACCTTGGCGCGCGCCCCGGCCCGGGAGTTGATGCCGGAGTCGTTGAGGCGCTTGTAGTGGTTGTTGTACATGTGGGCGATGCCGCCGCGCAGCAGCGGCGCACGGGAGTCGATGTTCTCGTACAGGTTGTGGTGGAACGTGATGTTGCCGTTGGAGCGGTCGCTCTCGCTGGACCCGATGAGGCCACCGCGGCCGGAGTTGCGCAGGGTGCTGTACGACAGGGTCACGTACTGGGTGTTGTCCTTCATGTCGAAGAGGCCGTCGTAGCCCTCCGACTCCCCGCCGGACGCCTCCAGGGTGACGTGGTCGACCCAGACGTTGCGCACGTCGCTCTCCATGCCGATGGCGTCGCCGCCGTTGGAGGTGGGCGAGCCGGACTTCTTGACGTTCCGGACGGTCACGTTCTGGATGATGATGTTGCGGGCCTCCCGGATGTGGATGCCCAGCTGGTCGAAGACGGCACCGCTGCCGACCCCGACGATCGTGACGTTGCTGATCTGCTTGAGCTCGATCACACCGGCGGCGGTGTTGCAGCTGCTGCCCGACACCTTGGTGGTGTTGCCGTGGTTGATGGTGCCCTGGACCTCGATGGTGATCGGGGTGCTGCTGCTGGCGCGGTTGCACAGGGCGGCGTGGATCGCGGTGCCCGTGGTGGCCCGGACCGTCTGCCCGCCCGCGCCGCCGGTGGTCCCGCCGTTCTGGGTCGCGTAGCCGGTGGCGCTGCCGGTCGCGGCCGACGCCGAGGGCCCCGCCACCACCAGTCCGGTCGCGGCCGCGAGGGCCGCGGTGGCCAGCGTCGCGTGGAACCGCAGTGCTGCTGATCTCTTCATGCAGACTCTCCCTGTTCACTTAACGTCATGGACATGTCATGCAGGGTGCCGTCGAACGCCGTCGACTCGATGGAAAGCGCTTTCTCGCCGCGAGAATAGGGCGGCCCCGTCCGGGCTGACAAGGCTCCGGACGCCATGAGTCCGCCCTTTCGTATCTCATACACCAGCCGCCGTTCACCTCCCGTCCGAGGCCGCGGATGCGGCTCCGGTACGGGGTCTCGGCAGCGGGGCGCCCTGTTGGTGCCGGACGGAGAGGAGGTCTGCCCTCGCTATCCGGCGGCGGCCTCACCGGCCGACGGGGGCGCCTCACCGGCCGGCAGGGGCGCTTCGGCGGCCGGGTCGCCGAAGGACTTCCGGCAGTGCACAAGCAGCTCCCGCAGCGCAGGGCTCTTGGTGGGCGCGGAGACCAGGGCCAGCACCGCGGCGATGTCGGCGTCGGTGATGGGCACGGCCCGCATCTGCGGGTGCCGGGCGAGCATGGACTCGCTCAGCACGGCCACTCCCAGCCCGCGCTCGGCGAGCTGGACCACCGCTCCCGGCGCGCCGGCCTGCAGGGCCACGGTGGGCGCGAGGCCCCGCGCGGCCGACGTCCGGTCCAGCACCGCCCGGACGCCGGTGCCCTCGGGCAGGCAGATGACGGGGTGGGCGCTCAGCTCGGCGAGGGTGACGCCGCCCGTCCCGGCCAGCGGGTGTCCGGGCGGCACCGCCGCGACGATCGCCTCGCTGATCACCTGCTGCCCTTCCAGGTCCTCCGGCCATCGGCCGGCCGCGCCGATCAGCGCGAGGTCGACGGCGCCCTCGCGGACGTACTCGACCAGCTTGGCGGAGTCGTCCTCGACGAGGCTGATCTCGACGCCGGGATGGGCCAGGTGGAAGCTCGACAGCGCTTCGAACAGCGGGGTGACGGTGCAGGCCGTCACCATGCCGACGACCAGCCGGCCACGGACCAGCCCGTTCATCTCGTCCACCGCGCACCGAAGCGCCTCCGCCGCGGCCAGCACGGTGCGCGCGTGGCCGAGGGCCACCTCCCCCACCGCGGTCAGCCCGACGCGGCGGCCGGACCGGTCGATCAGGGTCGCGCCGAGGTCGTTCTCCAGTTGACGGATCTGGGCGCTGATCCCGGGCTGACTGATGTGCACGCGCTCAGCCGCCCGGGTGAAGCCGCCTTCCTCGGCGACGGCCAGGAAATACCTCAACTGCCTGAGTTCCATAACCTCAGATTATAGAGGCGATCAAAACGATTGATTGGACTTCTTCCGAAGCGGCGTCGGACGATGACCACAGTCGAATTCATCCCCGCCGAAGGGAACGTCGTGTCCGAGAACGAGAAGGCCATGGAACCGGAGGACCTCACCCGTCTCTTCGTGGAACGCGCCAATGCCGGTGACGCCGCCGGCCTCGCCGCGCTGTACGAGGAGGACGCGGTGATGGCCTATCCGCCCGGCAGCACCACGGTGGGCCGGGAGGCCATTCGCCACCTGTGGGAGAAGGTGCTCGCCGACGCGCCGCACTTCGAGCCGGAGAATCCGCTTCCGACTCTCGTCTGCGGCGACATCGCGCTGACCGCCACACCGCCGAAGGACGGTTCGGGCGCCCGTGCCCAGGTGGTCCGGCGGCAGGCCGACGGCAGTTGGCTGCGCCTCATCGACCAGCCGGAATTCCGCCCGCCCACCGGCTGACGGCCCACCGGCTCCGGCCCTTCGCGACGGGCCGCGCGGAAACGGCGCATTACTCCATGGGAGCGAAATCCGGTGCCGCGCAGGCGAGTCGCCTCTGATCGCCATAGGCTTCCGGCAATGGGGAGGGCAAGACTGCGCCATTCCAGCCGAGGAGAACCGATGGCTGAACGAATTGCCCGTCGACGCGGCTATCGAGAAGGCCTCGCCGGCGAGATGATCGCAGAATTCCTGGGAACGTTCGTCCTGATCCTCCTGGGCACCGGGTCGGTGGCCGTCGCCGTTGTCGGCTTGCCCGGATCCGGGCGAGAAACGGTGGCCTTCGGCCCCGCGAACTGGCTCATCATTTCGTGGGGCTGGGGTCTCGCCGTGGTGTTCGGCGTCTATGTGGCCGGCGGCATCAGCGGCGCCCACATCAATCCCGCGGTGACGCTGAGTTTCGCCGTCCGGCGGGACTTTCCCTGGCGGAAGGTCCTGCCCTACTGGCTGGCGCAGTTCGTGGGGGCGTTCGTCGGTGCCGCGCTCGTCTACTCGTCCTACCGGTGGGCGATCGACTTGGCCAACGCCAAGGCGGGACTCCCACGGGACGAGTCACTGGCGACATATTCGATCTTCGCCACATTCCCCGCCGAATACTTCGGAAACTCCTGGTGGGGCCCTCTGCTCGATCAAATCATCGGCACCGGAATTCTGCTGCTGCTGATCTGCGCGCTCATCGACACCCGAAACATGGCTCCCGGATCCAATCTCGGACCCTTCCTCATCGGCTTGATCGTCGTCGGGATCGGTTTCACATTCGGCACCAACGCAGGTTATGCGATCAATCCCGCCCGGGACTTCGGCCCCAGGCTGTTCACCTATTTCGAAGGCTGGGGCTCCATCGCCCTACCCGGAACCTTCGGATGGTTCAGCAACTATTGGTGGATCCCCATCGTCGGCCCCCTCATCGGCGGAGTCATCGGGACCCTCGTGTACGACCTGCTCATCAGCCCGGTGCTCAAGGCCCGGCTCAGTGCGGCCGAGGAAGGCCCGGCCACCGAGGAGCCCTCCTAGGGTCCTGCCACGGGCGGACCCGCCCGCCCCCCTTCCCCCACGACCACGAGGAGAGTGGCCACGATGCCCGAATTCGTCGGCGCGGTGGACCAGGGCACCACCAGCTCCCGCTTCATGATCTTCGACCACTCCGGGAACGAGGTGGCGAAGCACCAGCTCGAGCACCGCCAGATCCTGCCGCGGTCGGGGTGGGTCGAGCACGACCCGGTGGAGATCTGGGAGCGCACCAACACGGTGATCCAGAACGCCCTCCGCGCCGGGAACCTGTCGGCCACCGACCTCAAGGCGATCGGCATCACCAACCAGCGCGAGACCACCGTGGTCTGGGACCCGCGTACCGGCCGCCCGTACTACAACGCCATCGTCTGGCAGGACACCCGCACCGACAGCATCGCCGCCGCCCTCGAGCGCGACGGCCACGGCGAGGTCATCCGCCACAAGGCCGGTCTGCCGCCGGCCACCTACTTCTCCGGCGGCAAGATCAAGTGGCTGCTGGAGAACGTGGACGGACTGCGCGAGGCCGCCGAGGCGGGCCACGCCCTGTTCGGCAACACGGACGCCTGGGTGCTGTGGAACCTCACCGGCGGACCGAACGGCGGGGTGCACGCCACCGACGTGACCAACGCCAGCCGCACCATGCTGATGAACCTGGAGACCCTGGACTGGGACGACGAGCTGCTGGAGATCTTCGGCGTGCCGCGCGCGATGCTGCCGGTCATCAACCCCTCGGCCCATCCCGAGGCGTACGGCCAGGCCCGCACCTCACGGCCGCTGAGCGCCCCCGTGCCGATCACCGGCGTACTCGGCGATCAGCAGGCGGCGACCGTCGGCCAGGTCTGCTTCTCCCCCGGCGAGGCCAAGAACACCTACGGCACCGGCAACTTCCTGGTGCTCAACACCGGCACGGAGCTGGTGCGTTCGCAGCACGGGCTGCTGACGACGGTGGCGTACCAGTTCGCCGGCAGCCCGGCGGTCTACGCGCTGGAGGGGTCCATCGCCGTCACCGGCGCGGCCGTGCAGTGGCTGCGCGACCAGTTGAAGATCATCACGAGCGCCCCGGAGAGCGAGCGGCTGGCGCGTTCGGTGGAGGACAACGGCGGGATGTACTTCGTGCCGGCCTTCTCCGGTCTGTTCGCCCCCTACTGGCGCTCCGACGCCCGCGGCGCCATGGTCGGCCTGGCCCGGTACAACACCGGGGGCCACATCGCACGGGCCACGCTGGAGGCCATCTGCTACCAGAGCCGTGACGTGGTCGACGCGATGGAGCAGGACTCGGGCGTGCACCTGGACGTGCTCAAGGTCGACGGCGGCGTGACCGCGAACGACCTGTGCATGCAGATCCAGGCCGACGTGCTGGGCGTGCCGGTCAGCCGTCCGGTGGTCGCCGAGACCACCGCGCTGGGCGCCGCCTACGCCGCCGGGCTCGCCACCGGATTCTGGCGCGACACCGACGAACTGCGCTCGCACTGGCAGGAGTCGAAGCGCTGGAGCCCGGTGTGGAGCGAGGAGCAGCGCCAGAACGGCTACCGGGACTGGAAGCGTGCCGTGGAACGCACCCTGGACTGGGTCAAGGTCACCTGACCCGGCGGCCGGCCGCCGGCTCGGCGGTCCTCGGCCATCGGTCGGCGGTCATCGGTCGGCGATGTCCTCGCGGAGGCCGTCGGAGAACTCCCACCAGGACAGCGGGAGCCAGTCGCCGTTGACGAAGGCGTCCACCGTCGCGCCGCGACCACGGACCGTCACGGTCGTTCCCGGCGGGTACGTGGTGCCGGACAACCCCGGCACGGGGACGAGCAGGGTCCCCAGCCTCTGTGCTGCCATGTTCCACCACTCCCTTCTCGGCGCGACGCCGATTATTCGCATATCGGGAGATTACCGGTTTGCCCGATCGAGGAGACCGGAGAATCATGAGAGATGAGTCACGCGGACAGCGGGCGGGGGCGTGGCCGTCGCACACGTATGCCGTCGAGTGGAGGTCTCAGCCATGAAGGCCGTCGTGTACAAGGAGCCGTTCAGCGTCGCGGTCGAGGACGTCGAGAAGCCCAGCATCCAGCATCCGAACGATGTGATCGTACGGGTCACCTCCACCGCGATATGCGGCTCCGATCTGCATATGTACGAGGGCCGCACCGCTGCCGAGCCCGGCATCGTCTTCGGCCACGAGAACATGGGGATCATCGAGGAGGCCGGCCAGGGCGTCACCTCGCTCAAGGAGGGCGACCGCGTGGTCATGCCCTTCAACGTCGCCTGCGGCTTCTGCACCAACTGCGTCGAGGGGTTCACCGGATACTGTCTGACCGTCAACCCGGGCTTCCCGGGCGGCGCGTACGGCTACGTCGCCATGGGGCCCTGGAAGGGCGGCCAGGCCGAGTACCTGCGCGTCCCCTACGCCGACTTCAACTGCCTGAAACTGCCTGCGGGCAAGGAGCACGAGACCGACTTCATCCTGCTCGCGGACATCTTCCCCACGGGCTACCACGGCTGTGAACTCGCCCAGGTCCGCCCCGGTGAGAGCGTCGCGGTCTACGGCGCGGGGCCGGTCGGCCTGATGGCCGCCTACTCGGCCCTGCTGCGCGGCGCGAGGAAGGTGTTCTCCGTGGACCGGGTCCCCGAGCGGCTGCAGAAGGCCGAGGAGATAGGCGCGATTCCGATCAACTTCGCCGAGGGCGACCCGGTGGAGCAGATCAAGGACCAGACCGAGGGCATCGGCACGGACAAGGGCGTCGACGCGGTCGGCTACCAGGCATCGGCGCACGGCGCGGACCACGAGGAACCGGCGACCGTCCTGAACTCCCTCGTCGGTACGGTCCGGGCCACCGGAGCGCTCGGCATACCCGGCCTCTACGTCCCGTCCGACCCCGGAGGACCGGACGAACAGGCCAAGCAGGGCATGCTCCTCGTCGCGATCGGCAAGCTCTTCGAGAAGGGCCTGCGGATGGGCACGGGGCAGTGCAACGTGAAGCGCTACAACCGGCAGCTGCGCGACATGATCATCGCGGGCAGGGCGAAGCCCAGCTTCGTCGTCTCCCACGAACTGCCCCTGGACCAGGCGGCGTCGGCCTACGACAAGTTCGACAAGCGCATCGAGGGCTACACCAAGGTGGTGCTGCACCCGTAAGCACCACGACGACGCTCCGGCCCGGGAGGCGAAAGCGTGAGCACCGAACCGCTCGAGTGCTCACGCTTTTCCCTGCCGCTTTACCCGCCGCTTTCCCTGCCGCCACGGGGTGATCAGAAGGGGGTGTGCGCGGGCGTGTACCCGGGGGTGTGCAACCGGCGGTGGTGACTGCTCCCTGTTCAAAGGCACGGCCACCGCGCAACTCTCTGGCGAACTGCGAATTCGCCCCGGGAGGCGCACGGTGAAGAGGTTCTCAGGGAAGGTCCGGCCGGCCGAGCCGGAGGTGTCCGACGCGGAGCGCGAACTGTTCGGCGGCCCGCTGCGCTACGACATGGGCTGGTCCCAGCACGAGCACGCGCGGCTGGACCTGACCATGCTGTCCGCCCTCCGGTCGATGCCGAACCTGGTCGGCGCGACCCTGCGCATGGCGTGGAGGGCGGACCGCAGGGCGCTCGTCGCCGTCGGGATCAGCGAGGTCGGACAGGGCATCGCCGCCGCCGTCGGACTGCTCGCCGTCAACGCCGTCATGCACGCCCTCCTCGGCTCCGGCAGCGCCGTGGAACGGCTGCACGCCCTGCTGCCCGCTCTGCTCGCCGTCGCCGCGATCGCCGTCGTCAACTCGGTTCTCGCCGGATGGTCCACGTCCCGGGCGGGCCGCCTGGAACCGCTCGTCGAACGGATCGCCACCACCCAGTACCTGGCGGCCGCCACCTCCGTCGAACTGGAGGCCATCGACGACCCGGACTTCCGCCGTCTGATCGACATCGCCCAGTACGGCCCGGCTTCCGCCCGCCGCATGATCAGCGCCTGTGTCGCCGCGCTGAACAGCACCATCTCCCTGGTGGCCACCGCCGGCGTGCTCACCGTCCTGCACCCGGCGCTGCTGCCCATGCTGATCCTGATCGCCGCGCCGCGCGGCTGGGGCGCCATGCGCGTGGCCCAGGAGCGCTACGTGTCGGTGATGAGCTGGATCGAGCACCTGCGGGCCAGCCGTCTCATCGGCAACCTCCTGACCGAGCGCACCGCCGCCCAGGAGGTGCGCATCCACGGCGTCGGTCCTTTCCTGCTGAGCCGGTACAAGCACATGGCCCGAAGCGCCGAGGCCGAGCAGGAGCGGCTGGCCTCCAGCAAGGCGGTCACCGAGTGGGTGGCCGCCGCGCTGTCCGGAGTGGCGATGGCGGCCACCTACGGAACCATGATCTGGCTGATCATGAGCGGGCACATGAGCCTGGCGGTGGCGGGCACCGCGGTGATCGCCGTCCGCTCCGGCTCGGCGAGCCTGGGCGCCCTGGTGATGAACATCAACACGCTGCACGAGGAGTCCCTCTACGTCCGCGACCACGGACGCTTCCTGACCGAGGCCGTCCAGCACGCCATCCCCGCAACCGGCGATCCGCTCCCGCAGCAGGTCGAGCAGGTCACCCTCGACCGGGTCACCTACCGCTATCCCGACCGCGAGGCCCCGGCATTGGACCGGGTGACGCTCACCCTGCCCATGGGCTCGGTCACGGCCGTGGTGGGCGAGAACGGTTCCGGCAAGAGCACCCTCATGAAGATCCTCTCGGGCCTGCTGCTGCCCCAGGAGGGAACCGTGCGGTGGGGCGACGCGGACCTCGTCGGCCTGGAACGCTCCCAGGTCTTCGACCGCGTCGCCCTGCTCACCCAGGACTTCCAACGCTGGCCGGTGACGGCCGCGATGAACATCCGCATCGGGCGCCCCGCCCACGACGCCTCCCCGAAGGACCTGCAGGCATCCGTCGACTACGCGAGGGCCGACTCGGTCGTCGCCAGACTCCCCGACGGGCTGCAGAGCCTGCTGGCCCGGGTGTTCCGCGGGGCCGTCGAACTGTCCGGCGGCGAATGGCAGAAGATCGGCCTGGCCCGCACCCACTGGCGCAGCTCCACCTCGCCGGCCGACAGCGTCCTCATCGTGGACGAACCCACCTCCGCCCTCGATCCGGAGGCCGAGATCGAGGCGTTCGACCGCATCCGCCGGCTCGCCGCACCGCACCGCGCCGTCGTCCTCGTCACCCATCGCATGTCCGGCGTCCGCCACGCCGACCGCATCTACGTCCTGCACCACGGGCGTCTGGCCGAGCACGGCAGCCACGACGAACTCATGGCCGCCCGGGGGCGCTACGCCGCGATGTTCGACGCCCAGGCCGCCCAGTACGTCCCCGCCGCACCCGTCCCCCACCCCACCTCCCCCGCCGCACCCACCACCCCCGCCGCACCCGCCGCGCCCGCCGCCGCACCCGCCGTCGCGGACCCCGTCTGACCCCTCCGCCCGAAGGACCCGCTCCCCGTGCCGGCCCCTCCCCCCACCCGGTGCCTCAACGCGGCGCGTCCGCGTCCGCGTCGAGCTGCTCCAGCCCCTGCTCCCACCGCTGACGGCGGTCGCTCCCGGACTGCTCCCACCACGGCGTCCCCCGCTCCCCCAAGGCCACCTTCGCCCGGTGGACGCGGGCGCGTGCGGAGCGTTCGGCCCGGGTGTCGCCCGCGGCCGTCGCGGCACGCACCGCACGCCGGGCCGCCATGAGGTGACGGCGCAGACGGGCCGCGGCCTCCTCCGGAACCGAGGGATCCGTCGCCCGCCATCTCCGTCCCCGGACGACGACGAAGTGCCCGTCGGGGGTCCTCTCCGGAACCCGACCCGTGTCCATGACGTCCCTTCTTGCCCCTCACCACCCCGCTCGGCTGTCCCGGTCGTCCAGTTGTCCGGTCGAGGCGACGAGGACGCCGGTCGAGGTGTTCGACCGGAACCGTCCGCCGCCGGAATTCCTACTCCCGCCCCGGAGCGGTGCCGGAACGGTCGGCGGACAGGAACGTCTCCCAGTCGGCGCGGCCGCCCGCGCCCAGCACTCCGACATCGGCCCCGAGCTCGCCGGTGGACGACTCCCGCAGTTCGCGCCGGGCGACGCGGGCGACCACGGACGGGAAGACCGGTCGCAGGGGCTGGCACCAGCGCAGCCACGGCGGGGCGTAGACGTGCCGGGCGCGGTGTGCGATGCCGGTGGCGAGCCAGTCGGCCACCTGATCGGGGCTGTGCACCCGGCGTGCGAACCACGGCTGGTGCCGGCGCAGGGCCCGCAGGACCGGATGGTCGTCGATGCCGGCGACCATGTCGGTGCCGGTCCAGTGGAGGTAGGCGATGCCCACGGCGACCCCGTCGGGCTCCACCTCGCCCCGCAGGGCCTGGGCGAAGGACTCCGCGCCCGCCTTGGACGCGCAGTACGCGCTCATCATGGGTGCGGACCCGAAGGCGGCGGTCGAGGCGATCTGCAGGAAGTAGCCGTGGGTGCGGGTGAGCTGCGGCAGGAAGGCCCTGGCCGTGTTCGCCGACCCGACGAGGTTGACGTCGACGACGCGCCGCCACAGGTCGGCCGCCGTACGGCTGAACGGGCCGCCTGCGGCGATCCCCGCGTTGGCCACGACGACGGAGGCCGGCCCGAGCCGCTCCTCGATCTGCCGTGCGGCCTCGTCGAGCGCGGCCTGGTCGGTCACGTCCGTCTCGACGCAGACGCTCGGGGAGGTCAGTGCGGCCGCCGCCCGGGCGAGGGTCTTCTCCTCGCGGCCCAGCAGGGCGATGCGCATGCCGTCCGCGGACAGGCGCCGGGCGAGCGCCTCACCGACGCCGCGGGCCGCCCCGGTCACCACGGCGACGCGCCCGTACAAGGGGCCGTCGTGAGCCGCGGCATGTACCCGTGTACCGGTGAAGGTGCGCATGCGTTCCTCTTCTCTCCCCCGCCCGTCACGGGCGTCACCACGCACCGCTCCGGTCGGCCTCGCCGACGGGAATCGAGCGTCGTACGGGCGTCAGGAGTCCCGACGGCCGGGCAGCGCGCAGCCGCTCCCACCCGTCACTCCAGCACACATCTCCGGGTGAGGCGAGCCCGATCGGCTCGGCCCGCCGGAGACCGTGCACCAGGCCGAGACCACCTGCGCCACCACCGAACCGCAGGTCAGCCGCTCTTTCCCGCAGGCTCCAGGAGCGCCACGCACTCCCCATGGCGCGGCATCGGAAGGACGTCCGACGACGAGGGAGCTCCGGTCGCCCCCGGCTCGGTACGCGTCGGATTCCGTGCCCGCCACACGCGGGGGACGCGCCTCAGCGGGATCCCGGCCCGAGGTCCGCGAGCAGGTCGTCCAACACCGCTTCCTCCTCGACCCGGACACCGTGCTCGGCGAGAGCCACGGCCAGGGCCGGGTCCCAGGGAGTCGCGGCGGGCGGGCCCGTCAGCGCCGGGGCTTCGGCCAGTGCGGCCACTGCCGCCCGGTAGTGGACGGCCTCGTAGCGCCACGGCCGCCAAGGGACGTTTCCCGCCAGCGCCGCGGCGATGCGTACACCGCCCCAGTCGAAATCGCCGTGGTAGAGAAGGCCGGCTCCCCGTGCGGACAGGTCGCGCAACAAGGTGAGAGCGGCGGCCGACGGGTGCCCCTGGAGGCACACCAGGGGCGGGCATGCCGGGCCGAGGGTGTCGGCGGCGGCGGACAGCACGGCCGGGTTCTCGCAGATGTGGACGGTTCCCGTCGCCGGAACGGCGGCAACCGGTGTGCGACGGGTGAGGGAGCGGAGCGTCAGCACCGCCGGCTCCCCCGCGTCGGCCATCCAGTCGAGGGGTGGGGTGCCGCGCAGATTGAGAGTGAGAACGGTCGACGACACGTCGTCCTTGAGCAGCCCCGCCGAGGCCCATGCCTCCCGCAGCCACCGCGCACCGGAGCCGTCGGGGAAGCCGGTGAGGAAGCGGATACCGGACAGGACGAGGGTGGCGAGCGGCTTCCCCTCGTCCAGGGCATGAGCACCCGAAAGGTTCTGTGCCGCGAACGTCGCTCGCGAGACCGGGGGTGACGCGGGCAGCGCACGCAACGCGCGCACGGCGGCCTCCACCAGAGGCCCCGCGACCTCCGGCGTACGGGCGAGGCGCCGTACGAGACCGTCCCCGCGGGCCCGCTCGGCCCAGGGTGCCAGTTCGCCACCGAGGGTGTCGAGCGGGGCGTAGGCCTCCGCCCAGGCCCTCTCCTCCCTGTCCCGTGTCTCCGCGCGGAGGGGGACGGGACCGGTGAGGGCCACCACGGCGGCCGCCAGTCCGTCGGGGCTGGCGCCGGAGCGGCGCAGGACCGCGTCCACGGTGTCGAGGCGGACGCTCAGGGAGCCGCCTGCTCGCGGCGCCCGCCCCAACAGGCGCTCGACGGCCAAGCGTTGGGACGCATCGGGGTCGGACAGGGTGACGGAGCCGGTGAGCGGTCGCCCACGGGTCATCCGCTGCCGGGCGCGGTCCACGAGCCAGGCGAGGCCGGGAGCCCCGAGCAGACGGCCGAGGCGCTCGATGTCGATGCCGGCCCGGTCCCCGGCCTCCGGCGGCACAGTCGGCGCCGTGTCCGCGACGGTGCCGGCCACCGGTGTCTCCCGCCCGGCCGCCGCGTGGGCCGGGGGAACACGACCGTCGTGGGCGGACGAATTCGTCGCAGGGTTCACGCCCACCGGGACTCCTGGCCTCCGGCGCCTCCGATACTTCCGGAACTTCCAGCGCTTCCAGCACCTCCGGCACTTCCGGCGCCTCCGATGACGGTCCGCCCCGGCCCACCGAAGGAACTCACCGGTTCCTCGACCACCTCGCCGAGCCCGTCGGCGAGGGGAGCCGGCCTCGACGTGTCCGCCGGTGCGCCGGGCTCCGGGCCGCGCCGCCGTTCGGTGCCGTCCCACTCCCACCGCGTCACCAGCACGGCGTCGACGTCGTCGACGCGGGAGAGCTGGGCGATGGCAATGCCCGGCACCTGGGGGTAGCAGGCCCATTCGCGTTCGCTGGTCATGACGACGTCGAGGTCGAAGGCGCGCAGCAGGCCGAGGCACTTGGCGCGCGAGTCGTCGTCGACGCCGGCGAACGCCTCGTCCAGGGTGACCAGGCGCGGGGCGTGCGCGCCGCCCGCGCTCGCGTAGTGGGAGGACGCGGCGGCGAACAGGGGCACGGACGCGGCCAGGACCCGCTCCCCGCCCGAGGCGGGCCCGGTGGCCGGCACCCACTTGCCGTGCTGGTGGCGTTCGACCCCGAACTCGTGCCAGGCCCGGTAGTCGAGTGCGGCGGTGAGGTCCTCCAGCCAGCTGCCGGCGCTGTCGTCGGCCTGCCGGCGGGCGATCTGCTCCTGAAGGAACGCGCCGACCGCGGCCCGGTCCTCGATCGACCAGGCGTCGGCGGACTGGCGCAGCCGTTCACGGGCCTGGGCCAGTCCCTGCGGGGCCCGGCGGGATGCCCGCCACACCAGCCGCAGCTTCATCCCCGTGGAGGTCGGACGTTCCTCCAGCTCCCTGTTCATGGCGGCCACCTGCCGTTCGGCCGCCCCGATCAGCTCCTGGAGCGTGCCGGCGACCTCGGTGATCAGATGGGTCTGGAGGATCTCGCGCTCATGTGCGGACAGGATGCGGGTCAGTTCCGCGACCTCCACCGCCAGTGCCTCGGCGAGTTCGGGCACGGCCCGTTCCCGGCCCTGGTAGACGATGTCGACCCGCATGCCGTCCTCGCTCGGGCGGGCGGTGGCGGTGTGGCCGTGCCGTGACAGCGCGTCCTGGAGCCTGCCGAACTCCTCGCTCAGCCGTTTCTGTACGCGCTCCCAGGCCGCGTCGGTGTCGTCGACCGAGGAGAGCCGGAACTCCACGGCCCGGGCGAGGACGATGGCGGGGGTCGCCGCCCACGCCCCCGCGCCGTCGTCCGGTACGGCAAGATCGGGCAGCGCGACGGCGAGCAGCCCCGTACCGGCGAACCGCTGGAGCGCCGCGACGGCTTCCTCCCGTGCGGCGGTCGCCTCGGTGACGTCCTCGGCGAGCCGCTCGATGCGCCCCTCGGCGCGGCTGGCCCGCCGGTCGGCGTCACCGTACTCCGCCCGGGTCCGCTCCTGTTCGTGCGCGCAGACCCGGACGGCCTCGGCCGTCTCCTCCAGTTGCCGCTGGAGTTCGGCGACGGCCACTCCGACGGTGGAGCGGAGCGTCGTGAGGTGTTCGTCCGCCGCGGCGGCCACCCGGGCCGCCTGTGTCGCACGCTCCGCGAGTTCGGACACGAGGAGTCCGGCCCGGCGGGTCTCCTCCTGCTCGCCGGTCACCGCGCGTTCGGCCTCCGTGCGTTCGCGCAGTGCGGGCCACAGGGCCGCCAGGAGGACGGTGTGGTCGGCGAGCGCCTGGCGCACGGCGCCCAGTGCCGTGCGGTCGGTGGGGAGGTTCAGGGCGGCCGCGGTGTCGGCGAGTTCGGCCGTCGCACGGTCGGCCCGGTCCGCCGCCGGGGCCAGTTCCGCGGCCCGTTCGTCCCGCCGGGCGCGGGCGCGGCGGGCCGCGTCGGCCGCGGCGGTGACGCGTGCGTGAGCGTGCCGTAGGTCGTCGTCGCCCGGCAGCGCGGCGAGTTCGGCGTCCAGCACGGCACGGCGCCCGGCAACGGCGCGGGCCTCCTCGGTCAGTCGTTCGCGCTCCGCCGCCAAGTCGTCGATCTCGGCGCGCACTTCTGCGATCCGGACGCGTCGTGCCTGTTCCCGGGCACCCTCCCCCACGTACTGGGCACTGTCCTTGGCCCAGCTTCCGGTGAGCGCCCCGACGCGGAAGCGCCCGTCCGCGCAGACCCAGGTGTCGTGGCCGCCGGCCTCCCAGGAGGTTTCCCCGGGCCCGTCGCCGTCGTCCGCGGCCAGCCCGATCGACGCGAGCAGGCGCGCGACCGTCTCCTCCCCCACCGCGGCGGCCCCCGCGTCCGCGGGGTCGACCGCCGGGCACAGCGCGCGGTCGAGGCCGGCCCCGCCGAGCAGCCCGACCGGGTCGAGCAGCACGTCGTGGCCGTCCGCCGCGACCGCGGAACCGTCCGGCCGCACCCAGGCGTCGAGGAGTCCCGACGCTTCCAGCGCGGCTTCCAGTCCCGGGCGGTCGGCTTCGGTGACGTGCGGACGGAAGTCGACCAGCCGCCACAGCGGAGCGCCGGGGCCCCGGTCCCGTACGCCGGGGGTGCGAGTGTGAGGAGCCGCCGGGCCACGCTCCCCGCCTATTTCGAGGGCGGTCAGTTCCTCGGTCGCCAGCCGCTGCCGCTCCGCCGCCGTCTCCTCGCGGTGGGCCAGCAGGGCCGCCCGGTCGGCCAGGCGGGAAGCGACGGCGCGATGCGCCTCGGTCGCCGCCGTACGGGCCGGCAGCGGGCCGTCCAGGGAGGTCGCCCAGTCCTGTACCGCGTCCAGGACCCCCGGCAGTCCGGGCACCCGCAGCTCCCCGCACCCGGAGAGGTGCTCCCGCACGGCCGTGACCAGCGCCCGTCCCGCCTGGGCGACGCCCTCCTCCGCCTCGGCCAGCCGCTCCTCGGCGTGCACGGCCTCCTCGTCGGCCTCGTCGGCGCGCAGCCGGGCGACCCGATGCTGTTCCTCGGCCCGCTCGGCCCGTGCGGCGAGTTCCGTCACGTGCTCGACGGCGCGCCGCCTGCTCTCCGTCGCCCCGTCCGCCTCCCTGCGCAGGACCGCCTCGGGGGCTCCCTCCGTCCTGGGGACATCGAGCCGGGCGGCCGCGGCGCTCCGGGCCACCCGGTCCAGGATGTCGTCCAGGGCCTCCCGGGCGGCCGTGAGCCGGTTGTCCGCGGTGGCGAGCCGGCCCAGGGCCCGGGTGTGCGCCTCGGCCGCCGTACGCCGGTCTACCTCGGCCCTCTTCAGCTCCCCGGCCGTGCGGGAGGCGTCGTCCGCCGCCCGGTCGAGCGCGCGAGCGTCGCGCATCTCGGGCCGGGAACGGAGCGTGGCGTCCTGGGCGGCCAGCCGCGCGGCCCGCTCGTCGAGGGCGGCGCCCCTCGCCCGGGCCTCCTCCCGGTCCGCCGCGGCCCGGTCCCGGTCCGCCTGCGCTTTGGAGAGTTCCCGCTGGAGGTTCTCGTACCGGGCGTGTTCGCGGCGGGGCAGGCGGGCGCGGCGCCGGGAGGCGAGACGGGCGTAGCGCCGGTAGTGGTCGAGGAACGCCGAGGATGCCTGTTCGGCCTCGCGGGCCGCCCGCAGTTCCTCCTTCTCCTCGTCCAGCGACCGGAACGCCTCCGCCGCGTCGGCGACGACCGCCTGGTCCATCGGCGGCAGCGCCTCGGTCAGCGCCCGGGACAGGGCGGCCTCGCTCGGGCGCTTGGACAGCTGGGGCTGGCGCAGCTGGATCAGGAGGTCGACGAGGGCGCCGTAGCGCCGCTCCCCGAGCCCGAAGAGGGCTTCGTCGACCGCCCTGCGGTAAGCCTTCGCCGTGTCGTACACCATGCCTCGGTCGCCGACGGCCTCGGCGAGCCGGTCCCGGGACAGGGCGGTCCGGGTGGCGTCCAGCAGGTCGAGACCGGCGCCGATCCGCTGGTCCGTCACCGCGAACCAGTGGCGGGCTATGCCGCGTCCGGCGACCGCCTTCAGGCCGCACAGCAGGGTGCGGAAGTGCGCCTCGCCCGTGGTCCCGTCGAGCCGTCCGAACTCGATCCAGGTGTAGCCGAGGCGTTCCGGGTGCGGGTGCGCGCCGCCCAGGAGCAGGTTCCACTCCATGCGCTTGCCCGGGTCGCCGTCGGGCTCGACGCGGCGGGCGGAGAGGTCGCCGTCCAGGAGGAACGGCAGGGTGAGGGCGAGCACCTTCGACTTGCCGGTGCCGTTGTTTCCGCGCAGCAGCAGCCGGCCGTCGCGGAACCAGAACTCCTCGACGTCGTAGTGGAAGAGGTCGACGAGCCCGATACGCAGCGGCCGCCACCGACCGGGCGCGGGGGCGGGGAGCACGAGGCCGGGGGATCCAGGGCCGGGGAGCGCGGTCACGGGGCGGTTCACCTTTCGTCCTGCACGGTCTGCGCGAGCGTGGAAGGCTGACGGGCCCGCCCGGGTTCCCTGACGACGGGCTTGCCGACCGCGTACCGTGCGAGGGCCGGCCGCGGGACGACGCCCCGCTCCGTGCGCTCGGCGAGTCCCAGCGCCACCAGTTTGGTCAGCGCCTTCTCGACGAGTTCGGGTTCCGTTCCCGGCTCCCTCGCCGACTTGGACCAGAACCCGCCGTGCTCCACGGCCAGTTCCCGTACGCGGGCCGCCAGCTCCGCCGGTTCGACCGGCCTGCCCGCCCGTGCCAGGTGTCCTGCCAGCAGCAGGGTGATGTGGCCGTGGGTGCCCTGCTCCGGCATGCGCACGTCCGTGAGGTCGTCCAGGGGGTCGACCATGGCGACGCCCTCCGCCCGGACCTCCGGGACGAGCCCGGTCAGTTCGTTGATGCGCGCGGTGATGAAACCGCGCTGCCGGGTGAGGTAGGCCAGTTCGTCGTCGGTGAGGTCGTCGTAGTAGAGCACCGGGTCGTCCAGCAGGACGCGGGTCAGCTTCCAGCGGATCGCCCGGAACCTGAGCTCGTCGCTGTCGAGCGCGGTCCGCGCGGTCATCTCCGTCAGGCGCTCCTCGAAACCCTCGGCCTCGACCATGGAGGGGCCCCGCAGGGACGCCGGCATACCGGCCAGCACGCGCCGCCGCACGTCGTACAGCACGTCGCCCGATCCGCTGACGTAGGCGTCCTCGTCGCCGGCCACCCGCCGCAGCACCCCGAGCCGCAGCAGCAGGCGGACGACGGCCGCGAGGTCGAGACGTTCGTCGCGCCGCTCCAGGGTGAACGTGATCCCGGCGGCGACGAGTTCGGGATCGGCGGCGGCCAGCACGACCTGTTCCGCGAGACGTCCGAGCGCCACCTGCGCCTCGCCCCGCTCCAGCGCGGCCAGGGCCAGGCAGAGCAGGACGTAGCGGCGGCGGGTGAAGGGCAGGGCACTGCGGGCGGCCTCGCGCGCCGGGTGCGTGGCGTCGGTGAGGGTGCCCGGTGTCTTGCGCAGCCGTGCGGCGTCGGCGTCCGTGCGCAGCGTCCAGCCGACGTTGCGCTCGAACCACTCCCGCAGCTCGGCGGCGTGCCGGCGCACCAGCCGGAACTCGTCGGCGTACGGTCCGTCGGCGGTGAGCAGCGGCTCCTTCAGCAGGGCGCGTGCGGCCTTCTGGAGGTCGGCCTGCCGCTGGCCGTCCAGGACCTCGGCGAGGGGGCCGCTGCTCATCGGTCCTCCGTGAGCCGGGGAGAGGTGCCCTCTCGTGGGGCGGGTATGGGAACGGGGGCGGGTGCGGCGCGGTCACCGTGCCCCGCCGTGAGGTCGACGATGTCGATCAGGTGGTCGGGACCGCTGAACACCCCTTCCGGTGTGCGCACTTCGGCCCTCGCTCCGTCGTCGAGCGCGGTCAGCCGGATCTCCATCGAACCGTCCCCGCTGGTGGCCGCGATGGTGGTCGTGTCCGGCCGCCAGGTGGCGAGCGCGTCCCCGAGCAGCCGCAGGAACAACTGGAAGGCGAGCGGGTCGAGTTCGCCGAGCCGGGACAGCCGCACCGGCCCGCCCGTCACCAGACGGTCCCGGGCCCGCCGGGTCTCCTCCGTCTGCCGGGCGGCGAGTTCGGCGAGCCTGCGCTTCGCCTCGCCCCGGTCGGCCACCTTGCGGGGTTTGCCGCGCCGTTCGTAGCTGCCGGTGCGGCGCAGCTGGGGGCTGATCCGCAGTGGTCGCGCCTCGCTCCACGGGGTGGATGCCGGCTCCGGGGAGGCCGTCCGTTCGGCCAGGGTGTCGGCGTCGACGGTGAGGTGCCGCGAGGAGTGCAGCCCGAACGCCACCCGCCACAGCCGGTGCCGCGCCGCGTCGTCCGGCGCCTGCGCGAACCAGCGGGCCAGGGTACGGAAGTCGGCCGAGCGGTCGGAACGCCCGGCCCGCCGCTCGTTGAGCTGCCGCACGACGGCCAGGAGCTGCGGGATCGCACCGAGCGCCCGCCCGCGCAGCAGCCTGGCCTGCGACTCCCGTCCCTCCCCCGACACGAACCACTCGGCAAGCCCGGACCACCGGGCCGCCCACCGCTCGTACGCCACCGCCTGAGCGCGCCCGGCATCCTCGGGAGCGGCGTCGGCGGCCTCACGGGCGGCGGCGAGCGACAGGAGCGGCCGCACCCTCCCCTGCTCCTCCAACTCGCCGATCAGCAGGGCAATCCGCCCGCCGAGGGTGATCAGGTCCTGGATGAACCGCTCCAGATACTGGATCAGCCGGTCCTTGTACGCGAGGAACGCCTCGACCTCGATGTCGTGCAGGTCGATGGTGCGCTGGAGCGAGCCCATGAAGGCGCGGGCGTTGTCCGCGAGGTTGGTGAACCGCGCCGTCAGCACGGACAGGGCGACGTACGTCTTGGCCGGGTCGGGCTCCTCCTCCGCGGCGATCACCAGCAGCGCCCGCAGCTGCGTGACGATGTCGTGCAGCGCGACCGCCTGGAGCTCCCCTCGCCGCCCCAGCACCTCGTCGTACGTCCCCAGCGCCGCCTCGGCGGCCTCACCGGCCCGGGTGAGCTGGTAGATGAACCGCCTGCGGTAGAAGTCCTCGACCGCCGTCACCCGCGCGTGGTCCGGATCGGCCCGCAGGTTGCCCCACTCCACGAGCTTGTCCAGCGCCTGCGTCACCGCCTCGGGGTCGGCGGGCCGACTCCCCGCGTCCAGTGCGGCGTGCACGTCCTCCGGCCGCAGATGCACCGCGAACCGCTCCTTGGCGGCGAGGAAGGCGCGCATCACCTGGCGGTAGAGGGCCACATTGGGGGCGGTGAGGTGGGCGAAGGGGGCGTAGTCGGCGGGGGTGGGGCTGTGGAGGCGGGAAGCCGAGGAGGAGGTCTGCGAGGTCATCGTCGGTTCATTGTTCCGGATCTGTGGCAGCGACTGTGCTCGATGTCCGTTTTTCGTATGCTCAGTCCGTCCGGCTGCCCTTTCTCCTCGCCCCGCCGGAACACCGGGCGATATCACCGTTCGTGCCGGACGAAGCGCACCGGTTCTGTGAGCACGGCGGCGGCGGACTCCGTGTCGGCCAGCCGGGCCGACAGTGTGGCCTCGGCCAGGCGGGGTGGAAGGGCCTCACCGAACTTCAGGCCCCGTACCGCGCGTTCATCGACGTCCGGCAGGCACAACCGGTCGGTCGCGTCCTTCTTCACATCACTCCAGGTGTGCACGGTGACGTCCTCGCGCAGCCGGATCCAGCGGTCATTGATGTGTTGTCCCGGCACAGCAACCGTGTCGAGAGTCGCAGCAAGTGTGGCGTTCGCGCGGTGGCCCGCCCAGGTCCACCAGCGCACCTGTCCCCCCGTGTCCTGAACGATCAGGGTTCCTCCGGGATGCACCCGCTCCAGGTACTCCTCACGGGCCCGCCGCAGGGCGCTGGTCGCCCGCCCCGTCGTCTTCACGGGCGGATCCTCACCCAGCAGTACCTGGCGTTCCGCGCGGGTGAGCTCGTAGGAGCCCGCCGAACCGAATCCGGGGCTGCTCCACTTGGCCTTGCCTCCCCCGTCGACGGGTTCGACGAAGCAGCGCTTGCGCCGCCAGTCGATGTAGGTGACCTGCCAGCTCCGCCCGGCCAGCAGAAGTCGACGCGGGCCGTCGACCCGTTCGGTGAGGAGGCTGGGGTCGGTCCGGCCGATCTCCGTACGCCCCTGCAGGACGGTGAACTGCGGGGGCGCGGTGAACACGGCAGTGAGGTTCATGAAGTGGCGTTGTCCGAAGCGCCGTTCCGCCTCCGGGCCGATGAACAGCATGCCGCCGTCCCGGTCCAGGTACCCCTGGTCGACGAGGTGGCGCGCGATCGGCTCGGCCGACGCGCCGAAGGGGCCGAGTCCGTTCCACCATTCCTGCCACAGGTGCTCGCCGACACGGTTCTCCTGCAGGCACAGGGCGAGGAGTTGCTGGGCGACGATGTGCCGGGGCTCCGGTGGTGCCACGACGGGTTCCACCCATCCTTGCGACCACTTGAGCAGCAGTCCGGCCGCTCCCAGGAGGCCTTCCTCGTCCAGGGCGAGGAACAGGCAGTTGCGTGTGGTGCCCTCACGGCGTCCGGAACGGCCGAGCCGCTGGAGGAAGGAAGCCACCGAGGCGGGGGCGTCGATCTGGATGACCCGGTCCAGGTCACCGACGTCAATGCCGAGTTCCAGCGTGCTGGTGGAGATGATCACGCAGTCGCGGGCCTCGGCGAAGGCCGCCTCGGCACGTCGGCGTTCGTCGAGGGAGAGCGAGGCATGCGAGAGGAAGGTGGTGACGCCCTTCGCCAGGAGCTTCTCACCGAGTTCCTCCACGTATCGCCGTGACTCGCAGAAGACGAGGCGCTTCTCGCCACGATGCAGTGCGGCGATGATGGTGGCCGCGTTGTCAAGCGAGCCGACGTAGTCGAGTTGGACGTCTCCCGGTGGGACGGTGACCGTCCCACCGGTTGCTGCGGATGGGGAAGCACCCTCGGTTGCCGTGGAGGGGAACTCGGTGAGGTGGGGGGCGATCACCTGTCCCGGCCGCTTGCTCGCCCCTGAGCCCTGCAGCCAGGTGAGCAGTGCGTCGGGATTGCCGACGGTCGCCGAGAGGCCGACGCGTTGCACCGGTCGGCCCACAACCCGTTGCAGCCGTTCCAGTACGGCGAGGAGGTGCCATCCCCGGTCGTCGCCGGCGAAGGCGTGCACCTCGTCCACCACGACGGCCCGCAGTCCCGAGAAGAACGAGGTGTGGTCGACGTTGGCGCTCACCAGCATCGCTTCGAGCGACTCCGGCGTGGTGAGCAGGACGTCGGGACGTGCGGCGAGGATCCGTTTGCGGGCACCGGCCGTGGTGTCTCCGTGCCACAGGGCCGCGGTGCGGCCCAGCCAGGAGGCGTAGGTCTCCCACCGCGGCAGCAGGTTGTTGAGCAGGGCCTTGAGCGGGCAGACGTAGAGGACGGACGTACCGTTCCACCGCTCCCCCGTCATCCGGGTCAGCAGGGGGAAGGCGACCGCCTCGGTCTTGCCGCCTGCGGTGGGAGCGAGCAGGACGGCGTCGTCTCCGCAGACCAGGGGGGTGACGGCTGCTTCCTGAAGTGGACGCAGGTTCCGCCATCCCAGGGTGTTGACGATGTGGTGGAGGAGTGCCGGGTCCAGGTCCCCTGAGCTCACGGCAGTTCCAGCTCGATGGCGCCGGCGTCGCCGGACGCGGCCGCGTTGCGTTCGGTTTCGGTGAGTTCGGACGAGGTGATGGTGAGCGCGTAGTGCGTGCGGGGGTCGAAGTCCTCGAACTCGTCGACGCGGTCGAGGACGTCGGCCACCAGCTTGCGCAGGAACACGCGGGGCGCGACGCCGACCTTGCCGCCGAGCCCGCCGGTGACGGCTCCGGCCAGCTCCCTCAGATACGCGTCGTCGACCCGTTCGGCCACCCGCTCGGGATTGCGTGCGATCCGGGCGTACAGGTCGCGCACGGTACGGCCGAGCTCGCCGAGCTGGGACAGGTCGAATCCCGGGAGCCGGAGCTGGACGGCGCGCGGGGAGTCGAAGCGCGGGTCGGTCGTGAAGTCGGTGGCCAGTCGTTGCGCGAGCGGAGGCAGCCGCTGTGCCCCCTGTTGTCCGTCGTAGAACGCCGGGGTTCCCGTGATGACGAGGAAGAGTCCCGGGAACCGGCCCGCGTCGATCTCGTCCAGCAGCTGCCTCAATGCGTTGAGGCCCTTCTCCCGGACGTCACCCCGTACCCGTTGCAGGGTCTCGATCTCGTCGAGGACGAGGAGGAGGCCCGGGTGGCCGCAGTCGCGCAGCACGGTGAGCAGTCCTTGCAGGAAGCCGAGGGCCGCGAAGTGGTCGAGGTCGCCGCGGACGCCGGCGCTGCGGCGGGCGGAGGCCGCGACCGACTTCTGGCCGCCGAGCCAGGCGATGAGTGCTTCCGCCGTCGCCCCGTCTCCGGCGATCACTGCCCGCCGGTAGCCGCGCAGTGCGGCGGCGAAGGCGGGAGTAGTCCTGGCGACGTCGGCGAGTCTGCGTTCCATGAGCGCGTCGACGGCCGCGGCGAGTGCCGCCTCGTCATCCTCGTCCGTCTCCCCGGCGTCGAGGACCTCTTCCTCCAGTGTGTAGAACCACGAGTCGACGACCGCGCGCAGTGCGCTGGGCTGGTGGGTGGCGGTCGTCAGGCGCTCGGTGAGCCTGCGGTAGACCGTCTCCAGCCGGTGCAGCGGAGTCTCGGTCTCGGAGATCTGGACTTCCGCCGTGGCCAGTCCGGCCCGTTTGGCGCGTTCGGCGAGCCACCGTGCGAAGAACGTCTTCCCGGAGCCGTACTCGCCGCGGATGGCGTGGAACGCGGCCCCGCCCCGTGCCGTTGCCGCCAGGTCGTCGTCGAGCGCGGTCTCGAACCGGTCCAGGCCGACGGCGAGCAGGTCCAGCCCGGCCTGCGGTACGGTGCCGCGCCGCAGCGCGTCCACGACCTCCCGCATGCGTACGGGGCTGGCCGGAGCCGCCGCGCTCATGACGTCTCCTTCTTCGACGATCCGGCCCTGGCTTCGTCCGCCAGGAACTGGTCCCGGAGCAGGGCAACGTCGAGCTTCACCGCGTGACCGGCGTCGACGAAGCCGAGTACCGGGTACCCCTCGACGTTGAGCAGGCGCTGCACGGTGGCGACGAAGCCCTCGATGTTGCGCCGCACCCGGCCGGTCGCCGAGATGGCGGCGGCCAGGGCGGCGGGCGACATGGTGCCCCCGGCGGCGGCGAGCGCGTCGATGACGGCGGCGACGACCTTGCCCTCCGGGGCCTTGCGCACGTACTCCTTCTGCGCCTCGTACACCTCGCTCGCCACCACGCGCCCGCCGAGGGTCGCGGGAGCGGGCGTGGTCTCCGGTGCCGCTTCCGGCATCACCACGTCGTCGGTGCCGAACAGCTCCTCGTCCTGCCGACGTGTCGGCTTCGCGGGTTTCCGCACCGGCTGCGCGGCGCTCTCCGTCCGGGATTCCGGCACCTCGACGGGGGGCGCGGCGGTGGCCTTCCACCAGGAGGGCGCGGCCTGTTCGCGGGGCAGCGGTTCCCAGTCGCGCGGGGCGAGTTCCTTCGAGGGGAGGAGGACGAGGACCGGGACGGTGATCTCGGCGAGGGAGGCCCCGCCGTGGTAGCCGGCCCGGCGGGCGGCGTACCGGATGTCCTCGTGCCAGGGAACGGTGATGGTGCCGCCGCCTTCGAGGACGCGCGGTCCGCTCAGCACGACCTCGCCGTCGCCGGCGTCGGCGTCCGGCCGCCAGCGTGCCGAGCCGCCCCCGTCCGCGGCCGGGGTGACCCGGCCCCGGCCGCGGTCGATGACGTGTCCGTGGTCGGCGACGAGGACGACGGGGCGCGCGTAGCTGCGGGCGGCGGCCAGCAGTTCCCGCAGGTAGGTGATGTCGCCGAGGGACCACACGGTGCGCTGCCCCTGCTGGCCGGAGTCGAGCGCGTCGTCGATGGTGTTGAGGACGACGCCGACGACCGCGTCGGAGGCGAGCGCGGAGGTGAGTTCCTGGGCGAGGAAGTGGCCCGCGTCTCCCCCTATCGACGCCTTGTGGAAGAGGACCGCGTCCTTGCGCCGCTTCTTCCAGAAAGTCGCGAACCCGGAGGCCTCGACGGACTGTCCTCCCTGAATGGCCGTGCCGCTGAGCAGGGACGCCCGGCTCGTGCGGGTGATCGAGGGCAGCATGGAGACGGCTGCGAGGCGGGTACGCCGTGCGCCTTCACCGGGCCGGGGCACGATCTCCTGCCAGCCTTCGCGTTCGGCTTCCTCCCCCAGTTGGGCGGCGACGGCGCTGCTCATTCCGTCGAGCACGATCACCAGAGGCGCTCCGCCGGTCGTCAGGGGGCGGACGACGGTGTCGAGGGCGTTCTCGACGACCAGGCAGCCGCCCGGCTGCTGGGCTGTGGCGTTCGGGGTCCAGCCGACCAGGTGCCGGGCGAACTGCTCGTCGAGGCGTTCACGCTGGGCCCGTCCGTCCTCGTAGAGGTCGCGCAGGCTTCGTGCGACAGCCGGGTCACCGCCGGGATCGCCGACCCAGAGAACGGACAGCGCCCGGTCCACCCACCCCCACTCGGCGACGTGGTCGCGCACGCCGGTGGCCACGGAGGTGACGGCGGGCGGCCCCTGACGCAACCACCGTGCGAGACGCACGGCCATCTCGGCGACGCGCACCCGGTCGGGGAAGAGTCCGGCCAAGGCGTGCCCGGTCAGCTCGGCCAGGGCACTCTCGCCTTGCGCGGGGGACCTGCGGGCGCCCTCGACGACAGCGGCGAGCTGGGCGGCGAAGCTGGACAGGAGGAAACGGCTGGTGTCGAGTCCTGCGGTGAGACCGGCGTCCCGGGCCAGATCGTCGGCGCGCTGCAGTACGGCGAACACCTTGTGGCGGGCGTCGACCGAACCCGCGGCCTCCCCTATCCAGCGCAGGAGGGTGCCCTCCACCGCGTCGGTGAAGGCGCCGATCTCGCCCCGGCGCGGTCCGGCCTTGCCGAACAGTCCGCCGACGGCGAGGGCCACGTCGGGGTCGGCGGCGGGGTCGCGCAGCGCGGCACCGAGCAGGCCGAGCGCCATCGCGTCGTGTCCCCGTCCGATCTCGGCGAGGGTGAGCAGGACGGGGACGGCGGGCCCGGCGACCTCACCGAGCCACCTCTTCAGCTCCGCGCGTTCGGTGTCGCCGAGTTCGGCGAAACGGCGCGGCCCGGCGGGAGTGCGCGACCAGGCGAGCAGCACGTCCGCGTCCACGGCGGCCTCCGCCGGGGCGTGGGGCGAGATGTCCGGGTGGTCGAGTCCGAGGCGCTCGACGACCAGGGCGCGCAGGGCGGCGTCCCGGGTGAGGGTGCCCGCGGTGCGCGGCCATCCCCGTCCGGCGGGTTCGGCGTCGACGAGGGCCTGGAGCAGCCAGTCCTCGCGGTACATGCGCACGTCGAGTCCGGTGGCCCCGAACCGCTGCGTCACGATCTCGGCCTTCTCGACGTTGAGCGTGCGCCGGTGCACCGCGTGTCCGCGCACGTCCCAGCCGAGCTGGTCGTCGTCGACGCCGGTGGTGACCACCAGCAGGTCGCCGGGGGCGGCCTCGTCGCGGTGGCTGTGCCAGGCGGTCAGGATGCCGAGGACGGAGGACTCGTCGCGCACCGTGACGCGGCGGGTCCGCTCACCGACCTCGGCGGTGAAGGTGGTGGCCGAGCCGGCCGCGTACTGGCCGTGGACCAGCATGAGGCTGTGCTCGGCCAGCTTCTTGGCGTGCCGGTCCAGGAGTGCCTCGACGGTGCGCCGTCCCACCTGTGGCAGGAGCGCCATCAGCGTTCGGTCTCCTTCTCGTCCCGGTCGGTGTCGCCGGCCTCGCCGTGGGCGTCCTCGACCACCTGCCAGGTGACCTGGACGCGGGCTCCGGGGTGCGCGGTGAGGAAGCGGCGGATGTCGGCGCTGAGCCCGTCGACGGTCGCCGCGAGCGTGCTCTCCAGCCGGGTGGGTTCGACGACGTACGCGCCGGGGCGGCGGGCGGACTCGGCCGCGTAGCCCACGCGCGGGTCCCGCGGAGCCGGTCCGGAACGCGGGCGGTCCCGGTCCGGCTCGGCGGGGACGGCGGCGGGAGCCACGGGCACCGGGGGTGTGCCGTGCTCGGTGAGGCGTACGTCTTCCGCGGTCGGCTCGGCGGGCTGTACGGGTTCCACCGGCCGGGCCGCCTGGGCGAGCCGGGTGGCCTCCCGCATGAGGGCCACGGCCGACTCCTGCAGCGAGTCCAGTACCGGGACGAGCGATTCGTCCTCCTCGTGGGCGTTGGCCACCCGGCGGACGGTGTCCAGCAGCCGCTGTGCCCGGTCGCCGACGCCGTCGTCCCGGCCCGCGAGTTCGCGGACCATGTCCAGGTCGGACCAGCGGCCGTCGCGCTGGGCCCGCAGCACCTGCAGCACCTCGGGGGCCTGCTTGAGAGCAGCACCGATCTGGCGGTCCGTCACCTCGTAGGCGGCTTCGGCGAGTTCCCGCGTGAGACTGGTGGCGTCGGTGGTGCGCAGCAGGCGGGCGATCAGGTCGGCGGCGGCCTTCGTGGACTTCAGCCGCGGCGCGTCCACACCGCCGGCTCCTTCCAGACCGAGTCGTACGGCGTTGTCCTGGAGCAGTGTCCGGGTCTCCCCCACGGCGGTGCGGTGCTCTTCGGCGACGGTGCGCACCTGCGCGGCGAGCCGCGAGACGTTCCTGGCGAAGAGCACCGGCGACACGCTCTGCCCGAAGACCGCCCCTGCGCGCCGCAGTGCGGTGGCGAAGGTGTCCTCGTCGGGGAGGGGGACGGCCCGCAGTCCGTATCCGGGGACTATGCGGTCGAGTTCGGGGGCCTGCGGGACCACCTGGGTCTGGTAGATCCAGGTGCGGTCGTCGAGCAGCGCGTAGGTCGCGATGATCAGGTTGCCCACGTTGCGGTCGAGGCCCTCGTAGCCGAGCTCGGTGATCCAGTCGCGGATCGTCTCGACGGCGAGGTCGTCGCCGCTGTCCGGGTTCTCGGCGGCCTTCTTGTTGATGCGCAGCCGCCAGTCGTTGCTGACGTTGAGCGGTCCGTCGTGGACCTCGCCGAGACCGAGCGCGTGCACGATCTTCCTGACGACGGGCAGCGGGTGGCTGTCCACGACGACCCGCCGGGAGCCGTCCTCCATCGCCCGGGCGATCCACTCCATGGTGGTCTTGAGTTCGCGCACGGTGATGGCCTTGCGGGTCAGCCGCGGGTCGAAGTCGGGGTGCTTGGGGTAGCGGGCGGCGAACATGCCGTCGGCGAGCAGCAGCAGGTTCTGTTCGAAGCCGACCGACGGCTCGGGGCGGGTGCGGGTGAAGCCCGGCAGCAGGGAGACCAGGTGCTGGCCGTCGGGGACGGTCGCTCCGACGGTCTCCGGCTCGGCGCGGTTGATCCCGTAGAGCTGGAGCAGTGCTTCGGTGAGGTGGCCGCTGATGTTGTCGCGGGACGCCTTGAGTTGGTTGCGGATCTGTGCCCGCTCCTCGGCGGGGCGGGTGGCGGTGTGCTCTTCGAGCCGGTCGCGCTCCAGCAGATAGTTGATCTTCAGCAGGCGGCCGAGCTGCCGGGAGGTCTGTTCGGAGAAGAAGTCGGCCAGCCAGACGAGCGTGGGCTCGGTGCGGCCCGCTCCCCGGAGCCGTTTGACGCGCTGGAGGTCGTCGATGGGGCCGTGGTCGCCGTCGTCGAAGGGGTAGTCGAAGACGATGCGGAGATTCCCGGCCTGCTGGGGTGCGAACTCGTCGTCGGGCAGGTGGGGGTCGCGCACGTTGCCGAAGACGAACTCGACGGTCCGCTTGGTGCCGCGCCAGACGACGTCCCGTTCGCAGACGAAGGGCTGGGTGTCCTGGATGCCCAGCTCGCGCCAGAGCTGGTCCTTGATCCACTGCCGCCGGTAGCCGAGCTGGTCGGCGACGCCCTGCACCTCTTCGAGGAGCGGTTCGACGTCGATGTCGGAGAGGTGCAGGTGGAAGACGGGGTCGGTCCTGTCCCCCTCGCTGCGCAGCTCGCTGTCGAAGGAGACCTGCAGCTCCCGCAGCCGCTTGGCGGCGACGGAGCCGGCGTCTCCGACCCGGGTCCGGATCGAACCGTGGTTGAGGGCGGCGAGCCGGGTGCCGGTCAGCCGGGTCAGGGCGGGCACGTTGGGGGCGAGCGCGGCCAGCAGCAGGGTCTTGACGAGCCGTTCGTCGGCCTGGAACCGCTTGTCGTCGGGGGTCTTGTACTTGCGCAGCAGTTCCTCGCGCACCCGTCCGTGGAAGTCGTCCGCGGTCTCGGCGTCCTTGCGCAGCCGGGGGGTGAACGCGGCGCCGGAGCGGTGGGCGATGACGTCCCACAGGTCGCCGAGCGGGATGAGTTCGCCGAGCTTCAGGTCGTCGCGGCGGCGGCGCAGCAGCTCCTGGACGAGTTTGAGGCCGGTGCGCTCGCGCTGGAGGGCGCCCGAGAGGTCGACGAGGACGTTGAGGAGCGCCGGGGAGAGCGGGTACAGCTCCCGGAAGTCGTCCCAGGAGGCCTCGGTGCGGCCCTGCGCGTCCAGGAGGATCTGCCGGACCTCGTCGTTGGAGGACTCCACCAGCTTGAAGGCGTCGTCGCGCACGGACTCCATGCCGGGCTTCGGGGCGAGCACGCGGTGCTTGATGATCTCGACGAGGTTGCTGTCCTCGAGGTCGACGACGTTGAACCGCTCGGCCAGGTACTCGATCTGGGCTTCGAGGTTGGTCACGTCGGCGCCGACGACGTCCGAGCCGATCAGCTGGGACAGGTCGCGCTGGCGGGAGATGAACGACACGATCGGCACCGGCCGGCCGCTGTCCCCCGACTCGATCAGCTTGACCAGCCGCTGCACCTGGTCGCGTACGAAGTCCTGGTTGCCCATCTTCGCCTGGAGCCACAGGACGAGTTCGTCGAGGAAGAGGACGACTCCGGTGTACCCCAGGGACTGGGCGTGCCGGGAGATTACCTTGAGGCCGTTCTCCAGCGGCAGGAACGCGCTGGCCTCGCCGCGCATGCCCTGCGCGTAGGCGGCCATGGGACCGCTGAGCAGGGCGGAGACCAGCCGCTCGCGGTAGGGGTCGTCAGGTGCTCCGGCGAAGGCCCGGTCGAAGTCGGCGCCGGTCCACGTCCCGGCGGGCAGCGCCACGGCCTCGCCGTCGATCATCGGCATGTCGTCCGGGTCGGCTTCCACGGGCGCGGCCGCGCTCGGGGTGAGGGCCGCGGCCCCCTTGCCGAGCCACTGCAGGAACTTGGCGTCGTCGCCGAGGAACTCGCGCTGGTTACGGGCGTCGGCCAGCAGGGCGTCGGCCCGGTAGACGGGGGGCAGCGGCTTGTCGGGGTGCAGTTCGCGCACCGTGTGCACGTAGCCGCCGAGGAGAGCGGAGTCGAGGTCGGCGGAGCCGACGAGGTGGTACGGCACCATCAGGAACCTGCTCCGCCGCAGCCACTCGTCGTGCGGCGCGACCACCTCCACCAGCCGGGACTTGGTGCGGACGGCCGGGTGGTTGTTGAGCACGGCGTGCAGCACGGTCAGGAAGTGACTCTTGCCGGAGCCGAAGGAACCGTGCAGGTAGGCGGCTTCCGAATTGCCCGACCTGACGCAGGCCGCCACGAGGTCCAGGGCCTGCCGGAAAGCCTCCTGGAGCTGCTCGGTGACCACGTACTCGGCCACCCGGGCGTCGGTCTCGCTGAAACCCTGCGAAAGCTCGATCTTGAAGTCGCCGGCGTGGACGTCTTCCTTGATCTCGATGACGTCCTTCAGCAGGAACTCGCTCGTGGGCATCAGGCGGTCGTTCCTTCTCTCGGCTCATGGCTCGGCTGCACGGCTCGCGCACTTCTCGACGCGTCCCCATCCTGCCAGGTGGCATCGACACGTATGTCCGTCGGTGCGGATTCTCCGTACCGACGGTGCCCGCGGGATCACGGGCAGCTTCCGCTGGGTAGGGTCGGCGCGGGATCTGTCGGCGGCACGGGGAGCGGGGGCGACGGCGGGTGGGGTGGCGCGAGGAGATCGCCGCGGCCTTGGGCGAACTGGTGGCGATCACCGGCGGCACCGGCAGGCAGCCGCGCTGGCACCGGGTGGGGCGCGCGGTCCGCACCAAGGAGGCCGGCTGGTACGCGGTGGACCTGCGCGGCTCCGACATCGGGCCGGACCAGCTGGACGCGCTGCGCCTCGCGGGGCCGGAGCCGGACGGCATCGAGACGGAGGGTTTCACCGTCTCGGAGACGGTGCAGAACGGCTCCCTGCTGACGCTGAAGGTCGCCGAGTTCGCCGACCTCGCGGACGCGTACCTGTGGCTTCTCAAGCAGCCGCCGACCTTCCTCGTCACCGCCCTGCGCGACGGCATCGCCGGGCTGGGCGAGGCGCCGCTGGCGAGCGCCCTGGCCGCCGGTTCGATCGGCGGCGCGTCCGCTCCCGTCCCGGATCCCCCGGGGTTCCACCCGGCACAGGGGGACGCCTACCGCGCGTGCCTGGGCCAGGGGGTTCATCTGGTGTGGGGTCCGCCGGGTACCGGCAAGACGACGGTGCTGAAGCGTGCCATCGGTGACCTGATGGCCCGCGGCGACCGGGTCCTGCTGGTCTCCGCCACCAACATCGCCGTGGACAACGCCCTGTCGGGGGTGGTGAAGGAGAACAGGCACGGCCCGGGTGACATCGTCCGCGTGGGCCCGCCGCAGCTGCGGGAGGTCGCCGACAACCCCGAGGTGTCACTACCGCTCATGGTGCGCGAGCGCCTGGCCGAGACGGCCGGGCGGCGGCGCGCGATCGAGGCCGCGCTGGTCGACGTCCGGGCCCGTGCGGCGGAACTGGCCGCGCTGGACGCCTCCCTCGTCCGCTTCGATCCGGCCGCGTACTTCGACGCGCTGAAGCTGCTGCGCACGCCCGGCCAGGATCCGGTGTCCGTACGGGAGCGGGCGGAGACGGCGGCGGCCCTGCTGGAGGAGGCCGTGGCGAGCAGGGAGACCGCGGAGCAGGCCGCGGTGGCGGCTCAGCGGCGCCGGGACGCGGCGGAGGAGTCGCGCCGGAAGTGGACCGAAGTCGAACGGCTGCGCCAGGAGCAGTTCCGTGTCCTCCAGGCCGCGGAGCGCAAGCAGGCCGACGCCCTGATGGCCGAGGAATACCTTCGCGAGCTGCGCGAGGAGCTGGGGCAGCTCGACGCCCAGCGGTCGGTGGCCCGGTGGCGCGCCCGGGAGAAACGGCAGGAGCTGCGTGAGCAGCTCACCGTCACCGAGGAGGACGTCGCCCGCACCCGCCGGGCGGCGCAGGCCGCGCGCGCCACGGCCGAGGCGCACGTCGTCGCGCTGGAGAAGGAACTGGCGGACCTGGTCGCCGGCATCACTCACACCCCGGAGCGGATCACGGCCCTGGAACAGGCACTGGCCTCGGCGCAGTCCGTGTACAGGTCGGCCCTGGACCTCGTGGCCGCCCGTCGCGAGGAGACCACCCGGCTGGAACGGGCCGTCGTGCGCGCCCTGGACGCCGCGGAGCTCACCGCCCACGCAGAGCAGCAGGACTGGCCCGCCCGTCACGCCCGCGCCGAGCGATTACGGCCCCGGGTGACGGCCGGCACCGCCCGCCGCCCGGCGCTGGAGGAGGAGTTCCAGCAGGTCCAGGAGGAGTACGAACGCCTCGCCCGCAATGCCGAGGGCGAGATCGTCAGGAGCGCGAAACTGGTCGCCACCACACTCGCCCGGTTCCGCACCAACAAGGCGGTCTTCGAGGGCCCGTACGACGTGGTCCTGGTCGACGAGGCGGGCGCGGCGACACTGCCCGAGGTGATCCTGGCGACGGCGAAGGCGACCCGGACGGCCGTCCTGCTCGGCGACTTCATGCAGCTCGGCCCGGTCGTCGAGGAGCGGCTGAAGGATCTCGACCGCCCGGACGTCAGGCGCTGGCTGCTCCCGGACGTCTTCCGACACTGCGGCATCCAGGACCCCGAGGACGCCCGGCGGCATCCGGCCTGCGTCGCCCTGACCGAGCAGCACCGCTTCGGCCCGGCGGTGATGGGCCTGGCGAACTCGCTGGCGTACGGGGGAATGCTGCGGGGCGGCAAGCAGACCGCGGCACCACGGCCCCTCGACGACCCGGAGATCGTCGTCGTCGACACCGACGGACTGCACGAACTGGCCAGGCCCCATCTGACCGGAAGCCGCAGCGGATGGTGGCCTGCCGGCTCCCTGATCGCAAGGGCACTGGTGGAGTACCACCGGGCGAGGGGCGAGGACACCGGCATCGTCACTCCGTACGGCGTCCAGGCGGAGGCGACCCTGGAGGCGCTGCGGGACGTGGAGAGCGGCGGCGGGCCGCTCGCGGAGGTGGGTACGGCACACCGCTTCCAGGGCCGGGAGTTCCCCGTCGTCGTCTTCGACACGGTCGAGGGCGCCGACGGCAAGGAGCTGTGGATGTCACTGGCGCACCGGGAGCCGGGTGCGTCGGACTGGGCGCGCAACGGCGTGCGCCTGTTCAACGTGGCGGCCACCCGCGTCCGGACCCGCCTCTACGTCATCGGCAGCTGGGAGCGCATCCGCTCCGCGAAGAAGGGCACGGCCTTCTCCCACCTGGCCGACCTGGTCGGCACCCCGGGCGTACGGCGTCTGCGGGCCGGCCACCTGATCACTCCGCCGCACGAGGACGCGCCGAACCGCGGCGCGTTCGGCGCCGCCCTCGCCGACGTGCTCGCCCGGCACGTCGAGATCACGGGCATCGACGACGAGACGACGTTCTTCAGCACCTTCGAGGACGAGATCCGCACGGCTCGCGCCTCGGTCTGGCTGTGGGCGCCGTGGGTGGCGAACCGGGTGCGCGGCATCCTGCCCCTGCTGCGCGAGGCGGCCGGACGCGGCGTGCGCGTGAACGTGTTCGTCCGCGACGACACCGACCAGCTCCAGGCCCGCCCGGCCAGCCAGAGCCTCATCGCGGACCTCCGGGCCGTCGTCCACACGGTCGTTCCCGTCAACGTCATGCACCAGAAGATCGCGGTGATCGACGAGCGGACGGTGATGCTCGGCAGCCTCAACACCCTGTCCCAGTCGTGGACCCGCGAGGTCATGGTGACGATCCGCGGCGGCCACTTCGCCCGCAAGCTCCTGGAGCACGAGCACGCCGAACTGTTCACGTGCCCGCCGAAGTGCGGCCGTTGCGGCGGCACGAGCATCGAACTGCGCCGCCGCAGGAACGGCGTCTGGTTCTGGCGCTGCTACGACACGGTCTGCAAGACGGGACGCAACGGCCGCAGCGACGCCTGGAACCAGGACATCAGGGTGGGTGGAGGGAGGAACTGAGGACGTTGCGAGGCCGGTACGGCCCGGAGGTACGGCCTGCGGGCGGGTGGCCCGCGCAGCCGGCTACAGGTGAAGTCCGACGTGGTTCACGATGAAACGCTTGCCCTCGGAGTCGAGGGCGAAGTAGATCCGTCCGACCTCGTTGGGCGACACGGCGTCCCGGACCTTGATGTGCGGCAGTCCGTCGCAGCGCTTCCCGTCGAACGTGAAGTAGCGCTTGTCCTTGTCCTTGCTGAGCTTCTCGTCGTTGGGCGCGTACTTCAGCCCGTGGTTGTCGTAGAACCACTGCGTCAGCCGGGGTATGTTGCCGGGCTTGGCGTACAGGTCCATCGCGGCCTGCGCGAGGGCGATCAGCTGGTCGGTCATCTCCTGGGGATACGGATAGTGAGAGGCCTTCCAGGCGCGCGCCGCCTTTGCCGTGAACACGATGTGCTTCTCCGACGTTTTGACGAGGGAATCGAAAGTGGGCAGGGCGTCCGTTCCCAGGGCCGGGATCTCGCTCCAGGCGTCGAACTCGGCCGCCTGCCCGGTTCCGCCCTTCGACAGGTCCAGATACAGCTGCTTCCAGTAGTCCCGGTCTTGGCGCAGCACCTCGGCGGCGGCAGCTTCGGACTGCGCCTTGTCACGTTCCTCCATGCAGCTCTGTGCCATGTCCTCCCACGACTTGGCGTCCTCTTCCAGCTGCTGTGCACGTTCCTTCAACGCTTCGAGCTCGGCGTTCCTGTCCCCGGCGGCCTGCGCGCGCGACAGTTGCTCTGCCGCCCTGCGCGCCCCGGCACGGTACGAGGCCTGCCGCGCCCTCTCCCACGCTGTGTCACTACCACGCGCGATGACGGAGAGATGGGCGAGCGACGGCATCAGCCGACTTTCCACGAAGGACGGCTGGGACACCTCCTCACGCGAGTAGGCGGGATGCTCCAGGTCGAGGTTGGGCCAGACCAGCCGGGCACCACCGCTGGGGACGGCCACCTGCTCGTGGATCCGACGGACGGCCTGCGCGGTCACATAGTTCAAGGTCACCACCTGAGCCAGTCCGGCGAGTTGCCCCGAGGCCTCGGCTGCCGCGTTCCAACCCGCCGAATCCCGGGGATGCACCAGGAGGATGGGCAGACGGGTGCTCAGCGCCAGGGATTCGAGAAGCACGTCCGCATGCCCCTCCTCCCGGATCCTCTCGTACCGCCCTGTGGCGCGCTGGCCCAGTACCCGCACATCGAGATTTTCGTCGGCGAGTACGGCCCGCAGGAGGTTGGGGCGCCTGAGCCGCGGGTCCTGCACAGGCGCGATCCAGCCGTCGGGAATCTCCCTGCCCATGACGATCCTGAGGCCACCGCCGCCTTCCTCCGCCTGGGAGACGGTGACCCGGGTGACGAACTGGGCCGGGCTGTCGGACAGCGGTTGGTGGATGGTCATCCGCAGCGCACGGGTGCGCTCGTCACCCGCCACCGACCAGTTCACGTTCCGCTCGCCGTGGCCGGGAAACTTTCCGACGAGCACCGCCCTCCCGGCGTGGTCCAGCTCGGCTACGGCCGGCGCCTGTATACGCCCGCGGTCACCGATCCAGTCGGCGAGATGGTGACGGAGACGCTCGAAGACATGCCCCGGCTCCTGGGCGGACTGGGCGTCCTGGACATCGAAACTGACGGCATACAGCACCTGCACGGTGGCTCCCCTCGCCCCCGGATGCCCTGCAAAGGTGACCGATTCCTCCTCGAACGCGGTCGGGGCATCCCTTGAAGGGTCACCGTAATGCCGCTGTGCCCGAGGGCCCAATGCCTCGGGCGGGGCGCAGGCCCGGCCTGAGGGCCTCGGGCGGGCAGCCTGCTCCCGTACGGGTGCGGCAGGTCCGGACGGAACGTCCACGGTCAACGACAGTCAGATCCGGGAGCTGCCCAACGCGCACTCGGCCCACACCGTCTTACCGGGGCCGAGGCGGTCGTGTACGCCCCAGTCGGCGGCGAGCGCGTCGACGAGGAGCAGGCCGCGACCGCCGTCCTCGTCCGTGCCGGGGGCCAGCCGCGCCGGCCGGGCGGGGTGGGTGTCGGTCACCTCGATCCGGACGACACCCCGGCCCTCGTCGTGGGAAAGAGACAGGGCGAAGTCCCGTCCGGGGACGCGGCCGTGGAGAACGGCGTTCGCGGTGAGTTCGGCGACGACGAGAACGGCGGTGTCGTGCGCCTCGGTGCCGTGCGGGTGGCCCCACTCGGTGAACTGGTGCGCGGCGAGCAGCCGGGCGAGGCGCGCACCGCGGCGGGTGGCGGAGAAGCGCTGGGCGAACGTACGCGCCGGGGTGGGGCTCTGGGTGTGGGGGACTGACATGGCAGCCACCCTGCCGAGAAGTGACGGTCCGTCGGCAGGCCCGGCGCCGATACAGATCGCGTTGTACTGGTCGACTCGCTGGACTGGGTCGGTCGCCGTACGTGACGATGAGTGTGCCGAGCGTGGCGCAGCGCGTACGGCAGACGGTACGGCAAGCGTCCGGGCCCGGCACGGGTACGGCCCGGCGGCACAGGGGAAGGCGGCTGCGATGACGACGGGCAACGGCGGCGGGACGGGCGGGAACGCCGGGCAGGGCGGGGGCGGAGGCGGGAACGGGGGCAACACCTGCGAACCGGAACTCTCCGACAGCCTGAAGACCTTCGGCGCGGTCCTCAAGGCCCTGCGGGAGGAAGCCCGCCTGACACAGGAGCAGTTCGCGCCGCTGGTGCGGTACTCGGTCGCATACATCGCCAAGATCGAACAGGGCAAGCGGTTCCCGCCACGGGACCTGCTGGAGCGGTCGGAGGAGGCGCTGGGGGCGGTCGCAGGGCGGGTACTGCGGGCGGCGGCGAAGAGCCTGACGCGGAAGGCTGGGCTGGCGTCGTGGTTCCGGCAGTGGGCGGGGGTCGAGGAGGAGGCGGTCTCGCTGTATGCGTACGAGTGCCGGGCGATTCCAGGGTTGTTGCAGCCTGAGCCGTACATCAGGGCCATCTTCGAGCGGCGACTGCCACCCCTCTCGGAGGATCAGATCGAAACCCAGGTCGCTGCACGGTTGGAACGGCAACAGCTGCTGACTGATCGCCCGAACACAGCTTTCAGCTTCGTCATCGAGCAGGCTCTCCTGGAGCGGCAGATGGGTGGGCCGGAGGTCGCACGTCACCTGTTGGACCACCTGCTGCGGGAAGGTGCTCGAAGGAACGTTGAGATCCAGGTGATGCCTTTGTGTCAGTACGATCACGCGGGCATCGACGGTCTGATGTACCTGGCGGAGACACCTCGGCACGAGTGGGTGGGCTACTCCGAAGGCCAGCAGTCGAGCATTTTGATCACGTCGTCGAAAGACGTCAGCGCGATGCTCCAGCGCTATGGCAAGCTGCGCTCGCAGGCCCTCGGCCGTGAAGCCACAGTAAGCCTGCTGGAGCAGATGCGAGGAGCACTATGAGTACCTCTGAACTGGCCTGGTTCAAGAGCAGTTACAGCGGCAGCTCTGGCGACAACTGCGTCGAGGTCGCCGTACGCACTGAGGCCGTTCTCGTCCGGGACTCGAAGGACACAGACAGGCAGGCGCTGGCCGTGTCCCGTGATGCCTGGTCGACGTTCACGACGCTGGCGGCCGACTCGCGCGTTTGAACTTCCGGTGGGGCAGTGTGCGTCACTGCCCCACCAACCTCTTCGACTACTCAACGTCCAGCGCGGGCTGCCTCGCTGCCGCCTTACGGCCACGGGTCTTCCGCACCGGACGCCATGCCTTCAGCTCCTCCACGCCGACCTGGTGCTTGCGGAGCTGGTTCTCGTACTCGGCCTCCAGCTCGTCCGCCGGTACGTCGCCCCACTCGTCGTCGTACTCGCCGTGCCACTGCTTGACCCACGGCATGGCTTCGTGGAGGCCGGCGAGCAGCGGAACGATCCGCTCGGAACTCCAGCCGTCCCGTGTCGTGCGGGCAGCCAGCAGCTCGAAAAGGGCCTGCGCCTGGTCCTTGTGGTCCCAACCGGCCCACCCGAGCATCAGCGTCGAGTCACTGTCGGGCCCGGCCTCGGGGTACGAGATGAACCGCTCCTTGGGCACGTCGAGCTTGCCACGGTTCGACCAGTAGGAGGCGCGGGCGAAGTCGGCGGACGTGTACTTGGGCGGTACGGGGATGTCGAGCCGCTGCCCGGTACGGTCCTCCTCGCGCTGCTGCCGCCAGACCTCTTCCCACTGAGCGCGCTTGCGCAGTCCAGGGTCCTTGTAACGCATCGCGGCGAGGTAGGGCACGTGCTCGTCGGCGATCACCTCGGTCAGTATCTGCGCGAGGGGCAGGTCGGGCTTGCCGAGATGGTCGGAGGCGTAGAGCGCGGCGACGGAGACGAAGTCCTCGTCCGTACTGAGCTGGTCGGCAAGGTAGTTGACGGTCATCGGACGGGGCCGCCTGAGCCCGTCCCGGACCTCGTACCACAGCTCGGCCTTCTCACACCGGTCCAGCAACCAGTTCCGCAGCGCGGCCCGCTCCTTCTTCTCCCACGGCCCGGCAGCCCAGCGTCGCTTACCCTCGGAGCGCTCAATTGAGGCGATGTCCCCTTCTTCCCACGGCCCGGCAGCCCAGCGCCGCTTACACTCGGGGCGCTCGATGAGGGCGATGTCCTTGCGGGAATTGATAATGTCGATACGTGCCTGGACGATCTCCCGGTACCAGTCGGGCCAGTGGGCAGGGATCTCGGTGACGGGGGTGGACCCGTGCCGCTTGAACCACTGCTCGACGGCCTCATCCTGCTCAGCGTCGGGTGCAATGACGAGCTCGAAGGCGCGTTGCCCCAAGTCGACCTCGGGGCAATCAGCCAGCCGTTCCGAAGGAACGGTAGTCCTCGCCACGTCTGCCGGACTAAGCAGTCCGTAGAGACCGTAGACCTGCCAGTCCAGCTCCTCCTGCAAAGCGATCATGCCACGACGAATACGTCCAAAGCTGATGCGCGCTTCGCTAAGCACACGCTTCAACGGGACTTGCTCTGCAACCACAGCCCCTGGCTCACGCAGTGAGATCTCGCTCGCCGCCGAGTCCAACATGCGGCCGAGCGCAAGCGGAAGCCGCTCGGGAAGAGGGAACTCCTGAAGCTTGGTACCAGTGAACTCATAGAAGCTTTCCCAGGCATACCGCCCCGTGGATCGCTCGCCTCCTCGATTTCCCTTGTCCTGACTGACCTGCTTCAACCAGAAGCAAGCAGTGGAAGAATTCAACACCCCCATAAGTTCCAGGTACTCATCCTCACTAGCTCCATCGTGCAACTTGACGATAGGGGCATGCCTGTTGAACACCTCCCCACCTCGCCCCAAAACAAAATGATTATGGGTCGCAACACACGCAAAAGCGAGACTGAAACCACCGAATCGACGGTGGAAAAACATCGAATACTCGAACCATTGGAGATCTCGCTCCAACTGGGTCTTACCGTATGCAACGCGATCCCGAAGGATCGCCCGATTGGGCCACGCCAACCGAAGGGTCGCTTCATCAGCGACCGCGACATGAGGGAATACCTCAGAATATGGCCAAAGAACGGTTACCGGTTCAGAAATACGCCAGTCCCGACTCGACTCACCATCGACCATCGGGCGTTGGAATTTTCCCGGAACACGGGCGCGCGAGAGAGCCCTTTCTCCTAGCGTGTAAACATCGTCCGCTCGCGTCACGGCACCGAACCCAATAGAGGAGGCACGTGCACCCAAGACCGAGGCCGAGTGACTTTCAATGAACTGCTGCAACTCACCTGCACCGCCCCCGGTCACAGCCCACGGATGATCCATGAAACGTGCAGCAAGGATATTCTCCACCGTGACCCAGTCGGACTCGCTGCCAGGGTCACCCACCTGTCGAACGATCGCCTGCCAAACACGCCCCTGCGCTGCAACCTTCGGCTGATCAGGCTCACCGCGCACACCAAGTACCGCTCGCATAGTTCGCTCAGGGCTGGGAACTCGATTCCGCCCGACAAGAATCACCGTAGGCGTCCCATGCCCCGGAACATATGCTCCTGAAGTGTCAATCACGTGAGAAAGTTCGACGCGGTTCCGAAAAACAACTTCAATGAGTTTCTTACCGAACTCCCTCTTCATGAAAGAGTTCGCAGTAATCTGCCCTACGAAGCCGCCACCACCGCGACGACCACCCACTCCCTTCACCGCCAGTTCGAACAACCGCTGAGCAAAAGGAACCGACAATGCATAAGTCCCCGCGCACGCATCGTACGCAGCGCGATAATTATCGCTCTCCTGCTTATCCTTAACCGTGATGTAAGGCGGATTCCCCACCACCACGTGATAAGATCCCCGCCCCAGCAGATCAACCCGCTTCGCGTACTCCCACACATCCTCCGTCGAATACGCGAACGCCCCCTCCTCCCGCCCGATCTGCATCTCGGCGAACAGTGTGTCCAAGTCCGTCTGGATACCCGCCGCATCCCGCCCGTGCAGCAGCGAGTCCCCCACCGCCACGTTGATCGGGAACGGCGGCGCGTCCTTCAGCCTCTCCGCCCCTGCCGCCCGCATCGCGGCCACCAGCAGCCGGAAGCGCGCAATGCTCACCGCGTACGGGTTCTTGTCGCAGCCGTGCACGGACTCCAGTGAGCGGCGCACCAGCGTCCACACATCGGTCCCCGGCTCGACCGCACGCCACTTGTCGAACAGGCGGTGGAAGATACCCAACAGAAAGTGCCCGGACCCGCAGGCGGGGTCGATGGTGCGCAGGCCGCGCCGTTCCTCGCCGTCCGGGCCCTCCCACACCGGGTTCAGTCCGAACGCGTCCGTGGAGACCGCCGGTTCGAGGGTGAGGTCGAGGATGAACTCCTCGACGAACTCCGGGGTCTGGAGCAGCGCGTACGTTTTGCGGGCGTGCTCGCTGAGGTCCTGGTACAGGTCACCGAGGAAGCGGGTGTCCCACTCGGGGTCGGTGAAGTCGTAGCGGATCTCGCCCTCGGCACCCCACCGTCGCCAGAAGGACAGCAGCTCGGTCGCCGCCTCGTAGCTGGGCGTGACATCCCACAGGGGGTTGTGGGCCTCGTCGAAGAGGCCAGCCGCCGTGTCGTTCGCCTTGCGGATGGCGTCGAACGCGGCGAACAGCCAGTCGCGGTTGTTCTTGGTCGGGTACTCACGGAAGTACGCCTCGTGCCGGGCCTCCGCCTCCGCCAGCCGCTCCCCCGGGCCCGCGATGTACGGCTCGTCGATGAGGCCGTTGTCCTCGCAGAAGCGGACGAAGACGCAGGCCAGCACCCAGGCCGCCGCGGACTGGGTGACCCGCTCGTCGCGCCAGGCGCCGTACGTCGCCGCGGTGCGCCGGGCCTCCCGGGCGTGCCGGTACTCGGCCTCCAGGCGGTCGCGGATCTCGTCCACGGACTCCGTGCGCGCCCGCAGGTCATCCTCCAGGGCCACGACCTGCCGCTTGAGGTCCTTGAGCAGGGCCGTCGGGTCCACACCAGCCTTGACGTCCGTCACGTTCCGCTTCCTTCTCGACGCACTGCGCGTTCCTCACGGCTCCCTCGTCCACCGTTGCGGTCCGCGCTCAGAACGCCAATCCTGCCAGGTCGCTCACGGTGAGCGCAGGACGCCTGGTGTGCGGAAACGCTCCCTTTCCCGCCGATCACGCCGATAAGGTGATCGTCGTGACGGCTCCGACGACTTCCGCCGCCCCGCCACCGGCCTTCCGGGCGGCGAGCGGCCATCATTACCACTCGGCCAGGCTGGCCGCCGCCGACCGGTTACTGAAGTTGAACTCGTGGTGTCGTAGGGGCTGACGGTTCGTCGCCCGTGCGGTATCACCGGGGCATGCGGTATCCACAGGGAGGCGGGCTGAC
>NZ_JBSGHG010000034.1:0-79495 GCF_053604275.1 Streptomyces sp. NPDC004051 | reverse complement strand
TCGCTACGAGCGCAAGGCCGAGCACTTCCTGGCCTTCACGAGCATCGCCTGCACCCTCATCTGCTACCGCAGACTCGCCAATTGAGATGACTTCTTAGGCCCGTCGTCGCGGTGAGGTCCGAAAGAGTGGTGAAGCCCTCCCATAGTTTTCTGACAGTGCGTCAGGAAAGTCGATAAGTGGTCAGCGTGAGTCCTGAAGAACCTGGGGAATGCTGCCCGAACATGCGCCTGGTTTTATGGTATGAAAATAGCCCTTGACCTGCAAAAATGCAGGCAAGGGGCCCGCCTGTGGGAGTGCCCCGATGTTGCGCACCATGTTCAAGTCCAAGATCTGGCATCTGGGCATTTGTGCAGGTCAAAGGCGTAGTGAGACTGTTCAGGTCAGCAAATGGTCGGCATCGGGCGCGGGAACGTCCCGGCTTGCTGACCGGGTGACTGCCACCGCGGTCGTGGCGGGGCGGAACGTGTACGTCATCCACCCGCACGGCACCGCCACCGGCCCGGCGTGCCCTGTGACCCTGGACCAGGTCCGAGGGCGTCGGCATGGTCGGCCGAAGGCTGTCCTGTCGTGGTCCGAGCGGCCTTAGCGTCGTGCCGTGACCACTGCTGACAACACTGCTTACCGGTACCGCACCGCCGTCCCCGAGGACGCCGAGGCCATCAGGGCCCTGGACGGCTCCTTCACCACCGCCACGGTCTTCCAGGTGACCGTCGCCGACGCCGGGTTCGCCCTGAGGGAGATCGCGGTGGACCCGCCCCTGACCAAGGTGTTCCCCGAGGACGAGCACGACGGGGGCGACGCGGACTCCCGTACCTTCGTCGCCTACGGGGCCGCCGGCGACCTGGCCGGGTTCGTCGCCGTCTCGTACTCCGGGTGGAACCGCCGGCTGACCGTCGAGGACATCGAAATCGCCCCAGAGCACCGGGGGCGGGGGGTCGGCCGTGCGCTGATGGGGCTCGCGGTGGAGTTCGCCCGTGAGCGGGGCGCCAGGCACCTCTGGCTGGAGGTCACCAACATCAACGCGCCCGCGATCCATGCGTACCGGCGGATGGGCTTCGCCTTCTGCGGGCTGGACACCACCCTCTACGACGGCACCCCCTCCGAGGGCGAGCAGGCGCTCTACATGAGCATGACCTGCCCCTGAGCGGACAGAAGGCGGCACACGGACGGAGCGCCCCCATCACCCGGCGAGACCGTGACGGTCAGCAGCCAGGCCGGGTCTCCGTCCGCGGCCCTCTCGTGCCACTCCACGCGCGCGTCGAGCAGCCAGCCGGGTGGCGTACCACCTCTGGAAGTGTTCGGAGCGCCACACCACGAGTGGGACGGCCCGCTCGCCGCCGGTGCGGCGCGAACCGCGGCCCACCGCGCGCACGGCCGCTCCCGCCGCCCCCGGAAGGGCACGCTCCACGGGCACCCCGAACATCCCGGCGAAGGGGAGGAGGTACGCCATGCGCTCGGCCTCCGGCGGCGCACCGAGCACCGCCCGGCCCGGACAGTATCACACCCCCACTTGATGTTAGAGACCGGACCGGGAAGCCGGTTCATCGTCCGAGGGCTCCAGAACAGAACGACGTCCGAGCGGGGCATCGCCCCTCCTCCCAGGTGACTTGGTCCGCGTACGGCGGGTAGGACCCGCCCGCGGCGGGCTCCGGCAGGAAGACCGCCAGTCGCGTGACGGGCGCCGGGGATCACCGCGGCCACCTCACGACTCAGGTGGGCGGGAGTCAGCACGTCGTCGGCGAAGCCCACCACCCGCAGGGGCGTGGTGATCCGTGCGTACGTGGCCAGCCGGTCGGGGGCTGGTGGGCGCGGGCGGTGTGCGGCGGCGGAGGTATTGCTGAGCACGGCGATCTCGAACAGGTCCAGCCATTCCGCGGCCGCCTCCTCGTACGCCAGGGCCCTGGGGAGAGGTTCTGCACCATCCGTACGAACGCCTCGTACTCCAGCGGCACTCGGCTGCCTGTCTCGGTGTACGTGGCCTCGGCGCAGGCCAGCGCGTCGCCGACCGGATCGGGCCGTCCCTGCGTCGCGGCTGGCACCGCGCCGCTCGCCAGGTGCGGATAGGTGGGGAGTAGTTCCTGTACCGCCAGGGCCCCGGCGGCCGCTACGACCGCCGCATCCACATCGGCAACTGGTGCAACCAGTCGGGAGCCGGACTCGGCGAGCGGCCCCAGGCGTCCCCGGAGCCCGGGATTGACGCCTACGTGTGGATGAAGCCCCCGGGCGAGTCCGACGGATTGGACAAAGCCCTACCGAATGACGAGGACAAGGACTTCGACCGGATGTGCGCCCCCACGTACCCCGGCAACCTGCGGAACAACGTGTCGGAAGCGCTGCCCGCCACCCCGATCTCCGGACACTGGTTCTCCGCCCGGTTCCAGGAGTTGATGAAGAACGCCCACCCGCCGCTGCCGTAGAACCCGGGTGGGCCGACGCGGCCCCGTGCGGCACGGCGACGAGGAGTTCCGAGTCCTCGCCGCCGCCCCGCACGGGTGTGGTCACCCCTTGACGGCGGAACTGGCGACTCCTTGGACGAACCAGCGCTGGAAGAAGGCGAAGACGACGAGGACCGGCAGGACGAGCAGGACGCCGAAGGCGAGGATCTGCCCCCAGTCCGGGGGCTGCTGGCCCTGGAAGACGCTCATTTCCAGGGGAAGGGGCCGCACCGACGGGTCGGACACCATCAGCACGGGCCACAGGAAGGAGCCCCACTGGATGAGGAAGGTGAGGATCGCGACCGAGGCGAACACCGGCCTGGACATCGGCACGATGATCGCGAAGAAGGTGCGCCAGGGCCCCGCGCCGTCCAGCCGGGCCGCCTCCTCGATGCTCGGCGGGATCTTCTTGAAGAACGTGTGGAACTGGTAGATGGCGAAGGCGTTCGCGACGAACGGCAGCGCCTGGATGAACAGGGTGTTGCGCTGGCTGTTGAACATGTAGAACAGCGGCACCGCCACCGACTCGAACGGGATCAGCATCAGCAGCAGGACGAGGGTGAACACCGCGTTCCGACCCCGCCACTTCAGCCGCGTCAGACCGTACGCCGCCATCGAGTTGACGATCAGCCCGCCCGTCACCACCACGAACGACAGCAGCACCGACACGCCCATGAACTGCCAGAAGTAACCGGTGCTGTCGGAGTCGAGGCTGTCGAAGACGGCCGCGTAGTTGTCGAAGGAGAGGTGGGTGGGCAGGAAGCCGGACAGGCCGTTCAGGACCTCGTCGGACGGCTTGAGGCTGCCGAGGAAGAGGTAGAGCGCGGGCAGGGCGAAGACGAACGCCAGGACGCTCAGGACGGCATAGTCGAGGACGCGGCGCAGGGGTGCAGGGAGCATGGCCATGGGTCAGTCAGTCCTCGTTGTCGGGCCGGACGACGCGGCGCTGGACGATCGTCAGGGCGACGACGATCAGGAAGAACACCACCGTGACGGCCGAGGCCTGCCCGATGTCGTTCTGGTCGAAGGCCGTGGTGACGGCCTGGTACATCACCGTCCGGGTGGCGTCCTCGTCCAGGCCGCCGCCGCGGATGAGGATGTACACCTGGTCGAAGACCCGGAAGGACAGCACCGAGGTCAGCATCGCGACGAAGACGAGGGTGCCGCGGATGCCGGGCAGGGTGACGTGCCGGAACTGCTGCCAGCGGGAGGCCCGGTCCAGCTGGGAGGCCTCGTAGAGCTCGCCCGGGATCTGCTGGAGGCCGGCCAGCAGGATGACCATCTGGAAGCCGACGCCCTGCCACACCGACAGCACGATGATCGAGCCCATCGCGGTGAGGCTGTCACCGAGCCAGTCGAAGGCGCCCCAGTTGCCGAACGTCACCGCGTCGAGCAGGGAGTTGAGCATGCCCTGCTCGCTGCGGGCGAGGATCAGCCGCCAGATCACGGCGACCAGCGCCATCGGGAAGACCACCGGCATGAAGAAGAAGGACCGGAACAGGCCGATGGCCTTCAGCTTGCGGTTGAGCAGGATCGCCAGCGCCAGCGCGAGGCCGGTCTGGAGCGGTACGACGACCGCGGCGAAGGTCAGGTTGTTCAGCAGCGCCCGCAGGAACGGGCCGGACAGGTCGGGGTCGGTGAACAGCCGCCGGTAATGCTCCACACCGAAGAAGGCGGGTTCCAGCGGGGAGCCGAGGCGGACGTTGTGGAAGGAGAGCACCACGGCGTAGCCGAACGGGATGCCGACGAAGGCGATCAGCCCGCCGACGGCCGGGGCGGACATCAGCAGCCCGTGCAGCCGGTCACGGTTGCCGCGCGAGGGACGCGAGGGTTTCGCGGGGGGCGCGGACGAGACGGCCTGGGCCCGGCCAGGGGGCGCGGCGTGCGTTTTCACGGGAGGGTCCTCTTTCCGGCGGGGCGGGCGCGGTCGGTACGTCGCCGACGGCCCGCCCCGGCCGATGCGTCCTGCGGGTTACGGGATCTCGTAGCCGGCGTTGTCGGTGAAGTCCCGGTCTATGGCCCGGGCGGCCTTGCGCAGGGCTTCCTCCGGGTCGGCGCCGCCGTAGATCGAGTTCAGGGCGGTGTTGAACTTGGCGGTGACCGTGGGGTATCCGGCGGTCACCGGCCGGGTGGCGGCGACGCAGGAGGCGTTGATGTCGCTGTCGCCGCAGGGCCGGGCGAGCTGGTCGGCGAGGAGCTGGAGCGGGCCGCCCTCCTGGTACAGCTCGCTCTTGGCGAGCGCGGTCCTGGTGGCGGGCACCGCGCCGTTGGCCTTCGTCATCGCGCCGACGTTGGTGTCGTTCAGCAGGTAGTCCAGGAAGGTCCCGGCGGCCTTGCCGTTCTTGCTGTCGGCCCCGATGCCCCAGGCCCACGAGCCCTGCCCGGTCTTGGGGCCGTTGCCGAAGTCGGGCAGCGGCAGCACGACGAGGTCGTCGCCGAGGGCCTCGCTGTAGGCGGGGTACATCCAGTGGCCGACCCAGCTCAGCGCCACCTTGCCCTTGGCGAAGGCGTTGCCGTCGGTGTTGGGGTCGACGTACGTCTTCCAGGACTGGAAGGTCTTCATCGCGGCGACGGCCTTCGGGCTGTCGAGGGCGCCCTCCGCCTTGCCGTCCTTCAACAGGGCTCCGCCGGACGACCAGAGGATCGGGGAGAAGCCGAAGGTGCCCCACTCCGTGGCCAGGCCGTACTGCTCCGATATGTCGAGGACCTTGCCGTCGGAGTCCTCGGCCTTCAGCACCTCGAGCGCCTTGCCGAACTCCTCGGCCGTCCAGGCGTCGTCCACCCGCGTCGGGTACTTCACGCCGGCCGCGTCCAGCAGCTTCTTATTGGCGTACATGCCGAGCCCGGCGTCGAACATGCCCAGGCCGTAGTGCTTGCCGTCGATCTCGCCCTGCGCCTTGACGGCGTCAGTGGCGTTGTCGAGGGTCTTTGCGGAGACGTGGTCGTCGACCGGGGCGAGCTTGCCGTTGTAGACGAAGTTCGCCATCGTCGGGCCGTCGAACTCCAGCACGTCCGGCAGTTCGGCGGGGTCGGTGGCGGTGATGGTCTTCGTGTAGTCGTTCTCGGGGATCAGCTTCAGCTCGGCCTTGACGTCGCTCTGCGAGGAGTTGAAGGTCTTCACGGCGTTCTGCAGCGCGGCCGTCTCGCTCGCCTGGCCCTGGTGGGCCCAGACGCTGATGGTGCCCTTGCCGCTGCCCTCCTCGGCAGAGGCGTTGCCGGCGCCGCCCCCGCCGCCACAGGCGGCCAGCGCGGCCAGTGGCAGCAGGGCGAGGGCGGTCAGGCCCGTACGACGGTGTCTTCTGGATCCGTTGGTCATGGTGGTGCCTCCGAGCGGTGTGCGGTGTGCGGTGTGCGGTGTGCGGTGGGTGCGGGGACAGTGGGGGCGGGGTAGGGGGGCGGGTGGGAACGGCCCTCCGGAAGCGGGCGGTCGACGAGGCGGTTGGGCTACCGCTGCCGACGGCTGCGCGGCGGAGCGGTGGTCTCGCGGAGGACGAAGCGGATGGGCATCTCGACGGGGTCTGCCGGCCCGGCGTCCGGGTCGTCCAGCCGCGCCAGCAGCAGCCGGGCCGCCTCCCGGCCCTGGGCCGCGACCGGCTGGGCCACGGTGGTCAGCCCGACCACCTCGGACAGCTCGTGATCGTCGAAGCCGACGACGGACACGTCCTCCGGAACCCTCAGCCGATGCCTGCGCAGGGCGCGCAGGGCACCCATCGCCATCTCGTCGGACTGGGCGAACACGGCGGTCGGCGGGTGGCGCAGCGCCAGCAGCCCGGTCATGGCCCGCTCGCCGCCCTCGACCGTGTAACCGCCGTCCGCCTCCAGGGCGGGGTCGGGCTCGATCCCGGCGTCGGCCAGCACGTCCAGGTAGCCCTGCCGGCGGTCGAGGGGCGTGGTCCAGTGCAGCGGCTCGCTGGCCCCGGAGATCATGCCGACCCGGCGGTGGCCGAGGTTCACCAGGTGCCGTACGGCGCTCTCCGCCCCGCCCCGGTCGTCGATGCCGACCACAGTGAAGCCGGGCCGGGCGCCGCCGACCGTGGTCGCCAGCGGCACGTCGAGGGAGCGCAGGGCGGCGGCCTCCTCCGGGTCCGGGATCAGCAGGGACAGCACGGCGTCGACCCGCTTGCGGATCGGCAGCTTGGTGAAGAAGCGCTTGCGCGCCTCCGGTGAGCCGAGGTTGTACAGCAGGACGTCGTAGCCGGCGGCGCTGAAGACCTTCTCGGCCGCGTCCAGCACGGTGCCGAAGAACCAGCGGCCGACGTACGGGACGACGACGCCGACGGTGTAGGTGCGCCCGCTGGCCAGGCTGGAGGCCGAGCGGGAGGCGGTGTAACCCAGTTCGGCGGCGGTCGCGACGATCCGCGCCCGCATCTCCTCCGACACCCCGGGACGGCCGCGCAGGGCGCGGGACACGGTGGACGCCGAGACCCCGGTGGCCTCGGCGACATCGGTGATGCTGACCGTCACGGAACGCTCCTTGATCGGGTGCACGTCGCGTGGCCGGGGCCCGGCAGCACGGCGGCGTGAGGGGGAGTGACGAGACCGTAAACCCGCCCACCCGGTTGCGCAAGCGTTTGCGTTCAGATTTACTTCGGCTGACTCCCAGAGGAACTCCCACCAGCAAGATCACAGCGCACACGTTTGAGTGCCGCTGTCGGCAGACAGGACCTGTTCCATGCGATACGCGCCGCCCGGCCTCTGCGTGAACGACTTCGACCTCCTGCGCCACGCGGACGGCACCTACACCGTGCTGCACCTGCAGGGCCCGTGGACGGCCGAGTTCGACCACCTGCGCATGGAGACCTCCTACGGCAGGGCCACCTCCGCCGACCTGGTCCACTGGGAGCCGCAGGGCACCGCCTTCGGCAACGGCCTGCCGGGCCGCTTCGACCAGCAGGCGGTGTGGACCATGCACGCCTTCCCGCACGGCACCGGCATGGCGATGCTCTACACCGCCGTCTCCGGCCTCACCCCGGACGGCTGGCCACTGCAGTCGGTCGGCCTGGCGTACTCCGAGCGCACCGACGGCACCGGCTGGCGCCGCCACGGCACGGGGCCGGTCGTCGAGGCCGACCCGCGCTGGTACCGCACGGGCGAACGCATGGGCTGGCGTGACCCCTTCGTCGTACGCGACGACGAGTCTGACGGCTGGTTCATGGTGCTCTGCGCCACCGACGCCTCCCTGCCCGTGGACGTCGGCGGCTGCGTCGCCTGGGCCACCTCCGACGACCTGGAACACTGGACCGTCCACCCGCCGCTCGTCTCCCCCGGCGACGTCGACGAGTTGGAGTGCCCGGTCCTCGAACGCCTCGACGACGGCAGCTGGCTGCTGCTCGGCTCCATCGGCGCCACCCGGGGCTTCGAGGCGTGGACCGCGCCCCGCCTGCGCGGCCCGTGGACCCGCCGCGGCCCACTCGGCCCGACGGGCGCGTACGCCCCGCGTGTCGTCGCCGCCCCCGGCGGCTCCCGCGTCGTGCTGCACACCACCCCGCGCCGCGTCGGTCTCACCGACACCGGCGACCGTTGCCGAGGCATGCTCGCCCAGCCCAAGTCCCTGGTCGTGTCCGCGGATTCGGCGCCCCGCCTGGAATGGTGGCGGGGCCTGGAGACCTGGCTCGGCGAGGAGACGTACGACGCCCCCCTGCACGCGGTCGGCCACGTCGACGTCGGAGGCCGCATCGAGGTCGTTCTGCGCGCCGAAGATCCGGGCGACGACCGTGCCGCCCTGGCCGTGGCCTGCGACGGCGAGGACCTCCGGGTCACCGGGCCCGGCGGAAGGGTGCTGGCGCAGACCGTCCTGTCGAGTCCCCCCGGCGCATTGCGCATCCTCACGGTCGGCGAGTACGTCGAGGTCTACGCCGACGAGGCCTTCGCACTGACCGCGCTGTGCTATTCCGGTCGGCCCGCCCCCTGGACGGCGGTCACCGACCACGGTGCCGGCCCGGTCCCCGTCCGCCCGATCCGACTGCCCGACCCGTGCCGGGACGACGCCTCGGCCGTGTGGCCCGGTCCGACGGCAACGACCGCGGCCGCCGCCGACCCACGGTGAAACCGAGGGGCGGAAGGGGGCACGGCGCTGCTGCCACGTGTGGGTCTCCTGGCCCGGGCGGTGGCTCCCTGCAGCGCCGCACTGGTGACCACGGCGGCCGCCGCCTGCGTCATGGGGCCGAGGGCGGCGCGGGGCGGGGTGCTGTTCCTGGGCTCCGACCTGCTGGTCGAACTCGGCGCGGCCGGGGCAAAGTTCACCAGCCGTCAGGTCCTGGTGATGGCCACCTGCGTGGTTGCTCAGTTCCTCCTCGTCGACGCGTGCGTTCGCACCCCTGCGGCGCAGGGGACGGCGCATCCCGCTGGGCGGAGTCCTCGAACGTCTGATGGCCCGTTGAGGAAGTCGGCATCGAGTCGGTGCGAGTCCTGAGACACCCGGAGACAGTTGACCGCCCACGCGAATCGTTGCAATCTCCAGAGAACGCCTTTGACCTGCAAGAAGCAGGCAGGGAGCAGGCGAACCGGGAATATCTCCATGTTTCGTGCAGTATTCAAGTCCAAGATCTAGCGTTTGGGTGTTTCCGCAGCTCAGGGCCTTGAATGCCGGGTTTGGGTCAGTAAAGGGTCAGCGTCGAGCCGGACGGCGTCCAGCTTGCTGACTTGCATCCCTGGCAGGGGACTGCTGTGCTGCCCGGCGCCCTGCTCCGAAGGCTTGATGTGCGGTTCGACAGCTCGCCCACGGGATGGGGTTGTTCTCCAAGGAGTGGGGGTTGTTCCAGACCAGCAAGGACACCGCCCGCGGTGCCGGTGGCACGTTCCGAAAGGCCGCCGAGGTCCGCAAGGCCGCCCTCGTGCGTCGCAACGGCCGAGAGCCGTTGCCCCGTCAGCGAATCTCCTGTCCACGGGATCGACGACCCTCGGCCCGGCCCGGCCCGAAGCCCGTCCTGTGCCCCCGCCTGCGAAGCGAACGCCCACGGCCGCGAGGGGGACACCCGTCGAAACACAGCAGGATGATGGTGCCGGCGCCGCGCACTGCGCCCGGCATGACAAGCTGTGCTGGCCCACCCCCGAACCCAGGAGATCACCATGACCGCAGAACCCGTATCCACGGAAGGTTCGGAGCCGGCTGCCCCCGAGACGTCCCCTCTGGCGCCGGACAGCGACGGCAACTACGACCTCAAGCGCAAGTTCCGTGAAGCCCTGGCGCGCAAGCGCGGTGCGCAGGCGGCCGCGGCCGATGGTGCCGCCAACCCGAATGCGTCGAAGGTGCGTGCGGCGCACGGCCCGGCTGCGAGCCAGCGGTCGTTCAGGCGTAAGAGCGGCGGCTGAGTCGATCGGTCCCGCGGTCCGGCCGCTTCACCGGCACTCTGCGCGCCGCCCATGAGCGCGCCCGGTGGCGTGGCCCGCAACGTGCGCATGCCCGTGTGCGCGTTGCGGGCGAGGCGCAGCCGGCGGTCTGGTCTGCGGGAGGGCCCGACCGAGGCCGGCGGCCGGCTGCCGGAAGCGGTCGCGCTGCTGCGGCGGGCCGCTGCCGCTCCGGACGGCCAGGACTGGTTCACCACCCGGCCCTGGCTCCTGGCGCAGCTCGCGGGCGCGCTGGCCGAGTCGGGTCAGCACACAGAGGCGGTCCGCATCCTGATCGAGGTGCGCGTCGCAGCCCGTCGGACACCGTGCTACCCGCTCGCGGAGGACCGCATCGCGCTGGAGGAGGCCCGGATCCCGGGCCGGTCGGGTGATGTACCGGGGGCCCTGCGCCGCGCCGAGGAGGTGGCGCGGCGCTCGGCCGCCGCCGGGCGGAAGGCCACGGCCCTGGCGGCCCTCCACCTGCTGGCCCGGCTGGGCCGAGCGGCTGTCGCCGTCGAACTGCTGGACGCCCTCGGCGTCGCGGTGAGGTGCCCCTCGACGAGTTGCGCGCACTGCACGTGCGGGCCCTGGTCGGCCGGGATGCCGCGCACCTCGACGACCTGGCCGACCGGTTCGCCCGGCTCGGGCGGCTCCCCCTCGCAGCGGAGTGCGCGAGTCAGGCGCACCAGCTGAGCCGGGACGCGGGCCGGCACCGGGCCGCCCGGATCTCACTCGTGGCGTGCAGCGCCCATCTCGCCGCCACGGTCGGCACGGAACTGCCCGGTGGGACCGTCCCCTCCAGCCCCTCGGCGCCCGTACGCCGACTCGAACTCACCGTCCGCGAGCACCAGACAGCGACCCTGGCGGCGTCCGGGTTGGAGGACGGGGAGATCGCGCGGCGGCTGTCGGTCTCGGTCCGTACCGTCGAGAACCATCTGTGCCGGGCCTACGGCAGGCTCGGCATCACCTCGCGGGCGGAACTGGGCGGGCACTTCGGCCCGGACACGGGCTCGCCGTTCTGGCTCGCGCGGGCAGCGTCGCTGGACTTCGACCCGCTGTCCGACGTCAGGACCTACGACGATCTCAGTGAGGAGAAGGCTTTCCCGCAGGTCACTTGACACGACACAGGAGCATCTCCCTGTGCCGGTGGGACCAGTGGGTTGGGACTTCGAAAACCTCCCTCAACGGCAGGGGAGCCTCGTGCGTGGCGCACCCCATGACCATCGCCCGATCAGTGGTCGGCTGGAAAAGCTCATTGGTCATCAGGAAAGGTCAGTAAAGGGGCAGTGCGGATACTGAGATACCCGGCGGCAGCTGACCGAATGTGCGATTGGTTGTACGCTGCGGACACCGCCCTTGACCTGCGAAGCAGGCAGGGAGCAGACAAAGCGGGAGTTTCTTCGTGTTTCGTACGGTATTCAAGTCCAAGATCTAGCGTTTGGGTGTTTCCGCAGCTCAGGGCCCTGATCGCCGCGTCCGGGTCGGCAAATGGTCAGCATCAGGCCGGAGGGCGTCCGGGCTCGCTGACCTGCACCCGTGGCAGGGCTTGCTGCGCGGCCCGGTGCCCTGCCCGGAAGGTTTGATTCGTGCCCCGACAGCTTGCCCGCGGCATGGGGTCCTTCTTCAAGGGCTGCGACTGTGCCAAGCCCACCCGCCGCCCGCACCCGTACACGATTCGGTTCAGGGATGCACTCGGCGAGCAGCATGAAGAGACCGGCTTCAGTGCGCAGGACGACGCGATCGAGCGTCGCACGCAGCTCTGCGCGGAGAAAAAGAGGACAGCGCCATCCGTTGCTGAGCCCGCCGCGAACTCGGTCAGAAGACCGTCGCGGAATGCACGAAGCAGTGGCGGCCCCGGCAACGTCGGATGACCGAGTACTCCACGGGCGAGAAAGTGGACGTTTCCGTCAATGTTCACATCGTTCCCCCTCTCGGATCGCGAAAGCTCAACTCTGTCGCGCCGATCGTGGTCGAACGCTTCTTGGACGAGTTGGAGACTGACGGGGCCGGTCATGGAAACCAGGTGAACATATTCCGTGTTCTCAAGGCCGTCCTGCGGGACGCTTATGGCAAGGGAGCCATGGCGGATGACCCTGTGAAGGGTGTTCAAGAACCGGAGCACGTACGTGAGAAGGTGGTCATCCCGTCCCTCGCCCATGTGAAGAAGGCGCTGACTGTCGCTGACGATGATCTCGCGCTCAAGATCGTCATGATGGTGGGCTGCGGCTCGCGCGATGGCGAGGCACGGGCGGTAAGGCGGGGCACATCACTCATGACCCATCCACTCTTCCGAACAGGAACGCCATGCCCAGCAGCCGTACGAGACGCGGCCCGTCGTCGGGCGAACTCACTTACGGGCCAGCCGGTGCGACCCGGCCCGCCGAAGAGCCCTGGCCGGTGGGGATCACAGGTCTGCGCCCCTACACCCGTACCGTCGTCATCGGGCGCGGGGACACCGACTGGCACGCCGCGGCGGACGCGGTGCTGCGCTGGGGCGTCAAGCGGCGCAGTGGCTTCACAGTGACGGGCCGCGAGGGTGGCGGGAGCCGGGTCGTGGAGGGGGCCGAGTACCGCATCACCGCGGCGTTCGGTCCGTTCGCGGTGCGAGAGCCCGTCCGGGTCGTCGCCGTCGTCGACACCCCGGACCGCTGCGGCTTCGCCTACGGCACCCTGCCCGGCCATCCCGTGAGCGGCGAGGAGGCATTCGTCGTCCACCGGTCCTCCGACGGCACGGTCGCGTTGACGATCCGTTCCCTGACCCGTGCCGCCCCGCATGGGCCGTGGCGCCTGGTGTTCCCGGTGCTGCTGGTCGCGCAGCGGTTCTTCCGGCGGCGTTATCTGCGTGCCCTGTCGCCTGCTCGTCGAGCGGGCGTGCGGTGACCCGTCGCCCCGCAGGGTGCGGGGCGACGAGCCGGGGCCGGCCCGGTCAGTGGGCGAGCCGACCGTCGAGGTGACGGTGGAGGGTGACGGTGGGCCGCTCGTTCGCCGCGGTTGTGCGCTGCTGTACTCCCGTGGACGCCGCTGTTGATGTCAGCCGCTGATGTCACCGACCTCCACCAAAATACTCACGAACCGCTTCTGAGACTTCCCGCCCTGGGAGACTGAACCGCTCCGGGGCCAATGGATGCTCGGCCGGGCCCCGCCCGTGCTCTGCTGCCGGGTCACCAGGGCACGGCACGCCTCGCCCGCGGCCAGGACCGCCCGGGTCTCCACCTGCTGGTTCCACCGCACGTGGTCCGACCAGACGTACATCGCCGATGGCCCCGGTGCTCGCGGCCCTTCGTGCGGCCGCCACGCGGGTCGGGCCCGATTCGGCATCCATGGCCTGACCTGCCTCATTACCTCAGTGGTAAGCGACCCTTCGTACGGAACCGGGCAAGGTGGGAGTCACCGTGGCCCGGGCGGCGCACTCCGCCCGGGCCACGGCCCCCTGACCAGCTTTTTCGACCTCGACGGAGGCTGATCGGTATGTCCGCCACCACCCTGCTCGGCGCACTCTCCCGCACCGACCACCCGCAGACCATGCTGCGCCGCTTCCTCGCCCTCGACGCCGTCGTCACCGGTGCCAACGGACTGGTTTACCTGATCGACTCGAAGCCGGTCGGCAGCCTGCTCGGCATCGGGTCCGGTCTACTGTTCGAATCCGGCTGCACCGCCGAGATGACCACCGTCCGCACGCCGGGGCCGATGCCCCAACGCTGGCGTGCCATCGAACGCGCCCACATCCTGTCTCAGCCCTGACCCGGCGCCCACATCCGCACCCACGCGGTGATGCTCCGCCTCGCCCTCCGCGACCGCGACGCGTTCGAAGTCCTCGGCCAGTTCGTGCGGCTGATGGTCGCGGCCCCCGGCTCCGCGGCGGGCCAGTACCCGACCGGCAACACCGGCCGCACCCGCATAGGGCTCACCACCCCCGTGCCCATCCCCGACGACCTTGCCGCGCTCCTGCGGGACGCGGGGGTTGTCCCGGGGGCATAGCGCCCTTCAAAGAACCTTCGTTCTGCCAGGGGCGGCCAGGGCCGCGGTCGGCGAGGGTCTTGACCTCCAGCTCGGCGCGGAGCTGGAGGACGAGCGTGATGCGTGGGGTGTGGTACTTCGGGGTGACCTTGCCGCTGCGGGTGTGGCAGATGCTGCCGGAGTCCGCTACCGACTGGTGACATCGAGTTCTGCGTACATGCCTGCGAGGTAGTGGCCGGGGAAGTTGCACACCAGCTCGTAGCGCCCGGGAGGCAGGGGCAGCGTGGTCCAGGCGATCGCGCCGGGGGCGATGCCGTCACCGGCGCCTGCCGCGCAGCCGCGGGACGCCTCGCCCAGGCTGCCCGCCTCGTTGACCTTCCCGTCAGGACCGGTGGGGCGCTCCCCGGTGCCGTGGCCTGAGGGCAGTGGCAGGATCACCACCTCGTGCGCGAGGGAGCCGGTGTTGAACACCCGCAGCGAGATCACGCCCGCGGGGACCGTGGACGGTTGGAGCGCCAGGCGCATCATGCGCATGCCGTACCCGCCGGGGCCGCCGCTCATCATGCCCGTTCCCATGTCGCCGGCAGTCACGTCCACCACATGGCCTGGCAGGCCGGGCGCGCTGCACCGTGCACCAGGCGCCCGCCAGGCCGCCGTGGGAGTCGTACTGCGGAAAGCGCCGGTGGCGGCCAGCAGCACAGTGCTGGCGATGCCGAGCACCAGCGCGGCGATCGCCCCGCCGATGGCCAGCCGCATCCCGCGTCGGCGGTCTGCGCTCACCGGTGCTCCCGCAGCAGCGTGAGCCGTTGTTTGTACTCGTCTTCGTCGATCTCCCCGCGGGCGAACCGTTCGGCGAGCAGGTCCTCGGCCCGTTTGCTTCCCCATCCCGGCTCGCCGGTGGAGTAGGGCCCTCCGGACTGGCGGTCGTGGTGGGTGCCGGTGAGGTACCGGACGAGCGCGACGATGCCGGCGATCACCAGCGCCCAGAACAGCACCATGAAGACGGCCATGAAGAACCAGCCGCCCCAGCCCCAGCCGCCGTCGTACCACATCATGACGATCACCTTCCAGGCGCGCCCATGCATCTTCCATCGTGCGCCCGCAGCGGCCCTTGCGCAGGGGCCGCTGCGGGCGAGTCGCCGGCAGCGGCCCGGGCGGCGTCAGTTGCCCGGCGCGGGCCGGATACCGGCGCCGACGGGGGGAGGCCGAGGCATTCGCCCAGGCCCCCGCTCGGGAGGGTCGTTACTCAACGGCGTTGCCGTGTCCCGATCATCCGCGGGTCGCGCTCGGCCGCAGGTCGAGCTTGCGCAGCAGCTGGGCGTTGAGGGCGACGACAATGGTGGACAGCGACATGAGGACGGCGCCGACCGACATGGGGAGGACGAACCCGATCGGGGCCAGGACGCCGGCGGCGAGTGGCACGGAGAGCAGGTTGTAGCCGGTGGCCCACCACAGGTTCTGCCGCATCTTGCGGTAGCTGGCTTGCGACAGGTCGATCACCGACAGGACGGAGCGGGGGTCGTCGCTGGCCAGGATGACCCCGGCGGAGGCGATGGCCACGTCGGTGCCGGCGCCGATGGCGATGCCGATGTCGGCCTGGGCCAGTGCGGGGGCATCGTTGACGCCGTCGCCCACCATGGCCACCGTTTTGCCCTCGACCTGCAGCGCCTTGACGGTGGCTGCCTTGTCTTCGGGCCGGACGCCGGCGAACACCCGGTCGATGCCGAGGTGGTTGCCGACCGATTCCGCGACCGCTCGGGCGTCGCCGGTGATCATGATGACCTCGATGCCTCGCTGGTGCAGCGCGTCGACGGCCTGGCGGGATTCCGGCCGGATCTCGTCGGCCAGTTTCAGTGCTCCGATCACCACACCGTCATGCAGTACGTGCAGGATGATGGCGCCCTCTTCCCGCCACTGCTCGACTGCCCCGAGCTCCTGCTGGTGCTCCTCGTCCAGCAGCAGCGGGCCGCCGACCCTGACCGTCCGGCCGTCGACGATGGCGGTGACGCCGAGGGCCGGTTCCGAGGTGAAGCCGCTTGCCCGAGGGATGTCGAGGTTGCGCTCGCGGGCCGCACGGACGATGGCCTTGGCCAGTGGGTGTTCGCTGTCGGTTTCGGCCGCGGCGGCCAACGCGAGCACTTCGTCGCCGGCGAGTCCAGAGGCTGGTTCGACGGCGATGACGGTCGGCTCGCCCTTGGTGAGGGTGCCCGTCTTGTCGAACAGGACCGCGGTGGCGGTGCGCATGCTCTCCAACGCGAGCCGGTCCTTGACGAGGACTCCGCCGCGGGCGGCGCGTTCGGTGGCGATGGACACCACCAGCGGTATCGCAAGGCCGAGTGCGTGCGGGCAAGCGATCACGAGCACCGTGATCGTGCGGGTGACTGCGTCATCCGATCGGTCGAGCAGCAGGGCCCACACCAGGACCGTGATGACAGCCGCGCCGAGGGCGAACCAGAACAGCCACCCCGCGGCGACGTCGGCCAGCCGCTGCGCGCGTGAAGACGAGTTCTGCGCCTCGGTCACCAGGCGCCTGATACCGGCGAGCGCGGTGTCCTCGCCGGTGGCGGTGACCTCGACCCGCAGGCCGGAGTCGCTGGCGACGGTGCCGGCCACCACGTGGTCGCCGACGCCGCGGCGTACCGTCCGGGACTCGCCGGTGACCATCGACTCGTCCATCTCGGCCGCACCGTCAACGATCCGGCCGTCCGCGGGGACGCTGCCACCGGGCCGGATCAGGACGGTGTCGCCCACCCGCAGCTCACCCGGATGCACGGTGACGACCTGGTCGCCGTCGAGCCGTTCGGCCTCGTCGGGCAGCAGCGCGGCCAGGGAGTCCAGGGCCGAGGTCGTCTGGGCGAGCGAGCGCATCTCGATCCAGTGCCCGAGCAGCATGATGACCACAAGCAGGGCCAGCTCCCACCAGAAGTCCAGGTGGTGACCGAGGATGCTCAGGCTGGCGCCCCAGGAGGCGACGAACGCCACCGTGATGGCCAGCGAGATCAGCAGCATCATTCCCGGCCGATGAGACCGTATCTCGGACACCGCACCGGTGAGGAACGGCCGACCGCCCCACAGGTACATCACGGTGCCCAGCAGCGGCGAAATCCAGGTCGCCCAGTCGGCCTGCGGCAGCCGGTAGCCCATCAGTGAGGCGAACATGCCGGAGAACGCCACGACGGGCACGGCCAGCACCAGCATCGTCCAGAACAGCCGCCGGAACTGCCCTGCATGATCACCGTGTGCGCCGCCACCCGAGTGGTGCGCATGACCCGCGTGGCCGGCGTGATCGGACCCGTGGTGCCCGTCGTGCTCGGTCGTCTCATGCTCCGCATGCCCGGCGTGGGCAGCGGGAACGGCCGCCGGCGCGTCGTCGAGGAGCGCGCGCTGAGCGTCGTGGTGGTGCTCGTGACTCGTCATGATCGTTTCTCTTCTCCCATGGTGCTCAGCGGCCGCCGGAGACGGTGGAGGAAGGACGGGGCGCACAGCGCCCGTATCAGCGGAGCGATACGCCCCGGCACGGGAAAGAATTCGTGTTGCCGGGCCCGGAAGTCCGGCAGACCGCTCAGACGCGGCCGACGAGTTCGTAGCCCGCCTCGTCGACGGCAGCGCGCACGGTCCCCTCGTCGAGCGGGGCGGCGGACGTGACGGTCACCTCGCCGGTCTTGGCGACGGCCTGGACCGCGGTCACGCCCTCCAGGGCCGATATCTCCTTCGAGACCGCGCCCTCGCAGTGGCCGCAGGTCATACCGGACACCTTGTAGACGGTGGTGACATCAGCGCCCTGGACGGTGACCGTGTCGTCGGAGCCGCAGGAACCGGTGCCACAGCAGGAGCCGGAGTTCGTCTCGGTGGTCAAGGCTTCTCCCTCGAAGTGCGGATGCGTGGGGCGTCGACGGGAGAGGCGTGGTTGCCGGCCCCTCTCGACCCACGGCAACAGTATACCCCCTGGGGGTATTCCCTCGGTGTGGTGCTGTCAGAAGCAGGGCAGGCGGGCATGCGGGCCGACCGCCCCGGTTTTCCCTTTCTGCGAACCTTCGCGATCACCGCGAGCGGTGTGGGCAGAGACCGTTCGGGCTGCCACTGGGCTAAGCCGCCAAGGGGACCGGAAGCTTCACCGTCGATGCCCCCGGTACCTACTTCTTCCACCCGCATGTCGGCGTCCAGCTCGGCCGGGGCCTGCACGCACCCCTGATCGTCGAGGACCCCAAGGGGACCCTCGCCCACGATGACGAATGAGTTGCCCTTGTCGACGACTGGGTCGACGGCGTCACCGGTACCCCCGACGAGGTCTTCGTTGAGATCAGGCATGGCATGAGTGGGATGCACATGGGCGGACGCGCAGCCCCCGGCAGCGGCTCGCCGTCCGGCGGTATGGAGCACGGCGACAGCGGGCGCGTCTTCCGTACGGTCTCGGAGCTGGACATCCACTACCGGCGCAGCCCCGCCTCCAGCACGGGTCCGCGTTCATCCCGATGAGGGTGCCCCCGGGTGAGCGAAGCCGAGACCGGGGGAGGCCCGAAGGCGGGGGACCGGCTGCCTGATCTGCCGCGCGGCCTCCAGCCGAGAGCGACCGGACCGGGATATCACCTATTGCCGGGCGGGCCGCCCCACCTCTGGCCGGACGAGCGGCTCGCCCCGGTCACCCGCGGCCGGGAGAACCTGCTCCCCGTCCACCGGCTCGGCGCGCAGAGCCCTTGGCCACACGTCTCCCACGGCCTGGTTCGCCCCGACGGATACTTCGGGTACGTGGCACGGGGCGCGCAGATGGAGGGCCTGCGCGCTTATCTCGACCGCTGGTACCACACCTGAGGACGGACTGTGCCGGGCCGCCGGCGCCGAGCCGGGTCGGACCACGGGTGGGTGGGTCAAGCGCGCGCCGGTGGCACCGCCATGGATTCGGTGGCGCCACCCGCCCGATCGGTTCGCCCCTCGTTCCGCACCCGCCATCCGTACCGGGTGAGGCCACGCGGTTTGTAGACCGAGAGGGCCGTGGTCGTGAGCAGCACCGCCACGGCCGCAGCGGCGTCGAACACGAGTTGGAACCTCATGTGGCCGAGGTCGCCGCCGGACAGGTTCGCCCGCGCCGCGGCGCCCTCCACGTGGTCGACCACCTGCATGTGCAGCAGGAGCAGGAACGTGGCCACAACGGTCAGTACGAGCTTCGCCGGCACCCAGTAGTGGCGCAGCAGCCCCCACGGCGTACCCAGCGACTGGACGAGCCCGGTCAGCAGTGAGGCGAACGCCAGGGGAACGATCACGTACCAGCCGGTCAGCTCCATGGCGAGATATGCCCCACGGACCCGCTGGGCGTCCTGGCCGGTCAGGCCGGCGACGGCCAGCACCAGGAAGACGGCGACCGAGCCGAGCCAGCCGACCGAGGACGCGATGTGCGCGGTGAGGGCGAGTTTGCGCAGGGCGGGCGGCATCGACATCAGCCGCTACCGCCGTGCGTACCGGGCCCCATGCCGCTGCCGGTGAGGTGCAGGGCGAGGAGCAGGGCGATCACTGCCAGGGCGACAGCCCCGGAGACCTTCACCCAGCGTGGGGTGCCGGGTGGTGCCGCGCGGCTGCTCCGCGCACCTGGAGTGGGCTGTGTCTCTTCTTCCATGTCGGCAAGATTTATCGATACACAGTGTCTACGTCAAGTCACTATGTATAGACGTCGTCGTCACGTACACTGCTGGGGTGCCGAAGCTGTGGAACGAGACGATCGAGGAGCATCGCCGCGCCGTACGCGACACGGTGCTGGAGACCACGGTCGAACTCGTGGCCGAGCAGGGGCTGCGGGGCGTGACGATGTCGCGGATCGCCGAGCGCAGCGGCATCGGACGGGCCACGCTGTACAAGTACTTTCCGGACGTCGAGTCGATCATGGCTGCATGGCATGAACGCCAGATCGCCGGCCACCTCGACGAACTCGCCGACCTCAGGGGCCGCTCCGACACCCCTGGCGCACGGCTGGCGGCGGTGCTGGAACGCTACGCGTTCATCCAGCAGCAGCGGCACGGCCACGGGGCGGAACTCTCGGCACTCCTGCATCGAGGGGGCCATGCGGCCCGCGCCGAGCAGCATCTGCGCCACTTCGTCCGGGGCCTGCTGGCCGAGGGAGTCCAGGCGGGCGAGGTCCGGGACGATGTCACGCCGGACGAGCTGACGGGGTACTGCCTGCACGCACTGGCCGGGGCGGGAGAGCTGCCGTCCAAGGCCGCGGTACGGCGACTCGTCGCTGTCACCCTGACGGGTCTGCGTCCTCAGGGCTGACGCTCGCTCGGCGCCTCTGCGCAGGTGATCTCGTCACGCGGGTTGAGGTCCGGGCACCGCCGCCCCGGAAAGGGCCTGGCGCAGGGCGATGTCGTCCGGCACACCGGACACGGTGCCGTCGGCGTTCCGGTACAGACGGCACGACAGGCTCGGCGCGGCACCGGGTGGCGCGAACGGGTCGGCGCCGTCGACCAGGATCGTCAAAGACCCGTACATGCCCAGCCGGGCGGCCTCCGCCTCATCGGATACCTCGAGCAGCTCCACCCGAGCCGCTCGTCCGCCCAGCGCGGCGGTCACCCGCTCCGGCGCGGGTCGTGCGTTTCGCTTCCACGAGGACAGTGGTCTATTGCCTGCGCCACCCCGCACCCCGGGCGGCTACCGCGACCACCCCGACCACACCGTCACCCGGTTTTCGTTCGTCCGCGACGCCCAGCGCGCGGGCCTCACACTCGCCGAGATCCGCTCGATCCTTGCCCTGCGCGACGACGGCCATGCACCCTGAACCCACGTCACCGAACTGATCCACGCTCACCTGGACGACATCGACCGGCGCATGGCCGAACTCGTCACCACCCGCGAAGCGCTGCGCGCCCTCGTGGGCCGCGCCGCGACCGCCACCCCGGCCACCTGCGGCGCAGACGACATCTGGCTCAGCCGGTGCCGGGCCTTGTACGGCCCACCTCTCCCGGTGGGTCCGCCATGGCTTCGGTAGGGTCGGAGACGGAGGTTCCACATGGACGCGAGCAGACGACTGCGAGCAGGCGGTGCCCTGGTGCACCTCCTGCTGGTTGTCGTGCTCGCACTCGGTGTCTTCGTCATGCACACCCTGGGGCATCCGGAGGATGCCTCAGGCTCTGGGATGAGTGGCGTCGGCCACACCACCGCCGCGGAATCGGCGCACATCGACATGCCGGCCCCAGCAGTGGAGCACGACTCCGCCGAGAGCAGTCCGTCATCGGGGCTGCAGGCGCACGCTTCAAGCGCCATCGTGGGCCCGTCGCAGTCGGTGGACCCCCTTCCCGCGGGGATGGGGATGGACATGACCGCGCTCTGCGTGGCAGTCCTCGGCACCTGGGCGTTCGCTGCTCTGCTGTACGCAGCGCTGGTTGGCCGCATTGACTGGGCAGCCGACCTTCCCGGGCGAGCCGTAGCGCCGGCGCGGCCCGATCCGCCGCTGCCCAGAACAGTCCTCGCCCAGTTGTCGGTCCTGCGGATATAGGCCCCCGGGTCACGCGGGCGTATCAGTGCGCTCGCGTTCCCGCTCGTGCCACGAAATCCGCAAACCTGACCGACCATACGAGGTGTCTTTCACATGACCGTCTACAAGCGTGCCCTCGGCCGCTCGAACCGCCGCCGGATCGCGTTCGTCAGCGTCGTCGCGGCAGGAGGACTGCTGCTCACCGCCTGCGGCGGAAACGACACGAAGAGCGCGGACCGCGGAGGCGAGAGCTCCGCGTCCGCCACCCAGAACGCCCGGAACGCGGGCGAGAACCCGGCGCCGGGCGCCTTCAACGACGCCGACGTCATGTTCGCGCAGATGATGATCCCCCACCACGAGCAGGCCCTGGAGATGGCGAAGCTCGCGGACGGCCGTGCCTCCGACGCGGAGATCAAGACTCTGGCCGAGGAGATCGAGAAGGCCCAGGATCCTGAGATCCAGAACATGAAGTCCTGGCTCAAGGCGTGGGGCAAGCCGGAGTCGGCCGAAGAGAGCATGCCCGGAATGGACCATGGTTCCGGCGGGACGGACCACTCGGGGATGGCCGGGATGATGTCCGACGAGGACATGGAGAAGCTCAAGGCGGCCAAGGACACCGAGTTCGACCGGATGTTCGCCCAGCTGATGATCGACCACCACAAGGGTGCGGTCGAGATGGCTGAGGACGAGCGGGCGAACGGCAAGAACGCCACAGCGAAGAAGCTCGCCGGTGACGTGGTGAAGAACCAGTCCGTCGAGATCGAGCAGTTGCGGAAGATCCTCGACAGGCTCTGATCCTGATCCGACCCACACCCTGCGGATGCCGTCGCGAGTCCCACCGAGGCCGTGACGGCATCCGCCCCTCCCACCTGGCCCGGCGCGTCCTTCCGCCTGGCCTGCACGAACTTGACAGGACACCATGAGGAAGCAGTACTTCGCCATCGCCGCTTCTGCGGCCCTCGCGCTTACCCTGACGGCCTGTTCCGGGGACGGCGGCGGCTCCGGAGAGGCCCAGACGTCGCCCTCTTCGACGGTCAGCCACATCCACGGAGTCGGCATCGACCCCGCCGACGACCAGCTGTACGTCGCCACCCACGAAGGCGTCTTCACACCGGGCGAGAACAACGAGCCGCAGCGGGTCGGCGACAGCCGCGACGATTACATGGGCTTCACGGTCGCCAAGGCCAAGACGTTCCTGGCCAGCGGACACCCGGCGCCCGATGCCGAGGGCCCCGCGAACAAAGGACTGGTCGAGAGCACCGACGCAGGCAAGACGTGGAAGACCAAGTCGTTGTCCGGCGAGGTCGACTTCCACGCGCTCGAGTACGCCGACGGCACCATCTACGGCTACGACAGCACGAACGGCAAGGTGCGGGTCAGTAAGGACGGCGTGAAGTGGCAGGATCGCGCGACACTGTCGGCCCTCGACATCGCCGTCAACCCCGATGACACGCAGGTGCTTCTTGCCACCACCGAAGCGGGCGTGGCGAAGAGCACCGACGGCGGCAAGACCTTTGCCGACGGTGCCGAGCCGGTGCTCTACTTCGTCTCCTGGGGCGCGCCGGACACGGTGTACGGAATCGACGGCTCGGGAGCGCTCCATCGCAGCGCGGACTCCGGGGACACCTGGAAGAAACTGGGTACAGCCCCCGGTGGCCAGCCGCAGGCGCTGACCGCGGTCGACGCCGAGCGAGTCCTGGTGGCCACACAGGACGGCGTCTACGAGTCGAAGAACGGTGGCAAGACCTTCACCAAGCGAATGGACGTCACGTCGACGGGCGGTCACTGACCATAGCGATCTTGATTGCCGTGTCGACCTGACTGCTGAGCGTGCCCCGTTTCGACAGCAGCGAGACAGGTCAGCAGCCAGAGTGAAGTGCTGCACGCGGGCGCCGCAGCGCCCGCGTGCAGCCTGGGCATGCGACAAACCTTCCAAGTCGCCCAGAACCTGGCCGTGCTGCGCGGCACAGTCCGCACCTGGCTCAGAGAAGGGCCGAGCGTCACACCCCTGAGCAACGGGGGTTGATCGCAGGGAGCTCATCAGCGCGATGACAGCTGGAACTTCGGCCTCGTCTCCGGCACCGCGATCACCACGGACACCGTACCGCTGGCCACCCGAGCCAAGACGCAAGGCATGGCCGACGTCTCCATCGCCATCGCCGGAGCCACCGGCGGCGTGGCCTCCGGCATCATGGTCGCCGCCACGAGCTGCCCCGCCCTCGTCCTCCTGCCTGCCGTCGCCGCCACCGCGTACTGCCGATGAGCCCCATGAACCCCGACACCCTCGCGCTGAGCATGCCGGTTGACGGGCATCGGCTTGCTCTGCGTCACCCTCCTGATGCGCCTGCGCAAGGAGATCGACGGCACCGAGCCGGGCACCGTCGTCCACGTCATCGCCACCGACCCTGCCGACCTGCCCGCTTGGTGTTGCAAGACCGGCCACGACTGCCTCGGCCCCGTTCCCGACCATGACCGGGACGTCTGCGCCCTCCGCTTCACCGCCAAGCCGACGGGGACCCGACCCCATGCCCCCTGGCACCAGTCGCTGAACACAAGAATTCGGCAGGGGGAGTGTCTCATCACGGCGGATCTGCTGATCAAGGAAGAGACGCCAAGTGAGCGAGACGACGATCGAGCATGAGTCCGTGAAGGAGCCGGTCGGTGGTGCGATGCCGTCGGCTGCGTCGGACGAGCAACTCGTCGCGATGCTGGTCGACCGGGCCCGGGGTGAGGGGCTGCAGCTGACCGGCGAGGGCGGACTGTCCCCGCAGGGGGCAACCCCCGGCAGATGCTGACCAAGCGGGTGCTGGAGTCGGCCCTGGAGGGTGAGATCACCGATCACCTCGGCTACGAGAAGCACGATCCGGCGGGGAAGGACAACGGCAGCAGCCGCAACGGCACCCGGGCGAAGTCCGTGCTGACTGGCGTCGGCCCGGTCGAGGTCAAGGTGCCCCGGGACACCGCCGGCAGCTTCGAGCCGCAGATCGTCAAGAAGCGGCAGCGGCGCCTGACCGGGGTGGATGAAATGGTGCTGTCCCCGTCCGCGAAGGGACTCACGCACGGCGAGATATCGGCTCATCTCGCCGAGGTGTACGGCGCCGAGGTGTCCAAGCAGACCGTCTCCACCATCACCGACAAGGTCATGGACGGCATGGCCGAGTGGCAGAACCGGCCGCCGGAAACCACCCTCGAGCACGGCGAGGAAGCTTCGGGTGCTCCCGGGGGAAGCGAGTCGTCCTGTGCCCCCTCATGTACCTGATGTGCCGTCAGGTGAGTCGGCATCTGATCAGCATCAGTCCCCGCACATTCCGAGACGGGTGTCCGAACAGGCGATTGGCCGGCGGCGTCACAACAGCCTGGCTCGCACGGAAGCGCAGGCCGGGAACCGTCTCTCCGGAGTGAACCGATGTTCCTCGAGATCTTCGAGTCCGACGCGTGCCAGTGTAAAGTGAAGAACGCCCTTGACCTGCAGAAAGCTGGCAGGGAGCCGTCTTCCGGGAGTCCCAAATGCTGCGTACTCTGTTCAAGTCCAAGATCTAGCGTTTGGGCATTTCCGCAGGTCAGAGCCCTGATTGCCGCCTCCAGGTCAGCAAACGGTCAGCATCGGGCCGGACGGTGTCCGGCATGCTGACCTGCGCCTACGGCAGGGGCCTCCTGCGCCGCTCATCGCCCTGCTCGGAAGGCTTGATACGTGGCTCGACAGCTCGCCCGTGGGATGGGGTCCTTCTTCAAGGAGTGCGGTTGTTCCAGGCCGACCCGTTGCCCGCACCCGTACACGATTCGGTTCCGGGACGCTCTCGGCAAGCAACGTGAAGAAGCCGGCTACGACACGCAGGACGACGCGATCGAGCGTCTCACGCAGATCTACGCGGAGAAGAAGACCACGGCGCCATCCGTCGCCGAGGTTCGCCGCGAACTCGGTCAGCAGACGATCATGGAATACGCGAAGCAGTGGCGGCCTCGGCAGCGCAAGATGACGGAGTACTCGACGGGATGGCACGTGGACAGCTCCATCAACGTGCACATCATTCCTCGTCTCGGGTCGCGGAAACTGAACTCGGTTACGCCCATCGTGGTCGAGCGCTTCTTGGACGAGTTGGAGACGGACGGGGTGGGGCGCGGGAACCAGGTGAACATCTTCCGCGTCCTCAAGGCGATCCTCCGGGACGCGTATGGCAAGGGCGCTATGGCGGACGACCCTGTGAGGGGTGTCCAGGAACCGGAATACGTCCGCGAAAAGGTGGTCATCCCGTCCCTCGCCTACGTGAAGAAGGCCCTGACAGCCGCTGACGAACATCTCGCGCTTGAGATCGTCATGATGGTGGGCTGCGGCTTGCGGAACGGGGAAGCCCGGGCAGTGAACGTCAACAACGTTGTGGCGGATGACGTCTACCGGGTGCATGAGCAGATCCATTCCAACACGCACAGGCCGGCGAAGCTGAAGCATCGCAGGGCGGGGGAGTTCCGGGAGGTTCCTCTGCCGCGCTCGGTGCGGGAGGCGATGGAGCGGTACGAGGAGAAGCGTGGCACCACGAAGGAGGGCTATCTGCTGCGCGGTCCGAGCGGCTACTACACGGAGCCGATGGAACGCCGCCGTGTGCAGAAGCTCTTCAAGGACCTGCCTGCAGAGGACGGTGTCGGCATGTACGGCTTCCGGCACTACTTCGCCTCGAACGCGCTTGGGAACGGGATACCGATCACCGATGTGGCGGAATGGATGGGCCACAAGTCGATCGAGGAGACGTATCGCACCTACCGGCATCTGATGCCGGGGAGCATCACCAAGGCGGCGCGGGTGTTGGACGCTGGACTGTGGGGCGCGGCCTGAGTGGGCGTTTAATGTGACCGAGTTGCTACTTATGCCCTAGTAGGTTCCTCGCCAGGTTGGCGTGACCTCGTCCGTTATGCGCTTGGCGAGGTTGTCGATCGAAGCGATGTGGATCATGGCTTCAGAGCTGGCGGCGAGGGTCTCGTAGTCGCGGGCAAGTCGTCTGTGCATCATGATCCAACCGATGCTCCGCTCCACCACCCAACGTCTTTTCAGGACGTGAAAGCCGCGGGTTCCTGGGTTTTTGTCGACGATTTCGACATCGATCCCAAGTTTCGCCCCGTGTTCGACGACGGTCTTCTTGAAGCCGGTGTCGACCCAGCTCTTGGCGATGGTCGGATAGGTGTTTTTCGCCTGGTCGAGGAGGCGTATTCCCAGGGCGTTTTCGGAGAGGCCGGCGGCGGTGACGGTCACGGCGAGGATCAGGCCGATGGTGTCGGTGAGGATGCCGCGTTCCCGGCCGACGATCTTCTTCGCGGCATCGGTTCCCTGGCTGGTCACGGGCACGTTGGTGGAGGTCTTGACGCTCTGGGTGTCGATGACGGAGGCCGTCGGCTCGGGCTTCCGGCCTTCCTTGACTCGGGCCAGGGCGGTGAGGTCGTAGTTGAGCTGGGTGAAGATTCCCTCGTCGCGCCAGGTGGCGTAGTAGAAGTAGACGGTGCCGTGGCCGGGGAAGTCGTGCGGGAGGTATTTCCAGGGGATTCCGGTGCGGTTGAGGTAGAGGATCGCGTTGAACACGTCACGCAGGTCGACTTTCGCCGGCCGGCCGGTGGGGCGACGTTCGAGACGGGCATTGCGCCAGGCCGTCAACGTCGGTTCGATCAGGGCCCATCGGGCGTCCGACAGGTCGCTGGGGTACGGCTTGCGCTCACTCACAGCACAGCCTGAGCATGGGCATGCCGGAATTTCTCGTTCCGCTGATGGCTGGGAGGTTCTGCTGTATCTCTACGTCAGACGGGTTTCCGAACCCAGAAGCGGATGAGACGGGTGGCGAGGCTACCGCCCCGCCGGGCGATGTCCTTCGCGCATCGGGCCATCCGTGATGAAGCGGGACACTCACATAAGGCGCGTATGGCACTTGACCTGCATAAACGCCCTCTGAGAGGGCGTTAAGTCCGTTTTTTGTAGCGGCCGCGTCCGGGTTGTTCGAGGAGTCCCTGGCGGACGAGTCGTCCCAGGCGGGAGCGGGTGACGTTGATCGAGGGTTCGTCGGTGGGCAGGCCGAGGTGTTCGTGCAGATCGCGGACGCGGAACACCCTCCCGGGGTGCTCGTTGAACGTGGTCACGATGCGCTGGTAGACGGTGGCGGTGGCGGTCTCCGCGGGGGCCGTCGCGTGGTCGGGCGGGGTGAGGCCGTCGATGACCTTGCGGGTGGCGGCGAGCTCGGCCAGGCGGGCTGCGGTCTCCGCAAGGGCGGTGGTGAGCCGCTCGATCTGCTCGCGCAGGGTGTCGGCGCGGGCTGCGGTCTCATCGTGTTCGGTCTGCAGCAGCCGCAGGAGTTCGCTGACGTTCACGCGGCCAGCTCCACGTCGTCCCGCCAGGTGGGGGTGGGGGTGGGGGTGGTGAGGCGGCGGAGCATGCCGGCGGTGGAGGCCCAGTAGACCCGGGAGGCCGCGTTGTCGGGTCGGTGGTCGCAGTCGCGGGCGAGGCGCCGGTGCAGCATGAGGGTGCCGTTGGCCTGCTCGACCACCCACCGCTTCGGTTGCGGGACGAAGCCCTGGCCTTCGTCGTCGGGGTTGCGCCGGACCACCTCGACGGTGATGTCCTTCACCGCCCCGTGGATGATCACGGCGTCCTTGAAGCCCTGGTCGACCAGGACCTTTTCCAGGCGCATCCCGCATCGTTCGGCCGCCTGGTCCAGCAGGGCGATGCCGGCCTCGTTGTCGTGCGCGCTCGCGGCGAGGATCACCACACCGATGATCAGGCCCAGCACATCGACGACGAGTCCCCGCTTCCTGCCGGGCGTCTTCTTGTTCGCGTCCAGTCCCGTCGTCTCCTTCGGCACCCCGGCCGCCACGCGGACGGACTGGGTGTCGATGATCACCAGGGACGGGTCCTCTAACCGTCTGGACCGCTCCCGCACCTGGCAGCGCAGGATCTCCTGGATCCGCTGGTCAAGGCCGTCCTGGCGCCACAGGGTGAAGTAGTAGAACACCGCCGACCAGGCCGGGAGGTCGTGGGGCAGGAGCCGCCACCGACAGCCCGTCCGGTTCTGGTAGAGCAGCGCGTTCACGACCTCGCGCAGGTCGCAGGAGCCCGGGGCCCCGGTCGCCGACCGCGCCCCCGCTCCTGCTTCCACGCGGTGACCAGCGGCTCGATCAACGCCCACTGCTCGTCGGTCAAGTCGGTTGCGTACGGCATCCGTTCCATGCCCGCGACCCCATCATGCACACGACACGACGTGGGGGAGGAACCGCCCCATCACTCACGAACGGGCGACACCACATCATCAGGAACGGGACTTAACACCCTCTGATGGTGAAGGCTGCGGTGCGGACGGTGCCGTTGTGCTGGAAGTCGAGGAAGAGGCGGTAGGTGCCAGCGCTGGGCGCGGTGGCGGTGAAGGAGACATCGGGGCCGGGCTTGGTGGTGCCGTCGCCGGGTTCGCCGTTGGGGTGGACGTGGAGGTAGGCGAGGTCGCCGGAGCGCAGGGCGACCAGGTGACCGTAGGCGCCGAGGTAGGGCTGAAGGTCGGTGACCGGACGGCCGTCCCGGCTGACGGTGAGGGTGAGTTCGGCCGCCTTACCGGGGTGCAGGTCGCCGTCGAGGGTGACGGTGTAGCCGTCGACGGTGGTGGTGGCGGCGGGTTCGGGCAGGGCGGGGGCCTGGTAGGTGCCGGAGGCGGCGAGGTCGGCGCCCAGGGTGAGGTTGGTGGTGTCTTCGGTGGCTGGGGTGAAGTCGGCGAAGAGGCGGTAGGAGCCGGCGGCGGGCAGGGTGACGGGGGTGCTCCAGGTGCCGTCGGCGGCCCGGGTGGGGTGCAGGTGCCGGTAGGTGACCAGGTCGCGTGAGGCGAGGATGAGGTGCAGTTCCTTGCCGTGCTCGCGGCGGTAGGTGGTGACCTGTTGTCCCTCCTGGTCACGGATGGCGAAGCGGAGCTCGTTGTCCTCTCCCGCGGTGAGACGGGGGGTCTTCAGGTCGAGGGTGTATCCGGCCCGGGAGATCTGCAGGCCTGCGGGCGCTGTGTCCGCGTGGCCACTGTGTCCGCCGGCGCTGTGACCTGGGGATGCGGGCCGGTTGTGCCCGGCGTGGGCTGCCGGCTCCGGGTCGGAGGCGAGGGGGCCGGTGGCCGCGCCGACACCGTAGGCGGCGGCGAAGGTCGCCGCGAGGACGGCGGTGAAAGCAGTGATCTTGACGCCGGTGTTCATGACGGTCCCTTTCTCGGCGGTGTCGCCGCGTTCCTTGGCTGACACCCCTGACTATATACCCCCCAGGGGTATGCGTAGGAGACGCGGAGACGTTTGCCAAACATACCCCGAGGGGGTATACCTAATGGCGTCATCGGTACCCCCCGGGGGTACACCCGTGCTCATCTCTGGGAGGAACCCATGTCCTGCTGCACCTCCGACGGCAGCTGCTCCACCAACGCCGCCACGGCTGCGACCACCGAGGGCACCACCACCGTCTACAACGTCTCCGGGATGACGTGCGGGCACTGCAAGGCCACGCTCACCAAGGAGATCGGCGCCCTGGACGGCGTCCTGGCGGTCGACGTCGACCTGGAGAGCGGCCAGGTCGCTGTCACCAGCTCCGGCGAGCCCGAGGACGCGCTGCTGGCGAAGGTCGTCGACGACGCCGGCTACGAGCTCACCGGCCGCGCGGCCTGACGGCTCTGTTCGTCTGCCGGGCCCGCCCGCGGGCCCGGCCCCCTTTCTTCCCCTTGCCCCACCCAGTCCCAGGAGCAGCGATGGCTACCACGGTCCCCGACACAGCCGAGGTCGAACTCGCGATCGGCGGCATGACCTGCGCCTCGTGCGCCGCCCGGATCGAGAAGAAACTGAACCGGATGGAGGGGGTCACCGCCACCGTCAACTACGCCACCGAGAAGGCCAAGGTCGCCTTCCGCCCCGACCTCGACGTCGCAGACCTGATCGCCACGGTGGAGGCCACCGGCTACACCGCCCGCCGGCCGGAGCCGGACCCCGCGCCCGGCGCGGCCGGTGACGGTCAGGACGGCGCGCCGGGCCAGGAAACGGAAGGCGATGAGCTGCGACCGCTGCGGCAGCGGCTGGTCACGGCCGTGGTGCTCGCCGTCCCGGTGATCGCAATGGCGATGGTGCCGGCCTGGCAGTTCGAGTACTGGCAGTGGCTCTCGCTCACCCTGGCGGCGCCCGTGGTGACGTACGCCGCCTGGCCCTTCCACAAGGCCGCGTTCACCAACGCGCGGCACGGCGCGGCCACCATGGACACGCTGATCTCGGTCGGTACGTCGGCGGCGTTCCTGTGGTCGCTGTGGGCGCTGTTCTTCGGCACCGCCGGCACCCCCGGCATGACCCACCCCTTCGAGCTGACCATCGCCCGCACCGACGGCGCCGGGAACATCTACCTCGAGGCCGCCGCCGGCGTGACCGCCTTCATCCTGGCCGGCCGCTATTTCGAGGCCCGTTCCAAGCGCAAGGCCGGCGCCGCCCTGCGGGCGCTGCTCCAGCTGGGCGCGAAGGACGTCACCGTCCTGCGGGCCGGCCGGGAGGAGCAGATCCCGGTGGTCGAGCTGAAGGGCGGGGACCTGTTCCTGGTCCGGCCGGGCGAGAAGATCGCCACCGACGGCACGGTCGTCGAGGGCGCCTCGGCGGTCGACGCCTCCATGCTCACCGGCGAGTCCGTGCCGGTCGAGGTCGGCGCCGGGGACGCCGTCACCGGGGCGACCGTGAACGCCGGCGGCCGCCTGGTCGTGCAGGCCACCCGGGTCGGCGCCGACACCCAGCTCGCCCGCATGGCCAAGCTGGTCGAGGACGCGCAGAACGGCAAGGCCGCCGCCCAGCGGCTCGCCGACAAGATCTCAGCCGTCTTCGTCCCGGTCGTGATCGCGCTGGCGCTGGGCACCCTGGGCTTCTGGCTGGGCAACGGCGCCGGGCTGACGGCCGCGTTCACCGCCGCCGTCGCCGTCCTGATCATCGCCTGCCCCTGCGCCCTGGGCCTGGCCACCCCGACCGCGCTGATGGTCGGCACCGGGCGCGGCGCGCAGCTCGGCATCCTGATCAAGGGCCCGGAGGTGCTGGAGTCCACCCGCAAGGTCGACACCGTCGTCCTGGACAAGACCGGCACGGTGACCACCGGGAAGATGGCCCTGCTGGCCGTGCACACCGCCGACGGCACCGACGAGGCCGAGGTGCTGCGCCTGGCGGGCGCTCTGGAGCACGCCTCCGAGCACCCGATCGCCCGGGCGGTGGCCGCCCGCGCCGCCGAGCGGGTCGGCGCCCTGCCGGCACCGGAGGACTTCGCCAACGTGCCCGGCCTCGGCGTGCAGGGCGTGGTCGACGGTCACGCGGTCCTGGTGGGCCGGACCAAGCTGCTCGCCGAGTGGGCCATGGAACTGCCGGCCGACCTGGCGCGCGCCAAGGCGGACGCCGAGGCCGCGGGCCGCACCGCGATCGCGGTCGCCTGGGACGGCGAGGCACGGGCGGTCCTGGAGGTCGCCGACGCGGTCAAAACCACCAGCGCCGAGGCCATCACCCGGCTGCGCGCCCTGGGCCTGACCCCGATCCTGCTCACCGGGGACAACAAGGCCGTCGCCGAGGCGGTGGCCGCCGAGGTCGGCATCGATGAGGTGATCGCCGAGGTCATGCCAGAGGACAAGGTCGACGTCGTCAAGCGCCTGCAGAGCGAAGGCCGTTCGGTCGCCATGGTCGGCGACGGCGTCAACGACGCCGCAGCGCTCGCTCAGGCCGACCTCGGGCTGGCCATGGGCACCGGCACCGACGCCGCCATCGAGGCCGGCGACCTCACCCTGGTCCGCGGCGACCTGCGCGCCGCCGCCGACGCCATCCGCCTGGCCCGCAGAACCTTGGGCACCATCAAGTCCAACCTGTTCTGGGCTTTCGCCTACAACGTGGCCGCCCTTCCGCTCGCCGCGGCCGGACTGCTCAACCCGATGATCGCCGGAGCCGCCATGGCGTTCTCCTCGGTCTTCGTCGTCGGCAACAGCCTGCGCCTGCGCGGCTTCAAGGCCGCCAGCTGACACCGTGCCCCGCCGCAACCGATGAGGGGCGGGCTTCCGGGCCCGCCCCTCGTTCCGGCTGCGCCGTTGAAGAGGAGGGCAGACGGTGATGACACTCGAAGACTCTGACCGCGCAGACCGCCGGCCCTTACATCACCGCAGATGTCAGCACGCGCCCAAGGGGAGTTCACTCATGACTACACCGTCATGGACCAGCACCATGCGCCGGACAGCGGGACACCCGGTCGTCAGGGTGGCCGCCGCCGCACTGCTCAAGGCCCTGGCCTCCCACCTCACGCATCAGGGTGCTGACCGCCCGTTTTGCACGGAAGCGTGTAACCGCCCCTTCGCTCAGGCCGATCGCCCTTGAGTGTGCCCTGCGCGCACGCCCGCCCGGGACAGCCTCGACCTGCCCGGGCCGGATAGCAAAGCTGGTCCCACTCACCAGCCAGCCGCGTCACCAACCTGTCCGAGCAGCACACCTAGCGGCGCCTGGTGGCCCGGCCGCGGTGGAGGGCGAAGCCACCCACGACGGCTGCCTTCAGCAGGAAAGCCGCCAGGACAGCACCCACGGCCCCTCCGGCCGAGTGCCAGTTCGCCACCACGGCACCGCCCAGACCCAGGTGGGCGGCGAGGGCTAGCACCACGGCGGCGGCAAGGCCCAGCAGCTTCAGATTCCCGCTCCGGCCAGCGGCTGTCCTTCCTGACGCTCCGGCTGTTTCGGCTGCACCGGAGCTCTCGGGCTCGACAGCCGACGCGAGGCGCTGCCAGCTCACCTGCAGCCCGTCGCGCCGGCCGAACCGCTCCACGTGTTGGGTCACAAGGTCCTGCAGCCGCTGGAGGTTCTCCTCACCCGCGGCCTCGACCCGCAGCAGCAGTACACCTGGTGCGGTCCGCAGCGTGATCGTGCCCCACGGAAGGCTGACGCTGCCTTCGGTTTCGGACCAGTCGACCTGGGCCTGTTCCGCTGCGATCCGCATCGCGCTCAGTGTCTGCGCGTCGACGCCGAGGTGGGAGCGGGGACGGTGACTCAGATGCCGGCCCTTGCGGGAGAAGTGCTTGCAGAGCTGGATGAGGTACCGGCTCGGGCGGGCGGTCGCGACGTGGGCTTCGGTGCTCAGCATGGCGTTTCCTTCACGGTGGGCGGATTGGAGCAGGACAGGGACGCGACCCGTCGGGTGGGGTATGGCCGCCCCTTTCCGCCGCGACGCTGGCCGGCTTGCAGCCTCATCAGGTTTATCGAGACACTCTGTCTCTGTCAATGCATGATGTCACGCACGTGGCGGCCCGTATGCTGACGGTGTGCCGAAGCTGTGGACGGAGACGATCGACGCGCACCGCGCCGCCGTACGCGCCGCCGTGCTGGACGCCACCGCGGCACTGGTCGCAGAACGCGGACTCGCGTCGGTGACGATGTCGCAGATCGCCAAGGACTCCGGGATCGGGCGCGCCACGCTGTACAAGTACTTTCCCGATGTCGAGTCGATCCTGCTCGCCTGGCACGAGCGCCAGGTCGGCCACCACCTCGAGCACCTGGTCCAGGTCCGCGATCAGAGCGCGGACACCCGTGAACAGCTCGAGGCGGTACTGCGGGCCTTCGCCCTCACCACGCACGACACCAGAGGTCATCACGAAAGTGGTCTGGCGGCCTTCCTGCACCGCGACCCGCAGATCGTCCGGGCCCGGGGGCAGCTCCACAGCATGATCGAGGAGCTGCTGGCCGACGGCGTGCGCGACGGCAGTGTCCGCGACGACGTCCCGCCCGGCGAGCTCGCGAGCTACTGCCTGCATGCCCTCACCGCGGCCAGCGGCCTGTCGTCCCAGGCCGCGGCGCTCCGCCTCGTCACGGTCACCCTGGCCGGACTTCGTTCCCGCGCCGCCTCGGAACACGGGCCGCGCACGGACGCCTCCGCTCATCCGTCGCGCCGCTCCGGGCACCGGCATACCCCGGGCTCTTGCCGCCATGACTGAGAAGCGTCACGATCCGCTGGTGGGTGCGGCGTTGGCGTCTCCTTCGCCGCCGGGGCCTTGTATCCGCTGTGGGGACTGCGCCTGAGCCCGGTCATCGCCGCCGTTCAGAGGAACTTCGATTCGCATTGCGCAGGAGGCTGTCGGGAAATGGAGCCGGGCCTCCTGGTGGGCGAGGAGAGGGTCATCACCAGGAGGAACGCGGTGCACGCCTTCGTGCGTCGAGGAGCCAGGAGACGTGCTCGACCAGCTCGTGGGGGACGTCGAGCATGGCAGGGGACAAAACCGACAGGGCTCCTCTGATCGTCGGCGTGCTGGGAGAATCACCACGTCAACGATGAGAAGCTCTGCCTCGTCACCCGTCCTTGCAAACCGGTCCGTTCACTCCTGCCGCGCAGATGAAAGAGGCTCAGTCACCTTCACGATCCTTCACATCGATCACGGCCCTTCACGTCGATCGGGTGGGAGCGGCTGCGGTGGTACTTGCGCACCCGGCGGGGTTCAGATGCCGATGGTGTAGTCGGCTGTCCAGGACTGCATATAGCTGATGAAATAGCTCCAGATACCGGTGACCATCAGCACACCGGTGGCGACCATCATGCCGCCGCCAGCCCACATGACCCACCGGTAGTGGGCCTTGACCCAGGCAAAGACGCCCATCGCCTTGCGGAAGGCCAGCCCCGCCGCCAGAAACGGCACGCCCAGCCCCAAGCAGTACGCCACTGTCAAAAGCGCCCCGCGCTCGGCGCTCGCCTCGCTGAACGCCAAGGCCTGCACGGCGGCCAGGGTCGGGCCGATGCACGGGGTCCAGCCGATCCCGAACAGCACTCCCAGCATCGGCGCGCCCACCAGCCCGGCAGCCGGCCTGGTGTGAATGCGGAACTCGCGCCGGGTCAGCCACGGTATGACGCCCATGAAGGCCAGGCCCATCAGGATGGTCACCGCACCCAGCACCCGGATGAGAATGTCCTGGTGTTCCAGCAGGGCGTTCCCGGCGTAGCCGAAGGCGGCGCCGAAGGAGACGAACACGGCGGTGAACCCGGCCAGGAACAACAGCGTGCCGACCAGGATGCGGCCGCGCCGGGCCTCGGCGAGGTCTGCCCCGGTCATGCCGGTGACGTAGGACAGGTAGCCGGGCACCAGCGGCAGCACGCAGGGGGAGAAGAAGGACACCAGCCCGGCCAGCGCGGCGATCGGGATGGCCAGCAGCACCGAGCCGGTCAGCACGGTGCCGTTGAGATCGAGAGCCAGCAGCATGCCTCAGCCTTCCTTGAGGACCGGGTCGTGCAATGAGCCCCGCACGTTGGTTCCCAGGGGCTTGCCGCAGTGTTCGGGGTGACTGATCGGCTTGCCGGTCGGCGTCTCGCCCCGACGTTCCGGCACCACCGTGCGGTCTTCCACCGCCGGGTGCGTCAGGCGCTGGTTGTCGGGGGATGCGGCCGCCGGGGCGGCAACGGCGGTGCACCGTGGTATGCCGGAACGGCCGGAAACGAGTGGGAAATGCGGCATAACAGGCACCTCTGCAGATTCGGTGGGAGAGAAACCAGGAAGCGGACGGTCGCTACGGCAGGGTGGTCCGGTACAGCCAGAACCGTTGAAGGCCCGGCACGGCAGTCGCCACCCCGTGGTGGAGGGCTGCCACCGAGGTGGCGTGACGCAGCCGGGCCGGGGCGGGCCGGTGCCGGTGGGTGGGTGCGTGCAGATTCCGTCCGGGGCGTCGCTACCTTCGGTAGCCGAGGACGGTCATCATGCCTGCCTCGGCGTGGTAGACGTTGTGGCAGTGGACCATCCACAGGCCGGGGTTGTCCGCGTCGAAGTCGACGGTGAGGGTCTCGTCCGGCAGGACGATGGCGGTGTCCTTGCGGGGGCCGCCGCCTGCGAGGGCGAATGTGTGGCCGTGCAGGTGGACGGGGTGCCACATCGTCGTGGTGTTGGTGAAGACCAGGCGGACCCGCTCGCCGGCGCGAACCGGGTGGCGGTGTGAGGGATCGTACCTCTTGCCGTTGAAGCCCCAGTCGTACTTCGCCATGCCACCCGTCAGGCTCAGCTTCACCGTCCGGTCCGGCTTGCGCTCGGACAGGCGCACGCTTTCGTCGGCCTTGAGCCGGTCGGCCGTGAGCACCTTCCCGGACAGCTCGGCCGGGCGGACCGACGGCTCCGGTGCGGAGCCGCCGCCGGTGCGCAGCAGTGCCATCGCCGTCTTCTTCTTGCCCTCGGCGAGGGCGACCAGCGGGAAGACGCCGTCCTGGGCGGTGACCAGGACGTCGTAACGTTCGCCCATGCCGAGCAGCAGTGCGTCTGTCGTCGCGTGCTCGACCGGGAAGCCATCGGTGTGCGTCACGGTCATCTCGTGGCCGCCGAGCGCGACCCGGAACGCCGTGTCGCCGCCCGCGTTGACGATCCGGATCCGGATGCGGTCGCCGGGCTTGGCGCGGAAGCTCTCCGGAGCCTCGGCGGTACGGCCGTTGACCAGGTAGTACGGGTATGCGACATCACCCGCGTCCTCTCCCAGCAGATCGCTGTGCGAGCCCATCAGCATCCGAGACGGGCCGGAAGCCCCGGGGGACGGCGACTTCTCACCGGATGCCGACATACCGCTCATGCCGTGGTCACCATGGCCCATGTCCCCGTGGCCCATGTCGCCCATGCCCTGGCTGAGCTCGGCGAGCACGGCGTCCGGGGTGCTGCCGTCCACCCCGTCGACCCAGTCGTCCAGGACGACGACCCACTCCTTGTCGTACCGCAGCGGCTCCCTGGGGTCCTCCACGATCAGCGGCGCGTACAGCCCGCGGTCCTGCTGCACACCGGAGTGCGGGTGGAACCAGTGGGTGCCCGGATGCGGGACGGCGAAGCGGTACTCGAAGGAGGCCCCGGCCTTGATCGGCCGCTGGGTCAGGCCGGGTACGCCGTCCATGTCGTTGCGCAGCGCCAGCCCGTGCCAGTGCACGGAGGTCGGCTCGGGCAGGTGGTTGGCGAGGGTGAGGGCGAGGGTGTCCCCGGCGGTGACGCGGACCTCCCGCCCCGGCAGCCGGTCGCCGTAGGCCCAGGTGCTGACCGTGCGGCCGCCCAGGTCGAGCCGGGTGCGGGCCGCGGTGAGCTTCACCTTCCGTTCGGGGCCGGGGTTGCGCTTGGCCTCGGCGTCGGCGACCTCCCGGTCGTCCGGCGAGACGTAGTCGCCCCCGGCCGCGGACGAGGGCTTGGTGTCGCGGCCGGCGTGGTTGGAGGAGCCGGCGCAGGCGGTGAGCAGGCCGCTGCCGGCAATGGCGATTCCCGTGCCGAGCACGGCGCGGCGGGTGGTTGTGCGCATGGGTGAGTGCACCTCGTGTCGATGTCGCTGCGTGAGGAGGACGCGAAGACCGCCCCTTGATGGGGAGCGGCGGGGCGCGCTCCTACAGGCGCAGTACCGACAACCGGGCGAGGAGTATCCGGCCTCCGGGAGGAGGTACCGGCCACAGGGCGCGCAGGAGGCGCGTGCGGGCAGCGCCCAGACGGTCGGTGGCCCGGCGCGAGAGGCATGCGGCGGTCAGCAGGGCGGCGGTCCACACGACGAGCACGGCCAGGCACACCGACAGCGGGTCCAGCACCATGCCGGGGGACGGGTCACCCGCTGTCGGCATGCCGACAGCGGTGTTCGATGTCGTATGGGCGACGTGGCCGGCGGGGATGTCGGACGCCGGCTCGGCGGAAGACGCGGAGCTGTGCGAGGGGGTCTGCTGGGTGGGGTGGCCGAAGGAGTGCATCGTGACCACACCGAACAGGACGGCGGACAACAGGGCCAGACGGACGGCCCAGGCCACGCACCTCTGCCTCCCCGTCCTCACCACGCGCCTCCCTGTCTGCGGCCTTCTGCCCGGAGGATACCCCGGCGGGGTAATCCCGCCGGGGCCGGCCCTGGTCGTTCCGGGAGAAGTCGGGACCTGGCCCCCGGCCGCGAGCGGCATCACATGGTGTGTGGTGCCCGCGGACTCCCCGGCGGGATCGCGTCCACGCCTCCCGTCGGCGCCGGCGGGACAGGGGCCTGATCACCGAGTTGCACGACCGGCTGCGCGGCAAGGCCCGCCGCGTCGACGCCGCCCGCATCACCCGGGTGGGGCGGCGGGAAGAAGGTCCACGGCCGCAAGCGGCACATCACCGCCGCCACCCTGCGCCTGCTGCCGGCTGTGATGGTCGCCGCCGCGTCCGTCCCCGCCGGGAGGCGGGCAGGAGCCTGCTGGAAGGGCTGCGGACGCGTCGCTTCCGGCTGCCGCGGACACCGCCGGCCCTGATACGGAGGTCGTCGAGAACGCCCCCATGCTCGCCAAATCCCCGAGAGGGTGCAGCAGGCCCGGCCGGTCGGCTGTTCCGGGGCGTCCTGGCCTTCGCTCCGACTGCGCCCCTCATGCCCGCTGTGCGCCGGCCAACCGCTGTCCGATCGCCCACGGATGCGGCCATGCGGCCGTCCACGCCCATCACCACTGGCCCGTCCCGGTTCCCGGAGCCCGAGGACGGCCGCATCCGCCGCCGAAGCGGGGGCGGCCGTCGGTTTGCAGTGGCCCTGTCAGGGTCACCTGCCACCACTACGGCGCGGTCCTGGGCCCGCGCCGGCAGAGAAAGAGAAAGAGAAAACACACGGAGAGGATGATCACCATGACCACGACGGTCAGGGACATGCTGCGGACCTACCCGGCCGACCTCGACGGCGTCAATCGCGAGGCACTGGAGCGCTGCATCGCCGCGTGCTTCGACTGCGCGCAGGCCTGCACGGCCTGCGCGGACGCCTGCCTGTCCGAGGACAAAATCGCCGAGTTGCGCAAGTGCATCCGCACCGACCTGGACTGCTCGGACATCTGCGAGGCCACCGGCAAGATCCTCTCCCGGCACACCGGCTACGACGCCAACATCACCCGCGCCCAGCTCCAGGCCTGCGCCACGGTCTGCAAGTCCTGTGCGGAGGAGTGCGAGCGCCACGCCGACATGCACGAGCACTGCCGGATCTGCGCCGAGGCGTGCCGCCGCTGCGAGCAGGCGTGCAACGAACTCCTCGCCACTCTGGGCTGATCTCTTGCCGGCCCCCGGCTCGGCAATGGGGGCGGGCCGCCACGACGGAAGCGTTGCGGCGGCCCACCCCGTGGCCGTGCGGGAAACCGTCAAGACGAGCAGGCTCCTGCCGGGCAGGGGTTCGGGACGGGTGCTGCGCCCGGCGCGCCACGGCGGTGAACAGGCAGGCCAGTAGGCAGCGAGTGGCCGGATGGTTCGCCACGCGGCGCAGGTCGGCGGCGGTCAAAGCGGCCTTCACGGCGTCCCTCCCTTCCGTGGCTCTTCTGTTCGGCTCCGTTCGCGGTGGTGAGATGGTCGCGGAGCTGGTCGCCGATGGGCCCGACGAGGGCGGCGCCGCCGGCCGGGACGAGAGTGGGGACGCGGCGGGCGCCGCGGAAACTCGCCGAGGCGGATGAGACCCGGCTCCGGCCGAGCCCCGGTTACACCGGTGCTGCTCCGGATGCTCAGCGAGGCAGCGAGGGCCATCGGGGCAGCGGAGAACCACCAGGCGGTACGGGCCAAGGCCAAGGCCCTCGTCGCCGAACTGAACAGCTCGACCAGGGTAGGACACCGATTCGCGCGGTGACACCACGGCGGGACGGGTCCGGTGTCGGCGGGCCAGCAGGCCATCTGCGGCGCCCTCCGCACAGACCCGGACAACGAGCCGTTTAGGTTGGCCTCAGACGCGAACCCGCCCCGACCCGGCCGTACCGGCATACCTCGGCCGGTCTCACACCGCACCAACGCGAGGATCTTTGATGTCTGTCCGCTTCCGTTCCCCGATCGCCGCGGCGACCCTGCTGGCGGCCGTCCTGACCGGCTGCTCCACCGACTCGGACACCCCCGAAGGTTCCTCCACCGAGCAGTCCCCCACGTCCGGCATCGAGATCAGCCACGTCCACGGTCTGGGCATCAACCCCGGCGACAAGAAGCTCTACGTCGCCACCCACCACGGCGTCATCGCCGTGGACGGCAACGGATCGGCCAAACGCACGGGGGACACCGCCGACTACATGGGCTTCACCATCACCGGGACCGACACCTTCCTCGGCAGCGGCCACCCCGCCGCGGGCAGCGACGACCACGCCAACCGCGGCCTGATCAAGAGCACCGACGCCGGGAAGACCTGGCAGCCCCTCTCCCTCGCCGGCAAGGCCGACTTCCACGCCCTGGAACGGGCGCACGGCACCATCTATGGCTACGACAGCACCAATGGACTGCTGCGCGTCAGCAAGGACGGCAAGAACTGGAAGGACCGCGCCGAACTGGCCGCCCTGGACATCGCCGTCAGCCCCGAGGCCCCCGGCACCGTCCTGGCCACCACCGAGAACGGCGTCGCCAAGAGCACCGACGGCGGCAAGACCTTCACAGGCGGCGCCGGGCCGGTCATGGCCTACCTGTCCTGGGCCGAGCAGGGCGAGCTGTACGGGATCGACCTCGACGGCGCGCTGCACCGCAGCACTGACGGCGGCAAGAGCTGGACCAAGGCCGGCACCGTGCCCGGCGGGCAGCCCCAGGCCCTGACCGCGGTCGGCCCCGACCATGTTCTGGCCGCCACCGCCGGCGGCGTCTACGAGTCCAAGGACGACGGCAAGACCTTCACCCGACGCCTGGCGATGTCGGACGGCAGCCACTAGCCAGGGCGGGCCGCCCCCGTCACCCGGCACGCTCTACACGGCAGCCGTCTGCTCGGGACTCCACGGACAGCATCAGGGGGCGGCCCGGAACGAAAGGCGCCGGCCCACCCCCGTTTCCTCGCGGCCCGGTACGTCACCGCGCCTGTCCGGACAGCCAGGTGCGGAAGTCCGCGCTCTGCGCCTCCTGGCTGACAATCCCCGTAGTCGCCGCCACCTTCAGCTGGGTGGCTTCGTTCATCCCAAGGGGTTCTGGCACACATTCCGTGAGCGATCTTGAGTCCGGCCTCCCCGGACCCCAACGACGCGTGGTCCTCGCAGCTCGCGTAACGCGCGCGCCTCCTGCCGGCGAGAGCCAGCAGGATCTTTCGCTGAGTAGGCCCGGAGCGCGGTGCCGGGATCGCTCCCGGTCCGTTTCTCCGGACCTCTCGCCGAACCCGCCGTGCGCCTCTCAACGCAACGGGCTCTCCACGGTCTCTGCCGTCAGACGGGGTTAGCAGGCTGCCAGGGGTTGGGGATCGCGCCGGACCGGTATCGGTAACGGCTGACCGTGACCGACGCGATCCGGAACAGCTCGATCCCGTCCGCCGCAATGGGTCGCCACCGCCCGGTGGGGGTGGTGAACCGGCGGCGGACGTCGCCCCAACTCCACCGGTGACGCTCCCGCAGCATGCGGATCAGACGCCACCACACGAGAGCGTCGAGCCTGTCGAAGACATGCTTGGCGACCGCGTGCTTGAAGTAGTTGGCCCAACCGCGCATGATCCGAGTGAGTCTGATCAGCACGGCGGCGAGATCCTGCTGCGATGTCCTGCCTGTCAGGGCACGGATCTTCGCCTTCAGCGACCGGATGGGCCGGTCGGCGATGAAGGTGTAGACGTGCCATCTGGTCGTGCCTCCCTTGCGTTTCCACTGGAGGCGGAAGCCCAGGAAGTCGAAACCGTCGCTCATGTGCGTGATCCGGGTCTTGGCCTGCGACAGACGCAGGCCGAGGGGTTCGAGCACGTCGGCGACTTCCTCGCGCAGTGCCGCGGTGTCGGCCTCGGTGCCGTGCACCAGGACGACGAAGTCGTCCGCGTAGCGGACGACCCGCCACGTGGGCTGACCCTTACGGCGCCGGTAGGCGCGTTTGCCCTCGGTGGCCATCGTCCCGCCCGACTGCCATGGCCCGTGCAGGTGCTCGTCGAGCGCCGACAGGGCGATGTTCGCCAGCAGCGGGGACAGGATGCCGCCCTGCGGGGTGCCGGTCAGTGTCTCCCTGCTCTCGCCGAGTTCCGTGAGGACTCCGGCCTTGAGGAAGGCTTTGACCAGCGCCAGGACACGCTTGTCCTTCACCCGGCGACGCACTTGGTCCATCAGGGCCGTGTGGTCGATCGAGTCGAAGCACGCCTCGATGTCCGCATCCAGCACCCAGCGATAACCACGGGTGCCGAAATAGTGGATCTCGGCGATCGCGTCCTGGGCCCGCCGTCGGGGCCGGAACCCGTAGGAGACCGGCGTGAAGTCGGCCTCGAAGATCGGTTCCAGCACCAGCTTCAGCGCCGCCTGAACGACCCGGTCCGCGATCGTCGGAATCCCGAGCTTGCGGACCTTCCCCGAGCCTCCGGGCTTGGGAATGCTGCGTTCCCGCACCGGCAGCGGACGGAACGAGCCGTCTTTGAGGGCGGCCCGCAGGCCGTTCAGGAACCCGGGAACACCGATCGACTCCTCGACGTCTATCGCGGTCAGACCGTCGACGCCTGGGGTCCGGGCTCCCTGGTTGCCCGCGACCCGGTCGAACGCCACCAACAGCGTCGACGGGTCGTGCACGAGGTTGAACAGGTCATCGAACCGGCGGCCGGGATCGGCCACCGTCCAACGGTGAAGCTTGGTCTGCATCCCCAGTACCCGGGCCCGAGGACCCAAAGCTCCGCCATTCGGCGGGGCATCTTCCGGCATTGCAGCGTCCTTCCCTTCTCGATACCGCTGCCGCCCTTCCCCATGTGGCCGGCTCTCCCGGCCTCGGAGTACTACGGCGGCTCCGCCCCGTCCCCAACCGATCGGCGGTCGATGCGCCCAGCCCCGCCAGCCTCGGCCTTGGGGACCAACGGAACAGTCATTAGCGCTAAGCACTTGATCATGATCGTCTAGCACACATGATCGGCTCGTCGGGGGTGTTCGGCGGAAGATCCACGTTCGTTCGCCGCGGCTGGATACGTCCGCGATATGCCCGTGGAATTTTTGACTGATGAGCAGGCCACCGCGTTCGGATCGTTCGCGGATGAGCCGACGAGACCTGAGCTGGAGCGGTTCTTCTTCCTCGATGACGAGGACCGGAAGCTGATCGCGAAGCGGCGTGGTGACCACAATCGCCTCGGCTTCGCTCTCCAGATGTGCACGGTGAGGTACATCGGGCTGTTCCTGGAGGACCCCTTGGCCGTGCCGTGGCCGGTGGTGGAGCACCTGGCCGCGCAGCTGGAGGTCGAGGATGCCTCTCAGATCAAGCGGTACACCGAGCGGCAGATGACGGCGTACGAGCACGCGTGGGAGATACGCGAGGCGTACGGCTACCACCAGTACGAGGACCACGCTCAGGGCCGGAAGTTCCGATCGTTCCTGCACGGGCGGGCATGGACGGCGCACGCCGAGGGGCCGAAGGCCCTGTTCGATCATTCGGTGGGCTGGCTGCGCCGCAACCGGGTGCTGCTGCCGGGGGTGAGCGTGCTGGCCCGGCAGGTCGCCGAGGTCCGCAGAATCGCGGAGGAACGGCTGCACGCCACGGTCGCCAAGGAGGTCCGGCGGGCGGACGCGGCGCTGCCGGGGGATCTGGTGGCCACGCTGAAGACGCCGGAGGGCAAGCGGTATTCGGAGCTGGAGCGGATGCGCCGGCCGCCGACGCGGACCACGGGCACGGCGATGAAGGGCGCGTTGCAGCGGGTCGAGGACATCGCAGCCTTCCATCTGGGGCGGGTGAAGCTGGACAAGATCCCGCCGAACCGGCTGTCCGCGCTGGCCCGCTACGGGCTGGGCACGAAGGCGGCGAAGCTGGAGCGGGCCTCGGAGCCCAAGCGCACGGCGATGCTCACCGCGGTGATGCGTTACCTGGAGGCGAAGGCGATCGACGACGCGCTGGACCTGTTCGAGATCCTGATGGCCACCCGGTTGATCAGTGCCGCGAAGCGGTCCACGGACAAGCAGCGCCTGTCGACCCTGCCGCAGTTGGAGAAGGCATCGCGGCTGGTGGCGAGGGCGGCAGCGGTGTTCATCGAGGAGCTGGAGCTCATCGAGCAGACCGGCTGCGATGTCGACGTGGCCGCGCTGTGGGCGGCGCTGGAGGAGGTCGCACCGCGGGCCGCGCTGTCCAGTGCGGCCTACCTGCGGTCCGACACCATCGCCGCGGCGAACGCCGCCCTGATCGAGGCCCAGGGGCGGGTGCCGGTCGTGGAGTTCTGGGGCAAGGGCCTGCTGGCCTCCGTCGACGGCCTGCGCTTCGTCGTGCCCACGCGGACGATCAACGCCGCACCCTCGCCGAAGTACTTCGCGAAGAAGAAGGGCATCACCTGGCTGAACGCGATCAATGACCAGGTGATCGGTATCGGGCAGATGGTGGTGCCCGGCACGCCGCGTGACTCCCTGTTCATCCTCGACGCGCTGCTGAACCTGGACGGCGGGGTGAAGCCGGAGATGGTCGCCACCGACAACGCCTCGTACTCCGACATGGTGTTCGGCATCTTCAAGATGCTCGGCTACCGGTTCTCTCCACGCTTCAAGGATCTGGAGGACCAGCGGTTCTGGAAGGCCCAGATGCCCGGCGCCGAGGCGGCGGGCGGGTACGGGCCGCTGGAGGCCATCGCCCGCAACAAGGTGAACGTGAAGAAGGTGATCACGCACTGGCCGGACATGCTGCGGGTGGCCGGCTCCCTGGTCACCAACCAGGTCAGGGCGTATGACCTGCTGCGGATGTTCGGCCGTGGGGGCCACCCGACCCCGCTGGGGCAGGCGTTCGCCGAGTACGGGCGGATCGCGAAGACGCTGCACCTGCTCGCCGTAGTCGACCCCATGGACGACACCTACCGGCGGCAGATGCACAAGCAGCTCACCGTCCAGGAGTCCCGCCACAAGCTGGCCCGCGAGATCTGCCACGGCAAGAAGGGCACCATCCACCAGGCGTACCGGGACGGGATGGAAGACCAGCTCGGCTCGCTCGGCCTGGTCCTCAACGCCGTGGTGCTGTGGACCACGCGGTACATCGACGCCGCTGTCGCTCAGCTCCGCGCCGAGGGCCACGAGATCCGGGACGAGGACGTGGCGCGACTGTCCCCTCTGAAGCACAAGAACCTCAACGTCCTGGGCCGCTACAGCTTCACCGCCTCCACCCCGGCGGGCGGCGGTCTACGGCCGCTGCGCGACCCGGAAACGGTCGAGCTGGACGAGGACGACGACGGGCAGGAGTGAGCCCTGTGGTCGTCCTCGGGCTGTCCGGCAAGTGGGGGTCAGCGGCAGCATCCGGCCTGGTCCGGGTCCTGGAACGTGGTGGTGAGCGGGCGGCCGACGGCGAGGGCCTGCTCGACGGGTACGGCAGTGGCCTGGGGGTGCTGGGCAAGCCACGGGGCGGCGGCCTCGGCGGAGGCGAAGAAGTGGACCTGGTTGCAGAACGCCGAGCGCACGGACGTCACGTCGTCGGGGGTGACGAGGGAGAGGACCGCGGTGGCCGGCTCCAGGTCCTTGATCCGGTCGTCCTGCACGGTGAGCCGGACGGGCGTGCCGGTGGCGTGGCAGGGGGAGGTGACCTGGGCAGGGCGGCCCAGGACGGCGGGGAACATCAGGGTGTCCAGGGCGCACCAGGTGTACAGCCGGCGTCCGTCGACGGTGAAGCGGTGCGGGGTGGGGATGAGGGTGATGCCGCTGCCGACTACGCGCCCGGCCGGGTCGTATTCGGTGTCCGGCAGCGTGGCCAGTGCCTCGCGGATCTCCTCTTCGCTGCGGCCGGTGGCCTCGATGAGGTCGCCGGTGGTGACGGGCCGGCCCTGGCTGAGGAGTTTCAGCAGGGTGCGCCACAGCCACGGGCGGGCCTGTGCGCTGCTCGCGGCGCTGAAGGCTTGGGTGAGTCGGGCGGCGAGCCGGCCGGGATCGGTGTCCATGGTGTCGTGCCTTTCAGGGGGCAAGAGGTCAGGAGGCGCAGCAGGAGAGCTTGGTGACGTCGCGGGTGTAGGTCTGGGCGGCGAGCTTCAGGCCCTCGGCCATGGTCAGGTACGGGCACCACAGGTCGGCCATCTGCTGCACGGTCATCCCGCCCGCCAGGGCGTAGACGGCGGCGGCGATGACGTCACCGGCGCCGTCGGCCAGCACGTGCGCTCCGAGCAGGCGGCCGGTGGAGGCGTCGGCGACGAGCTTGATCAGGCCGCGGGTGTCGCGGTTGACCAGCGCACGCGGCACGTACTCCAATGGCAGGACGCGGCAGTCGCACGTGTAGCCCTGGGCGATGGCCTCGGCGTCGGTCAGGCCGGCGGAGGCGATGGCCGGGCTGGTGAAGGTGACCCGCGGCAGGTGGTGGTAGTCCACCGTGCGCCCGGCGCCGTCGAAGGCGTTGTCGACGGCGAGCGCGCCGTGGGCGGAGGCGACGTAGACGAACTGGGGATGCCCGGTGACGTCCCCGGCCGCCCAGATCCGCGGGTTCGCCGTGCGCAGCTGCTCGTCGACGACGACTTCACCGCGCTCGCCGGTTTCCACCCCGACCGCCTCCAGGCCCAGGTCATCGGTGACCGGACGGCGGCCGGTGGCCACCAGCAGATGTGTGGCGCGTAGCTGGAGTTCGCGGCCATCGCCGGTGCGGGCGGTCGCCACGATCCCGCCCGAGTCCCGGCGCACCGCGGTCAGGCGGGTGCGGGTGTGGACTGTGATGCCCTCGTCCGCGAAGACGTCCTGAAGGGCGGCGGAGATCTCGGGTTCCTCGCCGGAGGTCAGGCGGCTGCGGGCCACCACGGTCACCTTGGTGCCCAGGCGGGCGAACAGCTGGGCCTGCTCCAGCCCGACGTACCCCGCCCCCAGGACCAGCAGGCTTTCGGGCAGTACGTCCAGGTTCATCGCGGTGGTGGAGGTCAGGTAGCCGGCCTCCTGAAGCCCGTCGACGGGCGGCGCCCACGGGGTCGAGCCGGTGGCGATCAGATAGTGCGCGGCCTCGATCCGGCCGCTGCCGCCGCCGTCGGCCGGCGCCACTTCCAGGGCGGGATTGTCCCAGTCGCCGGTGAAGCGGGCGGTGCCCTCAAGGATGTCCCAGCCGTACTCGGCGGCCAGGTCCGTGTACTTCTGTGCCCGCATCTCCTGGACCAGCTTGTCCTTGCCGTCGATCAGCGCGTCGAAGTCCACCGGACCGGCCTCGGTCCGGATGCCGGGGAAACGCTGCCCCTCCAGCGCGCTGCGGCGGGCCTCGGCCGCGGCCAGCAGCGCCTTGGACGGCACGCAGCCGGTGTTCACACACGTGCCGCCGGTGGTGGCCCGCTCGACCATCACCACCGAGCGGCCCTTGCGCCGCGCGGCGATCGCGGCGGCGAACGCCCCACCGCCCGAACCGATGACCGCCAGATCGAAACCGTTGTCCGCTGCGCTCACCACAGCACCTCCTCGCCTGCGGCTCCGTGTGACCGGAACCGTTCTATGCGCTTTCCCGAATAGCCCTTGAGGCCATACTATGCGGTTAGGCGAATAGTTCTAGTTGTGGAGGCCCACATGAGCAACCGCGCCCCCGCCCCTCCTGTCCGAGAGGGTGTGCAGGAGCTGCCGTGTACCCATCTGGACACGGTGGCGAAGTTCTTCCGCGCCCTGGCCGACCCCACCCGCCTGAAGCTGCTGGAGTACATCCTTCGAGGCGAGCGCACCTCCGCCGACTGCGTCGCCCACGCCCGCATCTCCCAGCCGCGCGTCTCGGTGCACCTGTCCTGCCTCACCGACTGCGGCTACGTCACCGCCCGCCGCGACGGCAAGAAACTGCGCTACTCCGTCGGCGACCCGCGCGTCGCCGACCTGCTCGTGCTCGCCCGCTCCCTGGCCGCGGACAACACCGCCGCCCTGACCTGCTGCACCCGCATCCCCGAAAACCAGGACTGACCGCGAGGAGCGACCCGCCATGCCCATCACCGACCGCCCCCCAGGCCATGACAAGAAGAGCTCCGGCACCGGCACGATGGCGGCCGGGATCGGCGCCGCCGTCCTGATGGTCATCTGCTGTGCCGGGCCCGCCCTCGTCGCCGCCGGCGCCCTCGCCGGAATCGGCGGCCTCCTCGGCAACCCCTGGGTGATCGCCACTGCCGTCGTCGTCCTGGCGGCCGCGGCCGCGGCCCCTGCCGCCACCGTCGTCCGTCGCCGCCGTTCCGGCCGCGATGCCTGCTGTTCGCCGACACGCACCGAAGACAGCACCAAGGGTCACCGCCGCTGAGCTCCGCCCTGCCGCGCGGTGGCTTTGTTCCCGTTCTGCAGCAGCGTTTGGCTGGCAGTTTGAACAGCGGTGGCCGGGCGGCGGTCGGGCGGACGGTCACGAGACGACGTCACGCCGTCGGACCGGCGACAGCAGTCCACCCCAGAACTCAGGCGTCCTGGATGATCGAGCAGACGGTGGACGGCTCCCCGCATGGGCGGTCGTCGGCGGCCTGGCGAGTTTCGGTGAGCGTCTGCCGCAGGGCCAGGAGATCCTTGACGGTGGCGTCGATCTCGGCGATGCGCGCGTCGAGAAGGCTACGGACCGCATCGCATGGGGGCGTCCCGCCGCGACGGATCTCCAGCACCTCGCGGACGTCGTCGAGGTGGAGCCCCAGGGTGCGGGCCTGGCGGATGAACGTCAGGAGCTCGACGTCGTCGGGCGTGTAGAGCCGGTAGCTGGCCAGGGTCCGCTCCGCCTGCCGCAGCAGCCCTTTGCCCTCGTAGACCCGTACCGCCTTGCGGGTGAGCCCTGCGGCCCGAGCCGCCTGCCCGATGGTCAGTCCTTGCATCGCCATGATCGTTCCTCCTTGTCTCCCAGTCTTGACCTTGCCCCTGGGGCCAGGTTCTAGCGTCGCTCGTGACGGATCAGAACGCGAAAAGATGGAGGTGAGCGCGATGCCGTTCCGTGAGGGAGAGGTCTACCGCTGTCCCGATGAAAGCTGCGGGTGCGAGCTGACGGTGACCAAGGGCGCCCCGGCGACCTGCGGAGGCCAGCAGGCCCCGACGTGCTGCTGCGGCAAGACCATGGTCAAGGCGGAGTAGCCGGCCAGCGGAGCCCGCAGGTCTGCCCTCGTGACCACGCCGGGGCAGACCTGGCGGGTACTGGCGTGGCCAAGCACTCCCGTGCCGCCCACGACTCGTGAAGAGAGGGAGCGAGGCGAGGTCTCGCACAAATGACCATCTGTGAGAGTTCTGAGAACGGCCCCTCAGTGATCACATTTCCGCAGGTCGCTGTTCGCAAAAGTCCTCTCGAAACCGGCATGTTGTGCGAGGCACTTCTGAGAGACTGCGTCCATGGATTTGACGCCCGATCAGGCCGCACTTGCGGTAGAACGTCACGACTGCCCGAACTGTGACGCGCCCGCCGGCAGCGCCTGCCGCACCCGGGGCGGGAAGACCGCCGCGAAGTACCACACCCCGCGCTTCGTCCTCGTCCCCGCGCTCCGCGAGGAACTGGAGGTCCCCGTCCCCGCCGACCGGCTCCCCGGCCGCGCGTGGAAGCAGCAACCGGCGCTCGCCGTCGTGCCCGCGCCCCGCACCGAGCGACCGGTCAGGATCGGGTATGCGAGGACATCGACCGCCCGGCAGGAACTGGCGAGCCAGCTCGAAGCCCTCCACCGGGCCGAGTGCCACAAGGTCTTCAAGGAGCAGATCAGCACCAGGATCAAGGTGCGGCCCGAGCTGGAGAAGGCGCTCGCGCTGGCCCACCAGTTCAAGGAGGCCGCACCCGAGACGCCGGTCATCTTCACGGTGCACGAGCTGAAGCGTCTGGCCAGGAACGCGGCCGAGCTGATGACGCTGTCCGCCGAGCTCCAAGCCGGCGGCATCCAGCTCGAACTCCTCACCGGCCCCCTCACCGGGATCTACGACCCCAACGGCATGGGCGCCATGTTCTTCGCCGTGCTCGCCGTCGCCGGGCAGATCGAGCGCAACTACATCCGGGAGAAGACCCTCGAAGGCCAGGTCATCGCCGCGTCCAAGGGCAACCACGGCGGGCGGCCGAAGGTCATCGACGACGACATGCTCACCTTCGCCGTCGCCCTCAAGGACAAGGGCGTCCCCGTCCCCGAGATCGCGAAGAAGCTCACCATCAAGGTCGGGAAGAACGCGGGCAAGTCCCCCTCGGTCGCCTCGCTGTACCGGGCGCTCGCCGAGGCCGAGGCCACCGCGGCGGACGACGGCCTGCCGCTGCGGCCCAAGTCCGTCCGCATCCGCCAGGCCGGGGAACCGCTCACCGCCGAGGAGATCGACCTGCGCGAACGGCTCCAGGCCCAGCCCCACCCGAACGCCGCAGGCACCCGACGTGGATGACCTCCACGCCGTACGCGCGCAGGAATACGCGAAGGTCTACGACGAACTCCTCGCCGCCGCCACCCGGCTCGACATGCTGCGGCGCCTGGAAGGCGGGAGCATCGACGCTCACGCCACCGCGGCCATGCACGGGCTCCGGTTCGCCGCCACCATCCTGTGGCCCGCTGTCCCGGACACCCCTCCGCCCGGCTACCGCCAGGACAGCGAACGGCTGCTTCAGCTCGCCGCCAACTGGCGCGAGGCGGCGCTGGAACTCGGCGAGTTCGCCCCACAGCGCCCCGCCCTCAGGCTCGTCAGCGAGACGACAGCGGGAGATGAGGACTGAGGGCGGTGGCGCGCGGGCGACGGCCCAGGGACCAAGATCACCGGCTTAGCGCTAATGGCTGTTCCGATGGTCCCCAAGGCCGAGCCTGCTGGAGGCAGGTGGCAGGGCGAGGTTCGGGACGGTTCCCGTGTTCACTGTGGTTCGCTCGATGAAGGAGGAGCCCGGCTGTGTCCCTGCGGCATCGCCACGAGTACGCCGCAGGCTTTCCTCGTGGCCTCCCGGCCGGCTTTCGTAGACCGGCCCAAGAGTTGGCAGACCACCCGAAAGAGTGACCTGCATACGCACCGCTACCGGTCCTGATCCGCCAGGTTTGAGCCGGAGGCACTTTAAGAGACGTAAAACGCCGGTTTCTCGCGTACTCCTCTCCATCACGCTTGCCGGACCCGCCCCATCTGGCAGTACTGGTCGCGTCCCGGCGTTGTCAGGGCCGCTCTCGCCCTCCCCGGCATCACCCGGATCAGGCTGCCCTCAGCTTCAACCCGACTGCTGCGACAGCGAGTTGGTGCAGGCCTTCCACCTCCACTCGAACCAGCAGTGCCTCACGGCGCAAACGGAATGTGTGCCAGAACCCCCAAGGGACAGCGTTTGTCGACGGGTTCCGGAGTCGTCCAGCGATCAACTGGGTCGTGGATGTTGATGAGAAATGACGGCACTGGCGTGGGCGAGGGCCAGCGGCCCCGGCCCCCTCAGGCGTCTTCGATGATCGAGCAGACGGTAGAAGGCTCTCCGTAAGGGCGGTCGTCAGCTGCTCGCCGAGTGTCGGCGAGGTTCTCGCGGAGGGCGATGAGGTCGTTGACGGTGGCGTCGATCTCTGCAATGCGTGCGTCGAGCAGGTCGCGGACGGCGTCGCAGGGCGGTGTGCCGCCGCGGCGGATCTCGAGAACCTCGCGGACGTCTTCGAGGCGGAGTCCGAGGGTTCGAGCATGGCGGATGAAGGTCAGCAGTTCGACGTCGTCCTGGGTGTAGAGCCGGTAGCCGGCCGTGCTGCGCTCGGCCTTGGGCAGTAGCCCCTTGGCCTCGTAGACACGGACGGCCTTGCGGGTGAGCCCTGCGGTCTGCGCGGCCTGCCCGATAGTCAGTCCCTGCAACGCCATGATCGTTCCTCCTTCGCCGCCCAGTGTTGACCTTGACCCTGGGGCCAGGTTCTAGCGTCGCTCGTGACGGATCAGAACGCGAAAAGTGGAGGTGAGAGCGATGCCGTTCCGTGAGGGAGAGGTCTACCGCTGCCCCGATGAGAACTGCGGGTGCGAGCTGACGGTGACCAAGGGCGCCCCGTCGACGTGCGGCGGCCAGCAGAACCCGACGTGTTGCTGCGGCAAGACGATGGTCAAGGCTTCGTAGCCGCACTGAGGGTCTGGGCCACCCGGAATGGGTGGCCCAGACCCGATCGCCACGTACACCGTTGACCAGCACCTTCAGCAAGAGCATCCCGGCACTGCCTTGCAAGCGTGCAGGCGCCTCCCAAACTCGGGTTCTGGCACACATTCCGTGAAAGATCCTGCTGGCTCTCGCCGGCAGGAGGCGCGCGCGTTACGTGAGCTGCGAGGACCACGCGTCGTTGGGGTCCGGGGAGGCCGGACTCAAGATCGCTCACGGAATATGTGCCAGAACCACCACTCACGAACAAAACCAGCGGGGTGGTCGGCCCGTGGCTGCACCTTGATGAACTCGATGATCCCCGAGCTTGTGGTGGGAAATGATCCGCCGCGCGAACTCGATGTCGAACTGCTTCCCCGCGGCACCTCGCGCAGCTCGGCCATCGTGCGGCGCGACTCCTCCTCCATGGCCGCGATCTCCTGCCGCGCCTCCTCCGGAGCCTGCTGCAGGGCCTGCTCCGGGGTCAGGCCGCACCATGCGGCGTGCACCGTTCCCCTCGCCCCGCGGCCTATTCGCCCGGCAGCCCGCAGACCTCGAGCGCCCGGCGCGCCTCAGGGCGAGCGCGGCACGTCCGGGGCCGCTGGAAGGGGCCGGGGACTCGGCCCCACGCCGGCACTCGCCCGTCGCCACGGTGACAAGGGCGCAGCAGCCGCTGCGGCCCGGGGTGCAGACGGGCACTGCGGCCGGCGGCGCGGCGTCTCACCGTGCGCCGCCGGAGGGGCTCCCCGCGGTGACCGGGCGGGCCGGGGCCTTCTGCGGCGGCGCGGCGGGCGGGGGCGGGGCTTCGGGCAGGCGGAGGCGTTTGAGGGCGAGGGCGTTGAGGGCGACGATGACGCTGGAGCCGGACATCGACAGGGCGGCGATCTCGGGGCGGAGGACCAGGCCGAGGGCGGGTTCGAAGACGCCCGCGGCGATCGGCAGGGCGACGGCGTTGTAGCCGATGGCCCAGCCGAGGTTCTGCCGCATCTTGCGCAGCGTGCCGCGGCCGAGGCGCAGGGCGGTGGGGACGTCGAGGGGGTCGGAGCGCATCAGGACGAGGCCGGCGGTCTCGATGGCGACGTCGGTGCCGGCGCCGATGGCGATGCCCAGGTCGGCCCGGGCGAGTGCCGGGGCGTCGTTGACGCCGTCGCCGACCATGGCGACCCTGCGGCCGTCCCGCTGGAGTTCGGCGATCCTGGCCGCCTTGTCGCCGGGCAGGACCTCGGCGATGACGGTGTCGATGCCCAGCCGGGCGGCGGTGTGCTCGGCGGTGGCCCGGTTGTCGCCGGTGAGCATGACGGTCTCCACGCCCAGGGAGCGCAGTTCGGCCACCGCCTTGGCCGAGGTCTGGCGGGGTGCGTCGGCGAGGCCGATCAGGCCCGCCGCCCGGCCGTCGACGGCGGTGCGTCCGCCGGCGGCCAGCTCGTCCCGGCGGGCGGCCAGCGGGCCGAGGTCGACGCCCTCCCGCTCCATCAGGCGGCGGTTGCCGACCGCGACCCGGCGGCCGTCGACGGTGGCGGTCGCGCCGTGGCCGGGAATGTTGACGAACTCCTGGGCGCTCGCCGAGGCCATCGAGCGCGCCTGGGCGTGACGGACAATGGCTGCCGCCAGCGGGTGCTCGGACTCGCGTTCCACCGCGGCGACCAGCCGCAGCAGTTCGTCCTCCTGCCGGCCCCCGGCGGTGAGCACGTCGGTGACCTCGGGTTCGCCCCGGGTGAGGGTGCCGGTCTTGTCCATCACCACGGTGTGGATGCTTGCGGCGGTCTCCAGGGCGGCGGCGTTCTTGAACAGCACGCCCCGCTTGGCGTCCAGGCCGGTGCCCACCATGATCGCGGTCGGGGTGGCCAGGCCCAGCGCGTCCGGGCAGGTGATCACCACGACGGTGATGGCGAACAGCATCGCGGTGCCGAAGGAGCGGTCGGTGGCCAGCAGCCAGACGGCCAGCGTCGCCGCGCCGCCGACCAGGGCGACGAAGACCAGCCAGAAGGCGGCCCGGTCCGCCAGCCGCTGGCCTGGGGCCTTGGAGTTCTGGGCCTGCTGGACGAGTTTGACGATCTGCGCCAGCGCGGTGTCGGAGCCGACCCTGGTGGCGCGGACCCGCAGCGTGCCGTGGGTGTTGATGGTCGCGCCCACCACCTGGTCACCGGGTGCCTTGTGCACCGGCAGGCTCTCGCCGGTGACCATCGACTCGTCGACCTCGCTCTCGCCCTCCTCGACCACACCGTCGACGGCGACCTTGGCGCCGGGGCGGACCAGCAGCAGGTCGCCGGCGGCGATCTCGGCGGTGGGCACCTCCACCGGCTCCCCGTCGCGGATGACCAGCGCCTTGGGCGGGGCCAGGTCGAGCAGGGTGCGCACCGCGTCGTTGGCGCCGCCGCGGGCGCGCATCTCCACCCAGTGGCCGAGCAGCACGAAGGCGGCCAGGACGGTGGCCGCCTCGTAGAAGACCTCCCCGCCCCCGGTGAGGGTGATGACCAGGGAGTACAGCCAGCCGGCGCTGATGGCGACCGCGACCAGCACCATCATGTCCAGGGTGCGGTTGCGCAGGGCCCGCCCCGCGCCGTCGAAGAAGATCGTGCACGAGTAGAAGATCACCGGCAGGCTCAGCAGCAGCGCCCACACGTCCTGCCGCAGGCCGAAGGGCACCGGCACGTGCAGGCCCAGCACGTCCTCGCCGATCGGCGACTAGAGCACGATGGGGAGGGAGAAGACCAGCGCCACCAGGAAGCGGTTGCGCATGTCGGCCACCATCGCCGCCATGGACATCCCGCCGTGGCCGCCGTGGCCCATCGCCTCGTGCGGCGAGAGCTCTCCCTTTGGCCTGGCGTGGCCCTCGTGCTCCGCGTGCCGCTCATGCCGTTCGTGGTCGACGCGCTCGGCCGGCCCGGCCGTCCCGGCGCCGTGCCCGGCGTGTTCCGCCGGCCCGGGTGCCACGGCCGTCCCCGTGCCACGACTCGCATGTCCGGCGGGCTCGTCGGCCGGGTCGGGCTCCTCCATCGGGTCGCACAGGTGGGCGGGCACCGACTGGCCCGCGCAGTGGTAGCCGCACTCGGTCACCCACCGGCGCAGCTCGGCCAGCGAGGTGCGCCGCGGGTCGTAGACCACCGTGGCCGACTGCGCCACCGGGTTGGCCTCCACCTCCAGCACGCCCGGACGCCGGCCCAGCGCAGCGGCGACCGTGCTCTGCTGGGACGCCCGCACCATGCCGCGCACGTCCAGCACCGCCGTGCTGCGCTCCTTGTCCGCGGCGGCCAGGGGGTGCGGGGGGTGGTGGGCGTCCGCCGAGTGGGACACGGCCGTTCCTCCTCAGGCAGAAAAGCGCTGTGTGGAACGAGATGTCTTCAGTACCCACTCCCCCGGGGACACACACGGAAGCGCGGCTATAGGGGCACGGCGCCCGGACCGGCGGGTGGCCGGCGGGCGCACCGGGAGCCGCCGCCCGGGCCCCGCAGCGGCTCGAAGCCGGCCGGCTCCTGCCCGGTGCCCGTACGAGGGTGGGGCGGGATGAGCTGCGGCGACGGAACTCGGCCCCGGTCAGCCCACGAGCAGACCGCAGGCGATGAGCAGCGGCAGCAGGGGGGCGGCGACGGAGCAGCCGACGATCGCCAGCCGCGTCGCACGGTGCGGCGTGGCTTTCGGGGTGAGGAGGCGGTGCAGCCGGACGGCCGCGCTGGGCCCGCCTGCGCCGAAGGCCGCCCGGGGCGTCTGGCCTGCCGCGACCTCGCACATCGCGGTGGCCAGGGTCTCCCGGGAGTGGGAGCGCAGGGCCTGGTCGTCTGCGGCCATCTCCAGCAGCAGGGCGGTCTGCTCGCGGGCGTGCCGGGCGAGCGGCAGTTTCGGGAAGGCGTGTGCGAACGCCTCGGCGGCCGCGTGGCACAGGTGGTGCCGGCCGGTGATATGGGCTCGCTCGTGTGCAAGCACGGCCCGGAGTTGTTCGCGGGAGAGGGTCTTGATCGCTCCTTCGGTCACGACCACCTGGCGGGAGCGTCCGGGCAGGCAGTAGACGGCCGGGGTGTCATGGTCGACGACGACGGCATCGTGCTCGAAGGAGGGGCGGCCCACCATGGCGAGCATGGCCAGGTGGCGGCGCTGGGCGCGCCGGGTGCGCCAGACCGTGCGCAGAAACCAGCCGCCGGGGAGAAGCACGGCGAGGGTCGGCGGCAGCAGGGCGGCAGGGTCGGCGGCGGTGTGCGGTGCCGGGCCGAAGACTGCGGCGCCGGGGAGCAGGCCGCAGGCGGTGAGCAGGCCGAGCAGCCCGTCGTGGACGTGCGGCTCTCGCAGGGCGACGTGGTAGAGGATCAGTGCGACGGTGATGACGAACGTCGCCATCAGTCCGTGCCAGGTGAGGATCGCCAGCCGGGGGGCGTGGTGGGTCCACCGGGCCCGGGCCAGCGCGGTGGGGGCGACGGCACCGATCAGGAGGGCGTATCCGGCGAGCGCCAGGGCCGCTGTCACGTCTGGTTCCTCCGCTGTGCCGCCCGCAGGGCCGAGCGTAGCGCCTCCACCTCGTCCGGCGACATCCGCTCGACGAAGCTCAGGAGTGTGCCGGCGGGGTCGGGGTTGTCGCCCAGCGCGTCGCGCATCAGCGCCGCGGTGTACTGCTGGCGGGTGCAGGTGGGCTCGTACCGCCAGGCCCGCCCTTCCTTCTGCCGTCGGAGCATGCCCTTGCGGTACAGGATCTCGGCGACGGTCTTGACGGTGCTGTAGGCGAGGGGGCGGGTCCTGGTGAGGTCCGCGAGGAGATCTCGCGCGGTGGCCGGGCGCCCCCAGGCCCACAGGCGGGTCATGATCTCCGCCTCCAGCTCACCCAGTGGCCGCACGCGTGTTCCTCCGCCCCGGACTGCCGACGGTGCCGGACCGGCACGGGTTCATCGTAGTGGCCCGGCCGACCGTGGCCGTCGCTGTCCCGCAGGGTCCATGACTGGCACATGACAGCTAAGGAACCTAGCGATACAAGTGGGCCTGGGCACCTGCCTGACATGCCGATACACCTGAAGAGTTCCTTCTCTTACTTCGCCTGGTGCCCCAACAACCTCTGTGACCCACCAGATTGCAGCTAAGTTGTTTAGCTGACTAGTATCCGTCTCCGAGCCTTCGCACGGTCGGCCGCCCATCCGGGGTGGCGGCGGGGGTACCGCCGAGTCCGCGGAGGTCACGCGGAGCCGGGCCCCATGTCCGGCAGGCGGCCGAGGAAGAAGGAGCTCGCCCCCGTGGCGTCCCACCGTCGTCCCAAGCAGCCCACCCGCGCCCGTACGACCGTGCTCACTACCACCGCCGCGGCGGTAGTGGCCCTCACCGCACAGTCGGCTCAGGCCGATCCCCTGCCGGACCCCAACAAGAAAGGGGTGAAGGCGGAGGTCGACCGGCTCTACGAGCAGGCCACCCAGGCGACCGAGAAGTACAACGGCGCCAAAGAGAAGCACGACAAACTGCAGAAGCAGGTCACCAACCTGCAGGACACAGTGGCCCGCGGCCAGGACGAGCTCAACACACTGCGGGACGGCCTGGGGTCGCTGGCCACCGCGCAGTACCGCAGCGGCGGGGTGGACCCCTCCGTGCAGCTCTTCCTCTCCTCCGACCCCGACAGCTACCTGGACAAGGCCGCCGCCCTGGACCAACTCAGCAGTCGGCAGCTCAGCACACTCAAGAAGATCCAGGCCAAGCAGCGCACGCTCGCCCAGCAGCGCGAGGAGGCCTCACAGAAGCTCGCGGACCTCGGGAGCACCCGCAAGGAGCTGAAGGACAAGAAGCAGGAGATCCAGGGCAAGCTCGCCCAGGCCCAAAAGCTCCTCAACACGCTGTCCGCCAAGGAGCGCGCCAAGATCGCCGCCGAGGAGGAGCGGGCCAACCGTGCCAGCGAGCGGGTCGAGCTGGGTAACGAGGCCAGCGGCTCGCAGCGCGCGACCTCCGCCTTCGAGGCGGCCAAGTCCCGGGTCGGCATGCCCTACGTCTGGGGCGCCACCGGGCCGAACTCCTTCGACTGCTCCGGGCTGACCTCCTGGGCCTTCAACCAGGCGGGCATCTCCATCCCCCGCACCTCCCAGGCCCAGGCCAACATCGGCACCCGGATCAACTCCCTGAGCGATCTCAAGCCCGGTGACCTCATCCTCATGCGCACTGACCTGAGCCACGTCGGCTTCTACGCGGGCAACGGGCAGATCCTCCACGCCCCCAAGCCGGGCGCCGTCGTGCGCTATGAGCCGATCAGCACCAGCGGCATGCCGTTCATGTGGGGCGTACGGGTCTGAGCACCGCCTTGGCGACCGGGGACGCGCCCAGGGACCCGCTCCGGCACCGAGAAGGCGGTGCCGGAGCGGGTCAGCCGTGCGGAAGAACAGCCGCTTGAGGATGCCGGGCGGCGCGGAAGCGGCGCAGCCGCGGGCTGTCACCGACGACGAAGACCGACGAGAACGCCAGGGCAATGCCGGCGATCATCGGGTTGAGTACCCCCGTGGCGGCCGGCAAGAACCGCCGCGCCCGCCGTCCGCTCAGGCGCCGGCTGGGCAGTGCGCAGGGTTTCCTCGACGGCCAGGCGCGGCGGCGCGGCGTGCGGCTGGGCGTTTTCTTCGCCGTCGTCTCGCTCTCGTCGCCCACTGCGCCGCCGCCTTCGACGCCGACCCCGACCACTGCACCGCCCCCACGACCGGCGGCACACAGGAGGGAGGCGAAACCCGATGGCCACCGCTCCCGCCACCGCACGCCACGCCCACGGGCACACCCGGGCGCCCGGTCACGCCGACCGTCTGGCCCGCCTGAACAAGATCGAAGGCCAGAGACGCGGCATCGCCCGCATGGTCACCGACGACCGCTCCTGCATCGACGTCCTCACCCAGATCAGCGCCGCCGGCCGCGCCCCGCAGCAAGTCGCCCTCGGCCTCCTCGACGACCCCGTACGCGGCTGCGTCACCGACGCCGCCCGCACCGACCCCGCCCAGGCCGAGGAGAGGTACGCCGAACTCACCGACCCCCTGCGCCGCGCGCTGCGCCTGTGAGGGTTGCCGAACCGGCCGGTACGGGCAGCGTCATTGCGGCGCGCCCGGCGGCATGCATTGCGGACGCACCGCCCTGGCCCTGGGGGGTGAGCGCAGCTGCGGGCTCGGCGGGTCTCATGGGCAGACCATCTCGGCAGGTGCACTTTAGGGGCGTTCCGCTTGGCTGTACGGCCGGTGGAGCGCGGTCCAGGTGCGGCCACCATCGGTGGATTGGTAGATGGTGTCGGTGCTGTCGGCGGCCAGCAGATGCCGGGCGGTTGCGGCGGTGAGCACGGTGGGCTCGCCGCCGGTGGGCAGGCGGCCCTGTTCGGTCCATGTCTGGCCGCCGCGGCTGGTGACCACGCGGCCGTCCGCGGCCAGGGCGACCAGCAGCCCGGACTCCGGTTCGTCGACCGTCACCAGGGCCGGGGCGCCGGGGACGGCCCGGAAGCTGCGTGCGCCGTCGGTGCTGTGGACGAGGCCCTTGCCGGTGGCCGCCCACACCGTCGCGGGGCTGTCGGCGTGGGCGGCCAGGTCGAGCAGCGGCAGGCCGGCCCGGATGTCCCAGGTGCGGCCGCCGTCGGTGCTGGCCCACACCTTTGCGCTCTGGCTGTCGAAGCCGTAGAGGGTGTCGCCCGCCTGCTGGAGGGCGTGGAAGTCGGCCTCGCCCTCGGCGGAGAGGGTCCGCCACGTCCGGCCGGCGTCCGTGCTGCGGATCAGGCCCAGGTGGGGGGAGCGGGCGTCGGGGTCGGCCGGGGCGGGGTGGCCGCTGGCCAGGAACGTGGACGGGCCGGTGACGGTGAAGCCCATGGTGTCCTGGTAGCGGTCGGCGACGCGGACCGCCGTGCCGCCGCCGAGGCGGAAGACGCCGTGGTGGCCGGCGGCGTAGACGGCGCCGTCGGCCGGGTCGACACCCAGGCCGTGCAGGTGCCCGGTCCCCGGATCGGGCACGGCCGCGTGCTGATCCGTGGCGGGAGTGGAGCAGGCCGCCAGCAGCAGCCCCGTGGCGGCCAGGAAGTACGCGGCGCGCCGGGCGCGGCGCCGTATGCGGACGGAAGTCATGGTGGTGTCCAAGCGGGAGGAGAAAGGCGGTGGGCGCGGCGGGTGGGGCGGGCGCGCTTGCCTGGCGCCCGCCCCGTGCTGTCAGCCGCAGGTCAGTTCTTGCCGAGCAGCTCGTTCATCTGCTCGATCTCCGCGCTCTGCGAGGCGATGATCTCTTCGGCCATCTTCTTGGCGGGGGCGTAGGCGCCGTCGGCCTGCTCGGTCTTGGCCATCTCGACCGCGCCTTCGTGGTGCTTGATCATCATTTCCATGAAGGCGGTGTCGAACGCCTTGCCCGAGGCGTTCTCGAGCTCGGTCATCTCCTCGGCCGTCATCATTCCGTCCATGCCGTGCATGGAGTGGTCCATGGCGCCCTCGGCGGGCACCTCCTCGCCCCAGGAGGTCAGCCAGCCGGACAGCGTCTTGATCTCCGGGTCCTGGGCCTTCTTGATGTCGGCGGCGAGCTTCTTCACCTCGGCCGACTGAGCCCGGCCGGGGGCCAGGTCGGCCATCTCGACGGCCTGGCGGTGGTGGGGAATCATCCCCTTCGCGAAGGCGGCGTCGGCGGCGTTGTGCTGTCCCTGCGACGCGGGTGCCGAGGCGGACGAGGAAGCGGTGGCGTTGTGGTCGCCGTGCCCGGCGGCCGAGCTGCCGTCGGTGTCGTTGCCGCCGCAGGCGGCCAGGACGAGTGCTGCCGCACCGGCGGCGGCGACGGCGGCGGTGCGGCGGACGAGGGAACGCTTGCGGATCATGGTGGTGCAACTCCTTCACACGCGCCCACGACAGGGCGCGCGAGATGCGCGGATCGAAAGGGTGTGCGCGAGCGCGGCACCGTTTACCGGCGCATGCCGGGATGCCGGTGCCGAGCGGGCGGCCCTATATCCGCAGAAGTTGCAGCTCGGAAAGGTCGGGCGGCGCCCGACCGAGCTGGGGTGAGCCGGTGGCCGCCACGACGGGAGAAGAGGCGGCGGGCACGTCCAGTACCGCATCGGCCAGCGCCGGCGGCGTATACGCCGAAGCGGTCCCGGCGGCCGCACACGTCCCGTCGGCATGATCGAGGTGACCTGATCCGCCGTCCGTATGCGTGCATCCCCCGTCCGCGTGCGGCACGCCGTCCGCCGCGGCCGTCACCATTTCGTGGCCGGCCCCCGTCTGCGCTGCGAGCACCCCGCCGGGCGCCAGGCCGTGCATGCCCAGCACACCGGTCAGCACCGCGAGCACCAGCAGCACGAACAGCCGCCCGGCGGGGCGGCGGCCTGATCGGGTGCTTCCGGTCACGGCCCCATCGTACGGGCATCCCCTCACCGGCCACCGCCCCGTCGTCCGCCTGTCGCACTGCCTCGCCCCGGCCCGCCCGTCGGCGTCCGCGTGTCGTGGCGGTGCTCGCCTGCCCCGTAGAGCCTCAGGGGATCGCCGGTGTCATGCTCCCTCGCCGGCTTCCGGCACCGGCTTTCCCGGCAGGGTGAAGGCGGCCAGTACCGTGCCCGTGATGTGATCGGCGGCGCGGTCGGAGCTGAGGCCGCCGGTGCGGCTCTCCCCGGCGGCACTGTGCATCACCAAGTGCGGGACGTTGACCAGCCACGCGATCGGCAGATCCGTACGGAAGACCCTTTCCGTGCGGCCGCGAGCGCTCGACGACGCCCGGGCTCAGTGGTGCGCGAGGGCTGCCTCCTCCCGGTCGATTCGCTCGGCGCGCACGGGCGGGGCGCCGCGCACGGCGCTGACGCTGGCCTGAGGGCTGAGGTCGAGGCGCCGGAGCAGCTGGGCGTTCATCGCCACCACGACGGTGGACAGCGACATCAGCAGCGCGCCCACGGCCATGGGCATGACGAAACCGACCGGGGCGAGCACGCCGACGGCCAGCGGCACGGAGATGAGGTTGTACCCGGCGGCCCACCACAGGTTCTGCTTCATCTTGCGGTAGGCGGCGCGGGAGAGCTGGATGACCGACAGCACGGACCGCGGGTCGTCGGAGGCGAGGATGACCCCGGCGGAGGCGATCGCGACATCCGTGCCGGCGCCGATGGCGATGCCGACGTCGGCCTGGGCCAGTGCCGGGGCGTCGTTGACGCCGTCACCGACCATGGCCACGACCCGGCCCTGGCGCTGGAGCTCGGCGACCTTCTCGCTCTTGTGCTCGGGCCGGACCTGGGCGAAGACCTGGTCGATGCCGAGCTGGTCGGCCACGGTGCGGGCGACCGGTTCGGCGTCGCCGGTGATCATCACCACGTGCGCGCCAAGCCGGTGGAGGGCGTCGACGGCCTCGCGGGACTCGGGCCGGATCTCGTCGTCCAGGGCGAGTGCGCCGGCGACGTCGCCGTCGACGAGAACGTGCAGCACCGTGGCGCCGCGCGCGGACCATTCCCCGGTGGCCGCCAGCGCGTCCCGGCCGGAGCCGGTCAGCAGGGCGGGACCTCCCACGGCGACGGTGCGGCCGTCGACCGTGGCGCGCACGCCGACGGCGGCCGAGGCGTGGAAATCCGTGGCCGGCGCGACGGTGAGACCTCGCTCGGCTGCGGCCTCGCGGATGGCGCGGGCGAGCGGGTGCTCGCTGTCGGACTCGGCGGCGGCGGCCAGGGCCAGCAGTTCGTCCTCGCCGCGGGCTCCGGTCGTGGTGATGCCGGTGAGGGCCGGCTGGCCGGCGGTCAGGGTGCCGGTCTTGTCGAACAGGACGGCGTCGACGGTGCGCATCTGCTCCAGCGCCATGCGGTCCTTGACCAGCACCCCGCCCTTGGCGGCGCGCTCCGTGGCGATGGAGACCACCAGCGGGATCGCCAGACCCAGTGCGTGGGGGCAGGCGATGACCAGCACCGTGATCACGCGGATCCAGGCTTGCTCGGGCGTGCCCAGCAGCAGCCAGGCGGTCAGGGCGATCACGGCGGCACCCAGGGCGAACCAGAACAGCCAGCCGGCAGCCTTGTCGGCCAGGCGCTGGGCGCGGGTGGAGGAGGACTGCGCCTGGGCGACCAGGCGCTGGATGCCCGCCAGGGCGGTGTCCTCCCCGACGGCGGAGATCCGCACCCGCAGCGCGTTGTCGGTCGCGACCGTGCCGGCGACGACCTGGTCGCCGATCTCGCGCCGCACCGGCTTGGACTCACCGGTGATCATCGACTCGTCGACGTCGGCCCCGCCGTCGACCACCTCACCGTCGGCCGGGACACGGCCGCCGGGGCGGACGATGACGACGTCACCGAGCCGGAGTTCCGACGGGGCGACGGTGACGACGGTGTCACCGTCGACCCTCTCCGCCTCGTCGGGCAGGAGTGCGGCGAGGGAGTCCAGGGCGGAGGAGGTCTGGGCGAGGGAGCGCATCTCGATCCAGTGACCGAGCAGCATGATCACGACCAGGAGGGCGAGCTCCCACCAGAACTCGAGCTCGTGGGACAGCACGCCGAGCGTGGCGCCCCAGGATGCGAGGAAGGCCACCGTGATGGCCATGCCGATCAGCAGCATCATCCCGGGCTTGCGGGCCTTGAGTTCACTGACGGCTCCCGTCAGGAACGGCCGGCCGCCCCAGACGTAGATCACGGTGCCCAGGACCGGCGAGACCCAGGTGAGCCCGGCCACGTCCGGCAGGTCGTAGCCCAGGATCATTGCGAACATTGGGCTGAGCAGCACAGTGGGAACGGCGAGTGCGAGCATGATCCAGAAAAGCCGGCGGAACTGCCCGATGTGGTCACCGTGACCGCCGTGACCTGTGTGAGACGTGCCGTGGCCGGCGTGCGGGTCCTGACCCCCGTGTCCGCCATGGGCGTGGTCACGCAGGGCATCGGTGTCGACCCCGCCGTGCCGGTCGTGCTCGGGTACCGGGCCGTGCATGGCCTCCCGGGCGCGATCGTGCCCCTCGCCCTGCATGCCCGGGTCCGCTCCGTGCTCGTGATGGGGTGCGCTCATCGCTTCCTCTCCGGGCAGTCCCGTGAGTGGGACACCCTCACTAATACCCTAGGGGGGTATCAATGAAAACCGCGAGCGGGGCGTCGGTATTCCCGTCTGACCCCCAGGCTATGCGGTGAGCACTCCTGTCGGACTTCTGCATCTACACTGGTCAACGGCCTGGGGGAGTGCAGCGAGGGTGCGGCATGGGCGGGACAGTCTTGGACCGGCCACCCCACCAACGGGACGAGATCGCCCACCTCGGCGACCGAGTCGTCACCCGCTGGACCCGCTGCACCGACCTCACGAACCCTCTCACCGCGACCGGTCAGAAGCAGCCGATCGAGCAGGCCCTTGCGGGGACTGCCCGATGATGACCCTGTTGCGGCAGACCCGCTCCTTCTCGCCCGCAGCCCGGCACTACCTCGCCGCCCACCTGTCCGGCGGGCTCGGACTGGCGGCCTGGGCAGTTGGCCTCGTCCTGGGCGTGCGCAACTTCTCCCAGCAGGGCATGTTCCTGATCGGCGGCACCATCGCCGACCGCTTCGGCTACAAGGCTCCGATCATGGCGGGCTGCCTGCTGCGCACCGTCGGCTTCGGCCTGCTCGGCTGGGTCGACAGCCTGCCCGCCCGGATCGCCGCCGCGGCGGCCACCGGCTTCGCCGGCGCGCTGTTCAATCCGGTCGTCCGTACCTATCTCGCCGCCGAGGCCGGTGACCGGCGCGTGGACGCCTTCGCCACCTTCAACGTCTACTACCAGGCCGGCATGCTGCTCGGCCCGCTGGTCGAAATCGCCCTCCTGGCCGCCGACTTCCGCCTCGTGTGCACGGTGGCCGCTGCCGTCTTCGCCGTACTGACCGTGCTGCAGTGGCGGGCACTGCCCGTACGCCGCGGCGACACCGCCGATGCCACGGCCGCGCCGGAAGGGGTGCTCGCACAGTGGCGCATTGTCGTGGCCAACCGGCCCTTCCTGCTCTTCTCCACGGCGATGATCGGCTCGTACGTGCTGACCTTCCAGGTCTGCCTCGCCCTGCCCCTGGCCGCGCAGGGTGCGCTCGGCTCAAGGGGCACGTGGGCGGCCAGCGGACTGTTCGTGGTCTCCGCGGCCGTCGCGGTCGGCGGCCAGCTACGGCTGACCGGCTGGACGAAGAAGCGCTGGAGTCCCGCCCAGGCATTGGTACGCGGACTGGCCGCGATGGGCCTGGCCTTCCTGCCCCTGGCTCTCACTCCCTCAGGCGCCACAGCCGCCGTCCTGGCCGCCCTTGTGATGGCGATGGCACTGCTCGCGGCCGGCAGCTCGGTGCTCTACCCGTTCGAGATGGACACCGTCGTCACGCTCGTCGGCAACCGCCTCGTCGCCACGCACTACGGCCTGTACAACACCGTCTCCGGTGTGGGTATCACCCTGGGCAACCTCGCCACCGGCGCTCTCTGGGACTTCGCCGCAAGCCACGACGTCCTCTGGCTGACCTGGTGCGCCCTGACCGCCGCCGGGCTGGCGTGCGCGTCATCCGTCGCAGCGCTCGCCCGCAGCGGGCGCCTGGCCGTACACCAGGAGCCGCAACTCGCGCCCGCCTGACCTGTGGCTGGCTGCGGCGCCGTCTGGCCGGAGACCGTGTACGCGGCCCAGCTCAACGATGTTCTGGCCCGGACTGCCCCATCACCCCCAGGAACCGCTTAGCATCTCCCCTGATGAAGAGCCGGGCGCCGCTGGCGCAGCGCAACAACCGCGGAGCGTGGTGGACCACTCCTCCCGCGGCGCTCGGCCCTGCCCTGGCTTTGCTGCTCGCCGCGCTGGTCATGTGCCTGGGCTACGGGGCCCACGGCGGGGTCGGCGGCCACGCAAGCCCCATGACGGCCATGACCAGCGTTTCGTCCGGGCAGGCGCCGGCAGGCGGCTCGACCGGGCACCACACCATGTCGTCCGTGCAGCAGTACGACTGTCCTGCCGGTGACGTGTGCTGTGCTCCGGCCGTCCACATCGGCGGCGCAGTGTTCGCCACCCCCGTCCAGTCCGTGCCGGCAATCCTGCCCCGCACGCCGGGTCTTCCCCAACCACCGGACAGCCCCACACTCCTCGCCGCGCGCCCCCCGCCCGACGAGGCTCCTGATCTCCACGTCCTGCAGGTGCAGCGGACCTGATCGGATGCCTGGGCCCCGCACGCTCGCGCGTACCTGGGCACCGAGCACCATCCGCTCTCCCGTCGCACCCACCGCCGCCGCACGACCACACCAAGGCGGAGAAGAGGACACTCACTCATGAGCAAGACCAGCAAGAAGGCCGCCGCCGTCAGCCGGAAGGAACGCATCGAGGCGATGCGTCGCGCCGAGCGAGTCCGGGAGCGCCGCAGCCGCATCCTCACCATCACGCTCAGCACGGTCATCGTCGCCGGGCTGGTCGGATGGGGCGGGTACGCCCTCAACAGCGCCAACGAGAAGAGCGAGCAGCAGGCGGCCGAGGCGAAGAAGCCCGTCCAGGGTGAGAAGACCTGGGAGGCGAAGAAGCTCACCCGCAACCACGTCCCCGGCTCCGTGAAGTACGCGATGAGCCCGCCGGTCGGCGGCGACCACAGCCAGGCGTGGATGACCTGCGAGGGCACCGTCTACACCGAGGCGATACCGAACGAGAACGCCGTCCACTCCCTCGAGCACGGCGCGGTCTGGGTCACCTACAACGACAAGGCCCCCGACGCCGACATCAAGGCTCTCGGGGACAAGGTCGCCAAGACCCCGTACAGCCTGATGAGCCCGGTCCAGGGCCAGTCCGGGGCGATCACGCTGTCGGCCTGGGGGCGCCAGCTCACCGTGGACAAGGCATCCGATCCGCGGATCGACCGGTTCTTCACCAAGTACGTCCAGGGGCCCCAGACCCCCGAGCCGGGGGCCGCCTGCTCGGGCGGCCTGACGGCGTCATGACCGGCACGCTCATGACGGAACGAGCCACGGCGCCGGAAGGGGCACCCGGCCCACGGCCCGGCCTCACCCGCCGGCTGACCGTCGGCGCGGCGGCCCTCGTCGCCGTGGTCGTGGCCCTGTCGGTCCTGGTCACGGTGAGCAAGGAGGACGAGCGGGCGGCCGGCGTTCCGGCTGCGGACTCCGCCGACGCGGGGTTCGCCCGCGACATGGCCGTCCACCACCAGCAGGCGGTGGAGATGTCCTACATCGTCCGTGACCGCACGGCCGACGAGGACATCCGGCGTCTGGCGTACGACATCGCGCAGACGCAGGCCAACCAGCGCGGCATGCTGCTCGGCTGGCTCGATCTGTGGGAGCTGCCGAAGATCTCGCCCGATGGGTACATGGCGTGGATGCCCGGTGGCCACGAGGGCCACGAGCCGAAGGGCGGGGCCCTGATGCCGGGCATGGCCACGACCGCGGAACTCGGCCGGCTCGGCGAGCTCGAGGACGATCAGGCGGAGATTCTCTACCTCCAGCTCATGATCGACCACCACATCAGCGGCGTCGACATGGCCCGTGCCTGTGTCTCGCAGTGCGAGGTGGGCACCGAGCGGAAGCTGGCGCAGAGCATGGTCGAGGGCCAGCAGTCGGAGGTGGAGTTGATGACCGCCTTGCTGAAGGAGCGCGGGGCCGCGCCAAGGTAATCCTGCCGCAACTCGTGGGACCTTCCCTCCAAGCAGGCGGGAAGGTCCCCCACGGGCCCGTTCGATCAACGTCGGTCAGGACGCAGCCTCCGCTCTTACCGATCATGCGTCTCGTTGGCGGGCCCGGGATGGTCGGCGCGCCAGGACAGGGCGACGAGGAGCAGACCGCCGCAGACGATGAAGACGTCCGCGAGGTTGAAGGTGGGCCACCAGCCGGTGTGCAGGTAGTCGGTGACGACGCCGTCGGCGGCCCGGTCGAGGAGGTTGGCTGCGGCGCCGCCGAGGATGGCGGCGAGCGCGATCCCCCACAGCAGCCGCCCGGCGGGCGTGGTGCGCCACAGAGCGACGGCCACGCCCGAGGTGATCAGTGCGGTGACGGCGAGCACGATCCAGCCGGGCGCATTCGCTGCCAGGGAGAAGGCGACGCCGGGGTTGAAGGCGAGTTGCAGGTCCACCGGCCCGCCCTCGATTGGCCGGCCGTCGAGGGCGGTGGTGGCCCACGCCTTGAGGCCCAGGTCGGTTCCGGCGATCGCGGCGGCCGCCAGCAGCAGCCCCAGGCGGCGCCGGGTCCGCCCGGCAGCCACCGCTGCCGGGCGGGCCGTGGTGCGGCCGGGCGTCACGCCGCGACCCCGGCCGGCGCGGGCGCGCTCTCGCGGACCGGGGCGGGGGCCGGGGGCAGCGGCTTGGTGCGCCCGGCGCGGACGCCGTTGCCGATGATGACGATCTCGGCGATCTCGTGGACCGCGACGACGGCGGCGAGGCCGAGGACGCCGAGCAGGGCGAGCGGCATCAGGCCGATGATGATCGCCAGGGACAGGCCGACGTTCTGCAGCATGATGCGCCGCGCCCGGCGGGCGTGGTCCAGGGCCTGCGGGAGGTGGCGCAGATCTTCGCCCATCAATGCGACGTCGGCGGTCTCGATGGCGACGTCGGTGCCCATGGCCCCCATGGCGATGCCCAGGTCGGCGGTGGCCAGGGCGGGGGCGTCGTTGACGCCGTCGCCGACCATCGCGGTGGAGCGGGTGGTGCGGAGTTCGCCGATGATGCGGGCCTTGTCTTCGGGGCGCAGGTCCGCGTGGACGGTGTCGATGCCGGCCTCGGCGGCCAGCGCCTTGGCGGTGCGCTCGTTGTCGCCGGTGAGCATCGCCACCGTCAGCCCGCTGGCGTGGAGGCGGTCGATGACCTCACGGGCCTCCGGGCGCAGTTCGTCGCGCACGGCGATGGCGCCGATCACTTGTCCGTCGTCCTCGATCAGGACGGCCGTCGCTCCCGAGTTCTGCATGGCGGTGACGTCCCCGGCCAGCGGGCCGGGCTCGATCCAGCCGGGCCGGCCGAGCCGGACCGGGCGGCCGTTAAGGCGTCCGGTGAGGCCGGCGCCGGTGACCGCTTCGACCTCCGTGGCGGTGGGTACCTCGGGTGCGGCCGCCAGGATGGCCTTGGCGAGGGGGTGTTCGCTGCGGGCCTCCAGGGCGGCGGCCACGGCCAGCACGGTGTCGCGGCTGCGGCCGTCCAGGGTGGCGACCTGGACCACGGTGGGCTGGTTGCGGGTGAGCGTGCCGGTCTTGTCCAGCGCGACGGTGCGTACGGCGCCGAGGGCCTCCATGGCGGCGCCGCCCTTGACGAGGACGCCGAGCTTGCTGGCCGCGCCGACCGCGGCGACCACGGTGACGGGCACGGAGATCGCCAGCGCACACGGGGAGGCGGCGACCAGGACGACCAGAGCCCGCTCGATCCAGGTGGACGGGTCGCCCAGCAGGGAGCCGGCCAGGGCGATCAGGGCGGCGGCGACCATGATGCCGGGCACCAGCGGTTTGGCGATCTTGTCGGCGAGGCGCTGGCTGGCGCCCTTGCGGGCCTGCTCGGCCTCCACGATCTTCACGATCCGGGCGAGGGAGTTGTCCTCGGCCGTGCTGGTGACCTCGACCTCGAGCACGCCGGTGCCGTTGATCGCGCCCGCGTACACCTCACTGCCCGGCCCCGCCTCGACGGGGACGGACTCGCCGGTGATGGCGGAGACGTCCAGCGCGGTGCGGCCGGTGCGGACGGTGCCGTCGGTGGCGATCCGCTCGCCGGGCCGGACCACCATGGTGTCGCCGAGGCGCAGCCCGGCCGGGGCGATGGTCTGCTCGGTGCCGTCGCGCAGCACGGTCGCCTGCTCGGGCACCAGGTTCAGCAGGGCGCGCAGGCCGCGCCGGGCGCGGGCCAGGGAGTACTCCTCCAGGCCCTCGCTGATGGAGTACAGGAAGGCCAGCATGGCGGCCTCGCCGACCTCGCCGAGGATGACCGCGCCGACGGCGGCGATCGTCATCAGCGTGCCGACGCCGATCCTGCCCTTGGCCAGCCGGCGCAGGGTGGCGGGCACGAAGGTCCAGGCGCCGACCACGAGGGCGAGCACGTTCAGCGCCGTCACCACGGTGTCAAAGGCGCCGGCCCAGCCGGCTATCAGCCCCGCCAGCAGCAGGACGCCGGCCACGGCGGCGGCCCGCAGTTCGCTGACCTCCCACAGCTTCTCCGGCGCGCGCTCCTCCTCACCTTCGACGGTGTTCTTCTCGTCGCCGCAGCCGCACGCGTCGCTCATCGGTCGTCTCCGTCGTTCTTCAGGGCCGACGGCGCCGTCGAGGTGCCGTAGGTGGGGCACAGGTCAACCGCCTCGCCGGTCGCGGCGAGCAGCTGCTCGGCGGCGGCCAGCAGGTCCAGCAATTCCGGGCGGGCCAGGAAGTACAGGGAGGCCCGGCCCTGGGGGCGGGAGTCGACCAGGTTGCAGTCACGCAGGCAGGACAGGTGCGCCGAGACCGTGGACTGCGCCAGCCCCACGCAGCCGACCAGGTCCACGACCTTGGCCTCACCCTGGGCCAGGTGCATCAGGATCGCGAGGCGGGCCGGGTCGCCCAGCGAGCGGAACAGGGCCACCGCCGCCGACGGCGCCCCGCACGCGGTGGTGGCCGCCGGTGCGGCCTCCGTGCTATTCATCGCCATAGGGCGATGATAGCTGTCGTACTCGATGTCATCTATGGGGGTCGTGTCATGCTGATGAACCGGATCGAGAAGGCGGCGGTCGACAGTCCCGCCCGCCGGGCGCTGCAACGCTTCTACGAGGTCCCGGCTCTGCTGAGGCTGGCCGGCGGCCCGCTGCCGCCCGGCTCGAAGGCGGTGGAGATCGGCTGCGGCTCCGGCTACGGCACGCGGATGATCATCGACCGCTTCCGCGCCGCCCGCGTCGACGCGATCGACCTGGACGAGAGCATGGTGGCCAAGGCCCGGCGCCGTCTCGTGGACCGGCCGGGCCGGGTCCGCCTGGCGGTGGGCGACGCCACCGACCTCAGGGCCGCCTTCGGCGCGGAGGCCGATACGTACGACGCGGCGTTCGACTTCGCGATCATCCACCACATCCCCGACTGGCGCTCCGCCGTCGCAGAGATCGCCCGCGTGCTCAAGCCGGGCGGGGTGTTCGTCTTCGACGAGGTCACCGCGCACGCCCTGGCCCGCCCTTCCTACCGGCTGCTGTTCGAGCACCCCGAACACGACCGGTTCACGGCGCAGGACTTCCTCGCTGAACTCCCGCGCCACGGGCTCGACGTCCACGGGGCGCGCACGAAGATTCGTGGCGACTACCTGCTCGGCGCCGCCCGTAAGCACCCGGTCAGGGGGTGAGCACGATGGCGATCGCGGCCCTGGTCCTGTTCGCCGTGTTCCTCCTGTTGGATGGCGGGGTACGGATCGCCGTCCATCGGCGCCGCACCAGCCAGAGCGGGGTGCGGCGCCCGGTTGGCGCCTTCCACTGGGGCGCCCGGCCGGCCGGCGCGCTCGGCGGCCTCGCCACCGGCGTTGCAGCCCCGGTGGCGGATCTTCTCGACCTGGGCGTCAGCCATGGAGGGCCTCCTCGCTGCCCTCGTCGGCGGGGCAGGAGTAGTCGTCCGGGGCGCATACCCGGTCGGCAGGGCCCTCCTCGTCGACGAGCAGGACCAGGGCGGCCAGGTCCGCGAAGGCATCGGCGAGTTTGGGGTCGGCCAGTGCGTAGCGGACCCGCCGACCGACAGGGACGGTACACACCAGCCCGCAGCCGCGCAGACAGGACAGGTGGTTCGACACGTTCCCGCGGGTCATGCCCAGTGTGTCGGCGCGATCCGAGGGATAGGCGGGCGCTGCAGCAGAGCCAGCAGCAGCCGGCGCCGGTTCTCGTCGGCCAGCGCGGTGCCGACCCGGGCCAGCGCCGCGGCGTTCACGGCGACCGCAGGGCCGCCGAGGTGACTCGTCTCCACACCCGCAACAGTTCAGTCGAACCTGAATTAAGCCCAGCCTGAACCTGGATGAGGCTGTGGGCAGTGCGAGCGGGCTCGTGCACGGCAGTGGCACTGAACAGGCCGCCACGGGGATTCGTGGCGGCCCTTTGCGGTGCGGTATCCGCTGCGGGCCAGCAGGATTTCGGCGTACTTCTGCGGCGAGATGGCGGTCAGGGGGTGTTCTTGACCAGGAGGGGCAGGTCGTGGGCGTAGTCGTCGACCGTGGTGCCGTGGGTGTAGAGGACGCGGCCCTTGTTGTCGCCGGGGGTGAAGGCGACGACCTGGGTCCCGTGATCTGAGGTGACGGTGCCGTCGTGGTGCTTTGTGGGGTCTTCCACCGAGATGCCGACGCTGAGCGCGGCCTTCTTGACCTTGGTCAGGTCGCCGGACAGGCCGGTGAAGTTCGGCCCGAAGGACTTCAGCCAGGTGCCCAGGCTTTCGGGGGTGTCGCGTTCGGGGTCGGTGGTGACGAAGACGACCTGGACGTTGTCCCGCACGGCCTGGGGCTGCTGGGCCAGGGCGGCGGAGATGTCGCTCATGGTGGTGGGGCACACGTCGGGGCAGTTGGTGTAACCGAAGAAGACCAGCGTGGTCTCGCCGGCGGTCTGCTTGCGCAGGTCGAAGGGCTTGCCGGTGGTGCCGGTCAGCACCAGGTCCGGCTTGGCGAAGCCGGGATTCATCGCGGTGCCGCGGTAGGGGGAGTCGCTCGCGGCGGAGAGCGCGGCGGGCTTGTCGGTCTCGTGGTGGGCGCCGGATGTGCCGCAGCCGGCCAGGAGGGCCGCGGCGATGAGGGCGGTGGCGGACAGGCGAAGAGCGCGGGTGCGGTGCATGGGTGTCAGGTCCGATTCGTGGTGGGGCGTGCGGCGGGTGCGGGGGCGAGGACGGCGCGGATCAGGGCGCGGCCGCGGCCGGTGAGCGTGTACATCACCAGCCGTCCCTGGCGGCGTGAGGTGGCCAGGCCGGCCTGGCGCAGCTGGCGCAGGTGGTGGGAGACGAGGTTTTGGGCCTGGCCGACGACCCAGGCCAGGTCGCACACGCACAGCTCGCCGCCCTCGGCCAGGGCGGCGGCCACCGTCAGTCGGGTGGGGTCGGCCAGGGCCTTGGCGGCCTGGGAAGCCTTCTCCAGGTCGGGAAGGTGCGGCATGCCGCTGCGGATGGCCTCGGCGACCGGCAGGTCCAGGCACAGCAGATCGCAGGCATCCGCCTCTGGCCGTTCCGAACTCACGTGGATCCTTTCGTTCGCGTCGTGGGTGTGGCCGGGGCTTTAGATGCCGACGGTGAAGCCGGCGGACCAGGACTGCATGTGGCTGATCAGGTAGCTCCAGACGCCGGTGATCATCAGCAGGCCCATGGCGATCATCATGAGGCCGCCGATGCGCATGACCCACTGGTAGTGGGCCTTGACCCAGGTGAAGACGCCCATCGCCTTACGGAAGGCGAGCCCTGCCGCGAGGAACGGCAGGCCCAGTCCCGCGCAGTAGGCCACCGTCAGCACCGCGCCGCGTGAGGCGCTGGCCTCGCTGAAGGCGAGGGCCTGCACGGCGGCCAGGGTCGGGCCGATGCATGGCGTCCAGCCCAGCCCGAACAGCACCCCGAGCAGCGGGGCGCCGGCCAGGCCGGCCGCAGGGCGGCGGTGCAGCCGCCACTCCCGGCTCATCCCCGGCAGCACGCCCATGAACGACAGCCCCATGACGATGGTCAGTCCGCCCAGGACCCGGATGAGGAGGTCCTGGTGTTCCAGCAGCGTGTTGCCGGCGTAGCCGAAGGCGGCGCCGAAGGAGACGAACACGGCCGTGAACCCGGCCAGGAACAGCAGCGTGCCGGCCACGATGCGGCCACGCCGCGCTTCGGCCAGATCCGCGCCGGTCACCCCGGTGACATAGGAGAGGTAGCCGGGCACCAGCGGCAGCACGCACGGCGAGAAGAAGGACACCGCCCCGGCCAGCGCGGCGATCGGCAGCGCCAGCAGCAGCGACCCGGTCAGCACGGTGGACTCAACGCCCGCGGCCATCTGCACGGCTCAGCCCTCCTTCAGCACGGGGGCGAGCAGTTCGCGCAGTTCGGCCTCGTTGACGGCCTTCAGGGCGCGGGCGGCGATGCGGCCTTCGCGGTCGATGACGATCGTGCTGGGGATCGCCGAGGGGGAGACGATGCCCTTGAACTTCAGCATCTGCCGCCCGGCAGGGTCCCACAGGCTGGGGTAGGTGATGCCGTAGTCCTTCTCGAAGTTCCGCGCGTTCGTCTGCGTGGAGTCGCGGGTGTTGATGCCGAGGAAGACCACGCCCCGGTCCTTGGTGTCCTGGTGGACCTTCTGCAGGTGCGGCGCCTCGGCCCGGCATGGGTTGCACCACGAACCCCACACGTTCATCACGACGACCTTGCCGCGGTAGTCCGCCAGTGCGAGCTGCTCGCCGGTCAGGGTCTCGCCCCGCACGTCCGGCGCGGACTTGCGGTCGGCGGCGGCGATGGTGAGCAGCTGCCGCGGCGCCGCCGAACCGGACGAGTCGTCCTGAGCCCCGCCCTGGGAGCAGCCGGCCGCAGCCAGGGCAGCAAGCGGCAGCGCGAGCAGGGCGGTACGGCGCGCTATCCCCGCGCCGAGGGATGAAGTGGTCATCACAAGGGCTTTCTGGTGGTGCTCAACTGTGGGGTACGAGGTCAGAGGAGGGTGGTCCAGTACAGCCAGAACCGCTGAAGGATCAGCACCGCGACGGCCAGATACCAGCAGGTCAGCACCACGCCGTGGTAGCTGGCCAGCGCGCTTGCCGCGCGCCGCACCGAAGCGGGCACGGGCAGGTACCTGCGGGTGACGGCGTGGAGGGTGGTGTACCAGAAGACGGGGATCATCACCGCCCACACGACCATGCAGTACGGGCACAGGGCGCCGATCCGGTACAGGCTCTGGAAGATCAGCCAGTGGACGAAGACCACGCCGAAGACGACGCCGGCCTGCAGGCCCCACCACAGCCGGCGCGGCAGCACCGCACCGGTCAGCAGCAGCACGCCGATGGTGGTGACCACGGCGAAGCCGGCGATGCCCAGCAGCGGGTTGGGGAAGCCGAACACCTCCGCCTGCGGCGTGGTCATCACCGACCCGCAGCTGAGGACCGGGTTGATGCTGCACGACGGGCTGTAGGAAGGGTCCTTGAGCAGGGCGATCTTCTCGACCGTCAGTGTGAAGGCGGCCAGGAACCCGATCGCGCCCCCGGCCGTGAGCACCCACGCCACAAGGCGCCGTCCCACCGGCTCGCCGTCCCGGCTGCCAGGCACCCGGGCCCCGGTGGCGGGTGCGGCGGCGGTCACTTGGCCAGCTCCGCCTCGATGGCCGCCTTGAAGTCCTCCGCCGTCTGGATCTGCGGGCGCTGGCCGTTGATGAAGAAGGTCGGTGTGCCCTGCACCCCGAGCGCGAGGCCGTCCTGGCGGTCCTTCTCCACCCGCTTCGCGGTGGCCGGGTCCTTCCAGTCCGCCTCGAACTTCTTCATGTCCAGCCCGAGCTCCTTGGCGAAGCCGCGGAAGGTCTTCTCGTGCGAGACCTGCTGATCCCCCCAGCTCTCCTGGGTCTGGTACATCTTCTGGTACATCGCCTCGAGCCTGCCCTGTGCGGCGGCGGCCTCCACCGCCCGCGCGGCCAGCTCGGCGTTCTTGTGGCTGGGTATCGGGAAGTAGCGCATCACGAACGTCACCCGGCCCTCGTACTCCTCGCGCAGCTGCTCCACGACCGGGAAGGCCGCCCGGCACGACTCGCACTCCAGGTCCAGGAACTCCACCACGGTGACCTTGCCGTCCTTCGCCGTCGACAGCCGGTGGCTGTCCGGCCGGACCAGCACCGACGCCGGGGCGGCCTTGCCCTGATCGGCGTCCGTTTTGTCGGCGGACGCTTGGGGGGTGCGGTTGGCCGCCAGCAGTGCGGCGACGACCGCCAGGACGACGGCGACCAGCGCGAGGGAGACCTTGAGGTTTTTCGTCATGAGCCTTCAACCGATGGGGAGAGCGGGAACACGGACACGCGCGCCTCCCCCCAGCCCGGCACAACCTCCGCAACCGCCGACGACGCATCGACACCCTAACGGACGTTGATATCTCCGCCCGCGCCACCCCTCAAAGGACTCCGATGGACAACGCGGCCTTCAGGAAACCTTGGCGCACTCACCGCCGCCGGGTGCCGGAAGGTCTTCGCGGACAAGCAGTCCGGCGGGCACGCCCTCTGCCCCGAACTGACGGCGTGCCACGCCTTCCTCGACCCCGGCGACACCCTCGTCGTCCCCTCACTCGACCGCTACGGCCGGAGCCTCCAGGGCCTCATCCAGGTCAAGAGTCGCAGGGAACCGCCCGGGTCTTCCCCGGCGTTGCCCGACCGGACCCCTGCGCCGCCACTACGGCCCGCTCCGGCAGCCCGCGCCAGCTGACCCCGCAGGCGGAGGCGGGGATGCTCGTCACCCGCCATCGGCCGCAGTCTCTTGTCGCAGCCCCCGGGCCCGGCTTCAGGAGGACCGGCCCGTCAGCAGACCGTTCAGCACCCCGGCCCGGTACGACACCTGCGAGGTAAGGGGGCGCGCTAGGTGCCGCATCGACGCATCTGCCGGCCACTGGATGCGTCCGATGGGCAACTGCAGGACGAGCGGGGCGTCGGGGGCCAGGACATGGAAGTCGTTGGCCTCGTAGTACGGGGCCAGGTGCGGCTTGTGGGTGTGGATGCCGCCCAGCATCGCCTGGTAGCCCTGGCGGGTGTAGGAGCGGACCAGGTGGTCGACGAGTTGGTGACCGAGCCCCTGCCCGCGGGCGCTGTCGGCCACGGGCACCGCCTCTAGCGGTGATTTGTTGACTTGGGGCAGAGTCCGCAGTAGACCGGCAGGTGGGGGATTCCCGCAGGTCGGAGGTGGTCGTGATGGTGACCGCGAGGCGTCCGTGCCCGCCGGCCCCGGGACCGCTGGAGGACTATGCGACCCGGTTCGACGACCTCTTCTCCTCGCTGGCGCAGCGGCGTGGGTTCCGGGAGTACCTGGCCGGGCTGCTGCTGCCGCGGGATCGGAACAAGACGCTGACCTGCCTGGCCGGAGCGGAGCCGATCGTGGGGGCCCAGCACTCGGGGGTGCAGCGGCTGCAGTTCTTCCTCTCCGAGTCGACCTGGGACCCCGAGCGGGTCAACGCGCGGCGGCTGGAGCTGCTGCGGGCCGATCCGGCGACGGTCCCGCACGCCCATGGGGTGCTGGTCATCGACGACTCCGGGGACCGCAAGGACGGCACCGCGACCGCGCACGTCGGGCGGCAGTGGCTGGGCCGGTACGGCAAGACCGACAACGCCGTGGTCACCGTGACCACGCTGTGGGCGGACGAGCGCCTGTACTATCCGCTGCACGCGGTGCCCTACACCCCGGCCCACCACTTCCCGCAGGGGAAAAGTGATTCGGCCTTCCGCACCAAGTGGCGGATCGCCGCGGGGCTGGCCGGCCGGGCCCGGGCCGCCGGATTCCCCTTCCGGGCGGCGGTGGCCGACGGCGCCTACGGCGATCTGGACGACTTCCGCTGCGAACTGCACGCCGTAGGCGTGCCGTTCGTGATGGCCGTCAAGCGCCGCCGCGGCATCTGGGCCTACGGTGACCAGGCCCGTACCCCGGTGGACGCCGCCCGCGAGCTGGCCTGGGACGGCCCCGGGGAGCCCGGGGACTGGACCGCGGTGGTGCGCACCTTCCGCGACGGGCACACCGCCATCTGGTGGGCCGCCGACGCCACCTTGGGCTTTTGGGGACCGGACGGCCTGACGCGGCTGGTGGTGGCCACCGCCGACCCGGCCACCCTGCCGGAGCAGGCCACCTGGTACCTGGCCACCGACCTGCCCCGGCCCGGCTCGCCCCGCGCCGCCGAGTCCCCCTACCCGCCCGCGAACCTGGCCGAGATCGTGCGGATCTACGGCATCCGGAACTGGATCGAGCAGGGCTACAAGCAGGTCAAGGACGAGTTGGGCTGGGCCGACTTCCAGGTCCGCTCCGATGCCGCGATCCGCCGTCACCAGACCCTGGTCACCTGCGCGTTCACCTTCTGCTGGGAGGCGTGGTCCCCCGACCGGGAACCTGAGAACACGTCGGCGGAGGGCACCACTGCCGGAGAGAGGGGGGCCTGCACGGGCAGCTCCACCCCCACCACCGTGCTGGCCCAAGGCGATTCGCGCCGTCCGCAGCTGGCTGACCCCCGCGGTCGCGCTGCAACGCTGGTGGCGGGCCTGGTCCAACGCGCCCCCGCCGTCCGGGCTCCAGGCCCTGATCGACGCGGCCACCACCGGACAGGCCCTCAACCTTTACTCCCTGATTTAACAAACCACCGCTAGGGTCCGTCTTCAAAGATCAGCAGGTGATGGATCATGGCAGGGTGGTACGTCGTCATGAACTCACCGATCAGGAGTAGGAGTTGCTCGCTCCGCTGATACCGAGAGCCGCCACGGGCCGGCCACGCGTGGACGACCGGCAGGTCGTCAACGGCATGGTCTACAAGATCCGTACCGGGATCTCGTGGCGCGACCTGCCGCAACGCTACGGTCCGTGGCAGACGGTCTACACCCGCTTCCGCCGCTACGCCCTGGACGGCGTGTTCACCCGGGCCCTGCAGCAGATTCGGGCCCGGGCGGACGCGGTCGGGGACATCGACTGGCTGGTGCAGATCGACTCCACCATCGTCCGCGCCCACCAGCACGCCGCCGCGACCGGGCGAAAAGGGGGCGGCACCGGTCGGACGAACCGGACGATCACGCCCTCGGCCGATCCAGAGGCGGACTGACCACCAAGATCCACCTTGCCTGCGACGGCAAGGGCCGCCCGTTGGCCCTCCTCGTGACACCCGGCCAGCGTCACGACAGCACCTGCGCACAGACCCTGCTCGAACGTATCCGCGTCCCCCGCGCCGACCTCGGCCGGCCGCGCTGCAGACCCGACCAGGTCATCGCCGACAAGGCCTACAGCTCCCGCGGCCTCCGCGCCTACCTGCGCAAACGCGGCATCGCACACACCATCCCGGAGAAGGCCGACCAGCAGCGCCACCGGCTGAACCGCGGCCGCCGAGGCGGCAGACCACCCGGGTTCGACCGGCAGACCTACCGCCGCCGCAACACCGTCGAGCGCTGCTTCAACCAGCTCAAGGGCTTCCGCGGCATCGCGACCAGATACGACAAGACCGCCACCTCCTACGAAGCGGCGGTCTCTCTCGCATCGTTCCTGCTCTGGGCGAGATCCGTTTAAAGACGGACCCTAGTTCGACGAGCGCTCTCGACAACAGCAGGCACAGCGGTCGGCCGAGGCTGGCTTGCATCTCCATCAGCCACTGGACCGGCGGGATCGCGTGCGCCAGGCCGACGACCGGTCCGTCGGGCTGCCCCTGGGCGAGCAGCAGGGTTGCGGTGCCGAACTGGGGCGGCAGCCGCCATCCGGTGCGCATCCGGTCGATGATCTCCTCGGGCGTCGCGTCGTCGAGGAAGTCGACCGGCTTCAGCAGCGCGCACGGCCTCGGGGTCGTCGTCGGGGGTGGCCGGGCGGATCAGATAGCGGCCGTGCACCTGCGGTGCTTCGGCGCTGTCCGGCCGCGGTTCCCGTGGCGCGCTGCGGCACTCCGCCCGTCGTCGAGAGGCTCGTCCCATGCCCATCATCGTGCCTCAACCACACCAGGAGCCCGCCGCGTTGGTTTGAAAGGCATACGGCCGGGGCCGGCGGCTAGGGCCTGTTTTAGAAGTCGGTAGCCTGCCTGGTTGGCCGCCCGGGGTGACGGCGGGCGGCCAACCAGATGGTGAGGTCGAGGGCGATGGCGT
>NZ_JBSGHG010000033.1:0-81006 GCF_053604275.1 Streptomyces sp. NPDC004051 | reverse complement strand
TCCCGCTTCGCCCAGCCCACCGAGCTCGACCTGAGCGCCTTCGCGGGCCGGCACCCGGTCGAGCTGTTCGGCGGGGTGCGCTTCCCGGCCGTCGGCGAGCTGCCCTACCTGCTGACCCTGGGAGGCCACGGCTTCTACTGGTTCCGGCTGCGCGGGGACGCCGCGTAGTATCCGCCGGCTCCCGGGCGGGGCGGTTTCCCCCGTGCCGCCCGGGGCACGCATCAGTAACACCCCGACGATCCGGGGAAAGGACGCGACTGAAATGTCGGAAACCGTCATACGTACGGTCGCACCCCCGCCCGGCCTCCTTGCGTCACTGGATCCGCTGCTGAGGGAGTGGCTGCCACGACAGCGCTGGTTCGCGGGCAAGGGGCGCCCGGTCACCGGGTTCACTCTGGTCGCGGCCACCGAGTTACTTCCGCCCAGCGCCAGGCTGGGCCTGTACCACCTGCTCGTCCGCGCCCACCAGCCCGCCCTGTCCGCCCGGGGCGGCCCCGAGAACCCCGGCGACTGCTACCAACTGCTGCTGGGCGTGCGCGAGGCGCTGCCGCCCAGGCTCGCGTCCGCGCTGATCGGGCACCTCGGCCAGGGCCCGCTGGCCGGGCGGACGGTGTACGAGGCCCTGTACGACACCCGGCCCGCCGAACTGCTCCTGGAGGCCATGCGCTCCCGGGCCCGGATCGGCGGGCTGCGCTTCGAGCGGGACCCGGCGCAGAAGATCGGGTCCGGTCTGGTGCCGCGCCTGATGACCGTCGAGCAGTCGAACTCGTCCGTCGTCTACGGAGATACGTTCATTCTGAAGCTGTTGCGCCGGATCGTGCCCGGCGCCAACCCCGACCTGGAGCTGCCCCTGGCGCTGGCCCGCGAGGGCTGCCCCCGGGTGCCCCCGCCCACGGCCTGGCTGGTGGCGGACCCCGACGGCCCCGGCGCCACCGGCGCTCATGGTGCCGCCCGGGAGCCGGCCGCATCCGAGCCGTACGTGCTGGGCGTGCTCCAGCCCTTCGTGCGGGGCGCGACGGACGGCTGGGAGCTGGCGCTGCGGGAGCTGGCCAAGGGCGAGGACTTCGTCGCCGAGGCGCGGGCGCTGGGGCGGGCCACCGCCGAGGTGCACACCGCGCTGGCCCGCGCGCTGCCGACGGTCACCCTGGGCCGAAGCCGGCTGCGGCGCATGGTCGCCGGTATGGCCGAGCGGCTGGGGGCGGCGGTGCAGGCGGTGCCCGCGCTGCGGCCGTACGCGGACGGGCTGGGCTCGGCGTACACGGCGCTGGACGACCTGGCCGCCGAGGGGCAGACCTGGACCGCCCAGCGCGTGCACGGCGATCTCCATCTCGGCCAGTGCCTGCGGTCCCCGGCCGGAGAGTGGTCGCTGATCGACTTCGAGGGCGAACCGGCACGGCCGCTGGCCGAGCGGCGGATGCCGCAGCCCGTGGTGCGGGACGTGGCCGGGATGCTGCGCTCCTTCGACTACGCGGCACGTTCCGCGGACCCACCGCAGCCGGGCTGGGCCGTGCGGTGCGGCGCGGCGTACTGCACCGGCTACGCGGAGACCGCGGGCCGGGACCCGCGCACCGATCCGGTGCTGCTGCGCGCGTACGAGACGGACAAGGCCGTCTACGAGGTGCTGTACGAGGCCCGGCACCGCCCCGAGTGGCTGCAGGTCCCGATGGCCGCCGTACGCCGGCTCGCCGGATCCGGACCAGGGTGATCCGGCGAGCCGGTGATCCACACGATCCGCTCCCGTCCGTCCCGCACGTCGACCAGGAGGCTCCGTCCGTGACCCCCCGTCCCGAATCCAGCGGTTCGCGCCCGGAGCAGCCGGCCGAACAGACACCCCGGAAGGCCACGGCGAAGAGGACCGCCGTGAAGAAAGACGCGGCGGTGAAGCGGACCGCCGCCGCGAAGACGACCACCGAGAAGGCGACCGCCGCCGAGAAGACCGGGGCCGAGAAAGCCGGGGCGGCGAAGGCCGCCGAGAGGGAACCCGGGACGAGGGAACCCGGGACGAGGAAGGCCGGGGCGCGGAAGGCCGGGGCGAGGAAACCCGGGACGAGGAAGGCCGATGCGCGGAAGGCCGGGACGAAGAGGGCCGAGGCGCAACAGGCCGTCGACAGGACCCCGGCCCTCGGGCGGCCCGCGCCGCCCGAGGCGGAGGTCGCGGTCTCCCCCGCCGTGGGCGCCGACGACCGGGAGCGGCTGCTGAACGGCACGCACCACGCCCCGCACTCCGTGCTCGGCGCGCACCCGGTGCCCGGCGGAGTCGTGTTCCGGACGTTCAAGCCGTACGCCCGGGCCGTCTCCGTGGTCTCCGGGGGCCTCACCGTCGACCTGCACGAGGACGGGGACGGGTTCTTCTCGGCTCTGCTGCCGTTCCGGGAGGTCCCGGCGTACCGGCTGCTGGTGACCTACGAGGGGACGGTGCGGGAGGTCGAGGACGCGTACCGGCTGCTGCCCGCGCTGGGCGAGTTCGACCTGCACCTGATCGGCGAGGGACGGCACGAGGAGCTGTGGACCGCGCTCGGCGCGCACCCCATGACCCACCAGGGCGTGAGCGGCACCCGCTTCACCGTGTGGGCGCCGAACGCGCGCGGGGTGCGGGTGGCGGGGGGCTTCAACTTCTGGGACGGCACCGGGCATCCGATGCGGTCGCTGGGCTCGTCCGGGGTGTGGGAGCTGTTCGTGCCGGAGGTCGGCGAGGGCGAGCTGTACAAGTTCGAGATCACCCGTCCCGACGGTTCGCGGACCCTGCGCGCCGACCCGATGGCGCGCCGCACGGAGGTCCCGCCGGCCACCTCGTCCGTCGTCACGTCCTCGCGGTACGAGTGGGGTGACGCGCGGTGGCTGGAGCGACGTGCCGAAGCGCCCGCGCACCGGAGCCCGTTCTCGGTGTACGAGGTGCATCTGCCCTCCTGGCGACCGGGCCTGACCTACCGCCAACTGGCCGAGCAGCTCCCCGCGTACGTGAAGGACCTCGGGTTCACCCATGTCGAGCTGATGCCGGTCGCCGAGCATCCCTACGGTCCCTCCTGGGGCTACCAGGTCACCGGGTTCTACGCGCCCACGGCCCGGCTCGGCACCCCGGACGACTTCAAGTACCTGATCGACGCCCTGCACCGGGCCGGGATCGGCGTGATCATGGACTGGGTGCCGGCGCACTTCCCGCGCGACGAGTGGGCGCTGGCCGAGTTCGACGGCCGCCCGCTGTACGAGCACGGGGATCCGCTGCGGGCCGCCCACCCCGACTGGGGGACCCTGGAGTTCGACTTCGGACGGCGCGAGGTGCGCAACTTCCTGGTCGCCAACGCCGTCTACTGGTGCCAGGAGTTCCACATCGACGGGCTGCGCGTGGACGCCGTCGCCTCGATGCTCTACCTCGACTACTCGCGCGAGCCCGGCCGGTGGACGCCGAACGAGCACGGCGGCCGGGAGAACCTGGACGCGGTGGCGTTCCTCCAGGAGATGAACGCGACCGTGTACCGGCGCTGCCCCGGCGTGGTGACGATCGCGGAGGAGTCCACGGCCTGGGACGGGGTCACCCGGGCCACCCATCACGGGGGCCCGAGCGGTTTCGGCGGGCTCGGTTTCGGGCTGAAGTGGAACATGGGCTGGATGCACGACTCGCTCCAGTACATGAGCCACGAACCGGTCCACCGCAGGTACCACCACCACGAGATGACGTTCTCGATGGTGTACGCCTACAGCGAGAACTACGTGCTGCCGATCTCGCACGACGAGGTGGTGCACGGCAAGCGGTCCCTGGTGTCGAAGATGCCCGGCGACTGGTGGCAGCAGCGCGCCGACCTGCGCGCCTACCTCGGCTTCATGTGGGCCCACCCGGGCAAGCAACTGCTGTTCATGGGACAGGAGTTCGCGCAGGGCGCCGAATGGTCCGAGCAGCACGGTCCGGACTGGTGGCTGCTGGACCCGGCCTACGGCGCGGAGGCCGACCACCGCGGGGTGCGCGATCTGGTGCGCGACCTCAACACCGAGTACCGGCGCACCCCCGCGCTGTGGCGGTGCGACACCGAGCCGTCCGGCTTCCGGTGGGTGACCGGGGACGCCGCCGACGACAACGTGGTCGCCTTCCTGCGGTACGACTCCGACGGCTCCCCGCTGCTCGCGGTCTCCCACTTCGCCCCCGTCGTCCGGCACGAGTACCGCATCGGCGTCCCCGACGACGTGCCCGCCTGGCAGGAGGTCCTGAACACCGACGCGGCCCGCTACGGCGGCGGGGACGTCACCCGTCCGGACCCGGTCAAGCCGGAGCCGCAGGGGTGGCACGGCCTCCCGGCGAGCATCCGGCTGACCCTGCCGCCCCTGGCGACGGTGTGGCTGCGCCCGGCCTGAGAGCCTGGGTGCGGGCTCCGCGCCCCGGCGGGTGCGCTACTGCGCCAGGGCGTCGGCCAGCGGCTTCGGCAGCGGCTCGGTGTGCAGGACGCCGAGCCGCTGGGTGGCGCGGGTCAGCGCCACGTACAGGTCGCTGGTGCCGTAGCGCCCCGGCTCGACCACCAGGACGGAGTCGAACTCCAGCCCCTTGGCCTGGCGCGGGTCGAGCAGGACCACGCCCTGCGTCAGATCGGGTTCTGCGCCGGCCGTCACCCCGTCCAGCCGGGCGGCCAGCGCGCGGTGCAGTTCGCGCGGGGCGACGACGGCGAGCCGGCCGTCCTCCGTTCCGCCGAGTTCCGCGACGGCCTCGGCGACGGCGCCGGGCAGGTCGTCGGTGGCGCGGGCCCAGGGGCGCACGCCGGTGGAGCGGACCGAACCGGGCGGCTCGAAGCCGGGGTGCTCGGCGCGGAGCACGGCCGCCGCGACGTCCATGATCTCGGCCGGGGTGCGGTAGTTGACGCCGAGCCGGGTGTGCTCCCAGCGGTCCTCGACGTACGGGGCGAGGATGCCCTCCCAGGAGCCGACACCGCCCTCCTCCGAGGTCTGCGCGGGGTCGCCGACCAGGGTCATCGAGCGGGTCGGGCTGCGTCGCATCAGCAGCCGCCAGGCCATCGGCGACAGCTCCTGCGCCTCGTCGACGACGATGTGCCCGAACGCCCAGGTGCGGTCGGCGGCGGCCCGTTCGGCGGCGCTGCGGTGGTCGTCCTCCTCGTGCCGTTCGGCGAAGCGCTCGGCGTCGATGATGTCGTGTGCGGAGAGCACCTCGGAGGACTCGGGGTCGTCCTCCTCCTTGTCCTCGAACTCGTAGGTCCGGGAGGCGTACGACACGTCCAGTACGCCCTGCGCGTAGGCGATCTGCGTGCGCCGCTCGCGGTCGGCCCGCTCCCGGGCCGGCCGGTCGTCCTCGCCGAGGAGTTCGGCGGCCTCGTCGAGCAGCGGCACGTCGGCGACGGTCCAGTGCCTGGTCACCGGGCGGCGGATCGCGGCGGCGTCCTCGGCGGGCAGGAAGCCCTCGGGCTCGGCGAGGAAGTCGGCGACCAGCCGCTGCGGGGTGAGCAGGGGCCACAACTGATCGATGGCGGACCACACGTCGGGGTTCTCGGCGAGCTCGTCGCGGATCTGGGTGATGTCGCTGGGGTCGAGCAGATTGGAGCCGTCGTAGGGGTCGGTGCCGATGCGTTCGGCGACCATGTCGGTGAGCGTGTTGAGGATGTGGCCCTCGAAGTACTCGCGGGACGCGTTGTGCGGCAGCTTGGCGGCGCGGGTGCGTTCCCGGGCGACCCGGACCAGGCCGTCGTCGAGCATCAGGACCTCGCGGTCGTGCTCGATGGTGATCACCGGATCGGGCAGCGCCTGCCGGCCGCGGACGACCTCGGCGAGGACGTCCGCCATGTCCGCCCGGCCCTTCACGGCGGCGGCCTCGGGGGTGTCCGTCCGGGTGGCCCGCACGCCGGGGAACAGTTCGCCGACGGTCGAGAGGAGCACCCCGGTCTCTCCGAGGCTGGGCAGCACCTCGCCGATGTAGCCGAGGAACGCCGGGTTGGGTCCGACGATCAGGACGGCGCGGCGGGCCAGCAGTTCGCGGTGCTCGTAGAGGAGGTAGGCGGCGCGGTGCAGGGCGACCGCGGTCTTGCCGGTGCCGGGGCCGCCCTCGACCACCAGCACGCCCCGGTGCGGGGCGCGGATGATGCGGTCCTGGTCGGCCTGGATGGTGCGCACGATGTCGCCCATGCGGCCGGTGCGCGCGGAGTTGAGCGCGGCGAGCAGCACGGCGTCGCCGGTCGGGTCCTCGTGGCCGGTGCGGGTCTCGTCGCCGAGGTCGAGGATCTCGTCGTGCAGGGCGGTGACCGTGCGCCCCTCGGAGGTGATGTGCCGGCGGCGCCTGAGGCCCATCGGGGTGTGGCCGGTGGCCAGGTAGAACGGGCGGGCGACGTCGGCGCGCCAGTCGATCAGGACGGGGGTGTGCTCCTCGTCGTCGGCGCGCAGACCGATCCGGCCGATGTGGTGGGTGTCTCCCGAGGAGAGGTCGATCCGGCCGAAGCACAGCGAACCGTCCACCGCGTTCAGCGCGGCGAGCAGCCCGGACCGCTCGGCGACCAGGATGTCCCGCTCCAGCCTGGCCTGCATGGGCGTGTCGCCCTGCCCGAGCGCGTCCGTGACGGAGGCCTCGGTGTCGCCGCGCAGGGCGTCCACCCGTGCGTACAGTCCGTCGATGAATTCCTGTTCCTGCCGGAATTCATGGTCCGGAAATTCGCTGTTTGACAATTCCGCTCCCGCCCGGATATACTGTGCTCACTGAACTTTTCTGCGACTTGTCGCAATTGAAGTCGCAAGTCAATGAATATACGCAACGAAAACCCCCGGGCGCAATTACCCGGGGGTTTTCCCGTGCCCGGCAGCGGCGCGGGACGACGGCTCAGATCACCTCGGCCAGTTCCTCCAGCAGCCGCCGCTCGGGCCTGGGTCCGACCGTCGACCGCAGCGGCTCCCCGTCCCGGAACACCATGAACGTCGGCATCGACGGCACCTGGTACGCGTGGGTGGTCACCGGGTCGGCGTCCACGTTCAGCTGCACGACCTTCAGCCGCTCGCCCTGCTCGGCGGCGAGCGCGCGCAGCACCGGCAGCTCCGCTCCGATCACCTCCGCCGCGAAGTCCGCATCCTCCCCCACGCTCTCAGCTTCGTTCGAGCAGGGAGGTGCCCCCACCCTCCACCACGCCTTCCGCCCTGCTCATCCGTGCATCCGTGCCGCCCTCCGAGTTCGTACACCGGTTCCGGACCCCCCGGGACCGCAGAGCCGGCCGCCAGCTCGTCGCGCGCCCTCTCCGCCCGGGCCGGCTGCGCCCCGACGCTCTCCCGTACGGTCCGCAGCTCGCCGACGAGCGCGTCGAGTTCGTCCGGCTTGCGCCGGTGGACCACGAGCGACGCAGGGCACGAGTCCCCCTCGGGGTGCCCGGTCCGCAGACACTCCACGAAGGGCCGGGGCTCCTCCGGCTCGAACCCGAGGTCCTGGAGCGTCCGGATCTGCCGCAGCAGCTTCAGGTCGCTCTCGTCGTACGTCCGGTGGTTGTTGCCCGTGCGCCGCGCGGGCAGCAGTCCCCGTGACTCGTAGTACCGCAGCGTCCGTGTGGTGGTTCCGGCGCGTGCGGCCGGCCCGCCGATTCGCATACCGGTGGACGTACGCCTTGACGTCGGCGTCAGGGCAAGGCCGGGCGGGGCGGCGAAAAGGCCGAGCGGCCGGGCTCACGGGGGAAGGAGTCCGGCCGCTCGGCGGCTGGGGAGGCCCGAAGGGGCTGTGTGCGTCAGGCCTTGGCGAGTTCCTTCTCGCCGGCCGCCGCGGGGGCCTCGGCGCGGTCGGCGGGGCCGGCGCCGTCGTGGTCGTCCAGCAGGGTGGTCTCGTCGAAGGGGATGGCCCCGGAGAGGACCTGGTTCACCCGCTCCTTGTCGATCTCCTTGGTCCAGGTGCCGATCAGCACCGTGGCGACCGCGTTGCCCGCGAAGTTGGTCAGGGCGCGGGCCTCGCTCATCAGGCGGTCGATGCCGACGATGAGACCGATGCCGTCCACCAGGGCCGGCTTGTGCGACTGCAGACCGCCGGCCAGCGTCGCCAGGCCGGCGCCGGAGACACCGGCGGCGCCCTTGGAGGCGATCAGCAGGAAGAGCAGCAGCGTGATCTGCTCGCCCATCGACATCGGCGTGCCCAGGGCGTCGGCGATGAACAGCGAGGCCATGGTCATGTAGATCATGGTGCCGTCGAGGTTGAAGGAGTAACCGGTGGGGACGGTGATGCCGACCACCGGCTTGCTGACGCCCACGTGCTCCATCTTCGCGATGAGCCGCGGCAGCGCCGACTCGGACGAGGAGGTGGACAGGATCAGCAGGAACTCACGGCCCAGGTACTTGAACAGGCTCCAGACGTTCAGACCCGCGACGATCCGCAGCAGCGCGCCGAGCACCACGAAGATGAACAGCGCACAGGTGATGTAGAAGCCGAGCATCAGCACCGCGAGGCTCTTCAGCGCGTCCAGGCCCGCCGAGCCGGTGACCGCGGCCATGGCGCCGAACGCACCGACCGGAGCCGCCCACATGATCATGGCGAGGACCCGGAAGACCAGCCGCTGGATGTGCTCGATGCCGCGCAGGACCGGCTGGCCGGCGTTGCCCATGGCCTGCAGCGCGAAGCCGCACAGCAGGGCGACCAGCAGGGTCTGCAGGACCTCGCCCTGGGTGAAGGCGGACACGATCGTGGTCGGGATGATGCCGAGCAGGAACTCGGTGGTGTCCTTGGCCTCCGCGTTGACCTGGGCCTGACCGGTCTCCTTGACCGCGTCGGTGACCGCGAGACCCGTGCCGGGGTCCAGGATGTTGCCGACGACCAGGCCGATGCCGAGCGCGACCAGCGACATGATCAGGAAGTAGACCATGGCGATACCGCCGACCGCGCCGACCTTGGCGGCCTTCCGCACGGAGCCGATGCCCAGCACGATCGTGCAGAAGATGATCGGCGAGATCATCATCTTGATCAGGTTCACGAAGCCGGTGCCGATCGGCTTCAGCTCGACCGCGAAGTCGGGGGCCATCAGACCGACGGCGATACCGAGGGCGACCGCGATGATCACCGCGATGTAGAGATAGTGCGTGCGGTCCCGCTTCGTTTTGGGAGCGGCAGGTGCCGTATCGGTGGTGCTGGTCACGGCGGCCTCCTTGATGACGTCGTCGGCATCGACCGGCGTGCGGCTCACGTCCGGGGGATGAACTTTTGGGGGAACGCCGTGACTATGTCCCGCCTTGTGAGCGTGGTCACCCTTCCGTTCATTTAGTTCACGCCCGTACGGCGGGCACACTGTCGGGATGCGCCTCGCCCTCCCCCGGCCCCGCAGCCTCGCGGGCCAACTCTTCGCCATGCAGGCGGTGCTGGTGGCGGTCCTCGTGGTGGGATACGCCCTGTTCAGCTACTTCAGCGACCGCAGCCAGGCCGAGGAGGCGGCGAGTCACCAGGCACGGGCGGTGGCCCTCTCGGTGGCCGACTCCCCCTCGGTGCGCGAGGCGATCCGCACCCCCGATCCCTCGGCCACGCTCCAGCCGTACGCGCTGGCGGTGGTGCGCGACACCGACATCGACTTCGTCACGATCATGGATCCGCGGGGCATCCGCTGGACCCACCCCGACCCGGGCCAGCTCGGACTGCCCTTCCGCGGCCACACCGGGCCCGCCCTTCGGGGCCGGACGTTCACCGAGACCTACACCGGCACCCTCGGCCCGTCCGTCCGCGCGGTCACCCCGGTCCGGGACGGCGACCGGATCGTCGGCCTGGTCAGCGCGGGCATCCGGGTCGAGGAGATAAGCCAGCGCGCGCAGGCCCGGCTGACGGCCCTGCTCGCGGTCGCGACCGGTGCGCTCGGACTGGGCGCGATCGGCACGTACGTCATCAACGCCCGCCTGCGCCGGCACACCCACGGGATGAACGCGAGGCAGCTCAGCCACATGCACGACTACCATCAGGCCGCGCTGCACGCCGTGCGCGAGGGACTGCTGATGCTGGACGGGCAGTACAGGGTGGCGCTGATCAACGACGGTGGCAGGGAGCTGCTGGGGGTGGCCCCGGAGGAGGACGTGGTGGGCAGGTCGGTCGCGGAGCTCAGTCTCCCGGCACCGCTGACGGGCGCGCTGCTCGCCTCGGAGCCCCGGGTGGACGAGGTGCATCTCACCGCGGACCGGGTGCTGGTGGTGAACACCTCACCGGTGTCGGGCGGTGAGCGGCGCGGTTCCGTGGTGACCCTGCGCGACGTGACCGAGCTCCAGTCGCTGATGGGCGAGCTGGACTCGGAGCGGGGCTTCACACAGGCCCTGCGCTCGCAGGCGCACGAGGCGGCGAACCGGCTGCACACCGTCGTCTCGCTGATCGAGCTGGGCCGGGCCGAGGAGGCGGTGGACTTCGCGACCGCGGAGCTGGAGCTCGCCCAGGCGCTCACCGACCAGGTGGTGGCGGCGGTGGGCGAGCCGGTGCTGGCCGCACTGCTGCTGGGCAAGACGGCCCAGGCCCACGAGCGGGGCGTGGAGCTGGTGGTCTCGCCGGCCAGCCGGCTGGACGACGGGCTGCTGCCGGACAGCCTGCCCGCCCGCGACCTGGTCACCATCCTGGGCAACCTGATCGACAACGCGGTGGACGCGGCGCAGGGCGGCCTCAGTGCCCGGGTGACGGTCACGGCCCTCACCGACGCCGGCACGGAGCTGATCCTTCAGGTCTCCGACACCGGACCGGGCGTGGCCCCGGACCACACCGAGGCGGTCTTCCAGCGCGGCTTCACGACCAAGCCGTCGGGGCCGGACGGCCGGGGGCTGGGTCTGGCGCTGGTACGGCAGGCGGTGCACCGGCACGGCGGCACGCTGGCGGTGACCTCGGCGCAGGAGGGCGGCGCCCACTTCGAGGTACGGCTCCCGCTGCGGACCGCCGGGCACGTCATGGCCGGAAGCGGTGCGGACGCGAAGGGCGTCGGCTCCGGCACGGGAGGCGGGGCATGACCGACAGGCCCATCCGTGTCCTGGTGGTGGAGGACGATCCGGTCGCCGCCGACGCCCATGTGATGTACGTCGGCCGGGTGCCCGGGTTCGTCGTGGTCGGCAAGGCGACGACGGGCGCCGAGGCCCGCCGGGCGCTGGAGCGCACCCCCGTCGACCTGCTCCTCCTCGATCTGCACCTGCCCGATGTGCACGGACTGCAGCTGGCCCGCTCGCTGCGGACGGCCGGGCACCACGCGGACGTCGTCGCGGTGACCTCGGCACGGGACCTCGCGGTGGTGCGCGAGGGGGTGTCGCTGGGCGTCGTCCAGTACGTGCTGAAACCGTTCACCTTCGCGACGCTGCGGGACCGCCTGGTGCGGTACGCCGAGTTCCGCGCGTCCGTGGGCGAGGCCAGCGGCCAGGCCGAGGTGGACCGCGCGCTGGCCGCTCTGCGCGCCCCCGGACCGGCCGCCCTGCCCAAGGGCCTGAGCGCGCCGACCCTGGAGCGGGTGACCGTGGTCCTGCGGGACGCCGAGGAGGGCCTGACCGCGAGCGGGGTGGCGGAGGCGGTGGGCATCTCCCGCATCACCGCCCGCCGCTACCTGGAGCACCTGGTGGACGCGGGCCGCGCGGCCCGGCGCCCGCAGTACGGGACCGTGGGGCGGCCGGAGCTGCAGTACCGGTGGGTGACGGGGCGGTGAGGTGAGGTGCTGAGGCACCGAGGCCTTCACCGAGTACGGCACCCTGCCCCGCGCCTCGCGCCGGCCCGGGTGGTACGGGTGTCTGCGGCCTGCCCGCTCTCCCGCTTCCGCTTCCCCTCGACGACTCGACCGGCTCCACCGGCCGTCCCCGCTGACGATCCTCTTCGCGCCGAGTGCGCCGACCACCGCGTTCACGGTGCCGGTTTCGACGCCGGGCGGGGCGGCCGGGGGCCGGCGCGGGCGGGCCCGCGCACGTCTCCTCCCCGGCCGCCGGGGCCGGTCAGAAGACCGACTCGGCCTCGTCCATGCGGTCCTGCGGGACCGTCTTCAGCTCGGTGACGGCCTCCGCGAGCGGGACCATCACGATGTCGGTGCCGCGCAGCGCCGTCATCATCCCGAACTCCCCGCGGTGCGCGGCCTCCACCGCGTGCCAGCCGAAGCGGGTGGCGAGCACCCTGTCGTACGCGGTCGGCGTGCCACCGCGCTGGGTGTGGCCGAGGATGACCGGCCTGGCCTCCTTGCCGAGGCGGCGCTCCAGTTCACCGGCGAGCGCCGTGCCGATGCCCTGGAAGCGCTCGTGGCCGAACTTGTCGATCTCGCCCTTGCCGTAGTCCATGGTGCCGTCGGCGGGGTGGGCACCCTCGGCGACGCAGATCACCGCGAACTTCTTGCCGCGGGCGAAGCGCGCCTCGACCATCTTGACCAGCTGGGCCGGATCGAAGGCCCGCTCGGGCAGGCAGATGCCGTGGGCGCCGGCGGCCATGCCGGACTCCAGGGCGATCCAGCCCGCGTGCCGGCCCATGACCTCGACGACCATCACCCGCTGGTGGGACTCGGCGGTGGTCTTCAGCCGGTCCATCGCCTCGGTGGCGACGCCGACGGCGGTGTCGAAGCCGAAGGTGCGGTCGGTGGAGGAGATGTCGTTGTCGATCGTCTTCGGGACGCCGACCACCGGCAGTCCCGCGTCCGACAGCATGCGGGCGGCGGTGAGCGTGCCCTCGCCGCCGATCGGGATGAGCACGTCGATGCCGAAGTCGCGGATCATGTCGGAGGCGTTCTCGCAGGCCTCGCGGAGCCGGTTGCGCTCCAGCCGGGAGGAACCGAGGATGGTGCCGCCGCGGGCCAGGATGCCGCTGACCGCGTTGAGGTCGAGGGTCCGGTAGTTGCCGTCGAGCAGGCCCGCGTAGCCGTCCTCGAAGCCGATGACCTCGTCGCCGTAGTTGTCGACCGCTCGGTGCACAACCGACCGGATCACGGCGTTCAGGCCGGGGCAGTCGCCGCCTGCGGTGAGAACTCCGATGCGCATCGTGTTGTCGTCTCCTGGTCGCTGTGGATACCGGTGAGCCAGCTTCGATTGTTCCATGCCGCCCGGCCCCGCCGGGCCCCCCGCCCCGGCCGCCCGCCGGTCCCCCGTCCCGGTCACCCGCCGGTTCCCCGCCCCGGCCGCTCGACGAGTCCCCTGTCCGGCCGCCCGCCCGGCCCTGTCCGAAAACCGCCCGGGCCCCGCGCCCCCGGCCTCCGGGCCGCACCCCGCAGGCGGGCCCCCCACCAGCGCCGGAGGTACTGTCGAGGGGGATCAGTCCGCTCCGGCGAGCGCGGTGTCCGGGCCGGATCCCGCAGGGCCGACAAGCGCCGCGAGACCCCCGACGAAACGGAGCACGCGTGACCCGCAGTGTGTACGTCACCAGCATCGACCGAGGCGACGGCCGCCAGGTCGTCGAACTGGGGGTCATGGAACTCCTGACCCGGCAGGTCGACCGGGTGGGCGTCTTCCGTCCCCTGGTGCACGAAGGCCCCGACCGCCTCTTCGAACTGCTGCGCGCCCGCTACCGGCTCACCCAGGACCCGGCGACCGTCTACGGCATGGACTACCAGGAGGCGTCCGCCCTCCAGGCCGAACGCGGCTCCGACGAGCTGGTGTCGACCCTGGTCGACCGGTTCCACGCCGTCGCCCGCGACTACGACGTCGTCCTCGTCCTCGGCACCGACTACGCCGACACCCAGTTCCCGGACGAACTGTTCCTCAACGCCCGCCTCGCCAACGAGTTCGGCGCCTCGGTGATCCCGGTCGTGGGCGGCCGCAGGCAGAGCTCCGAGTCGGTGCGCGACGAGACCCGCAACGCCTTCCGTGCCTACCAGACGCTGGGCTGCGACGTGCTCGCCATGGTGGTCAACCGGGTGGCCCGCGAGGACCGGGACGAGATCGCCGAACGGCTCTCCACCCGGCTCCCGGTGCCCTGCTACGTCCTGCCCGACGAACCCGCGCTGGCCGCCCCCACCGTGGCCCAGATCGCCCACACCCTGAGCGCGAAGGTGGTGCTCGGCGACGACTCCGGGCTGGCCCGCGACGCCCTGGACTTCGTCTTCGGCGGCGCCATGCTGCCCAATCTCCTCGCCGCCCTGACCCCGGGCTGCCTGGTGGTCACCCCGGGAGACCGCGCCGACCTGGTCGTCGGCTCGCTGGCCGCGCACAGCACCAACACCCCGCCGATAGCCGGGGTGCTGCTGACCCTGGACGAGGTGCCCGCCGACCGCATCCTCACCCTCGCCTCCCGCCTCGCCCCCGGCACCCCGGTGCTGTCGGTGCCCGGCAACAGCTTCCCCACCGCCGAGCAGCTGTTCTCCCTGGAGGGGAAGCTGAACGCGGCCACCCCGCGCAAGGCGGAGACCGCGCTCGGCCTCTTCGAGCGGTACGCCGACACCGCCGACCTCACCCGGCGGGTCTCCGCGCCCAGCAGCGACCGCGTCACGCCGATGATGTTCGAGCACAAGCTGCTCGAACAGGCCCGCTCCGACCTCAAGCGGGTCGTCCTGCCCGAGGGCGGCGAGGAGCGGGTGCTGCACGCGGCCGAGGTGCTGCTGCGCCGGGGCGTGTGCGAGCTCACCCTGCTGGGGCCGGTCGACCACATCCGCAAGAAGGCCGCCGACCTCGGCATCGCGCTCGGCGACACCCAGCTGATCGACCCGGCCACCTCCGAGCTGCGCGACGCCTTCGCCGAGAAGTACGCCGCCCTGCGCGCCCACCGCGGGGTCAGCGTCGAGCTGGCCTACGACGTCGTCTCGGACCCGAACTACTTCGGCACGCTGATGGTGGAGGAAGGTTTCGCCGACGGCATGGTGTCCGGCTCGGTGCACTCCACGGCCGCGACCATCCGGCCGGCCTTCGAGATCATCAAGACCCGGCAGGACTCCTCGATCGTGTCCTCCGTCTTCTTCATGTGCCTGGCCGACCGGGTCCTGGTCTACGGCGACTGCGCGGTCAACCCCGACCCGGACGCCGAGCAACTCGCCGACATCGCCGTGCAGTCGGCGGCCACGGCCGCGCGGTTCGGGGTGGAGCCGCGGATCGCGATGCTGTCGTACTCGACGGGTACGTCCGGCTCCGGCGCCGACGTCGACAAGGTGCGCGAGGCGACCGAGCTGGTACGGGCCCGCCGCCCCGACCTCAGGATCGAGGGGCCGATCCAGTACGACGCCGCCGTGGAGCCGTCGGTCGCGGCCACCAAGCTGCCGGACTCCGAGGTCGCCGGGCAGGCGACCGTGCTGATCTTCCCCGATCTGAACACCGGCAACAACACCTACAAGGCCGTGCAGCGCTCGGCCGGCGCGATCGCGGTCGGCCCGGTGCTGCAGGGTCTGCGCAAGCCGGTCAACGACCTGTCCCGGGGCGCCCTCGTCCAGGACATCGTCAACACCGTCGCCATCACGGCGATCCAGGCCCAGTCCGTCGCCGGGTCCCCGGCCCCGAACGAGAAGGCAGTCACCCAGTGAGCGCCCACCCGTCCCCCACCACCGCCCTGCCCGGCGAGCCGCACTCGGCCGCTGCCTCCGGCCCCTCTCTGGTCCTCGTCCTCAACTCCGGCTCCTCGTCGGTGAAGTACCAGCTGCTGGACATGCGGGACCGCAGCCGGCTCGCGTCCGGCCTGGTCGAGCGGATCGGCGAGCGGATCTCGCTGGTCCGGCACACTCCGCTGGCCTCGGGCGGGAAGACGCGCGAGCGGACCGGCCCGGTCGCCGACCACGACGCCGCCCTGAAGGCGATGGCCGAGGAACTGGCCCTCGACGGGCTGGGGCTCGACTCCCCCGAACTGGCCGCGATCGGGCACCGGGTGGTGCACGGCGGGATGCACTTCACCGAGCCGACCGTCGTCGACGACGCGGTGCTCGCCGAGATCGAGCGGCTCATCCCGGTCGCCCCGCTGCACAACCCGGCCAACCTGACGGGCATCCGCACCGCCATGGCGCTGCGCCCGGACCTGCCGCAGGTCGCCGTCTTCGACACCGCCTTCCACACCACGATGCCGGAGTCGGCCGCCCGCTACGCGATCGACGTCGAGACCGCCGACGCGCACCGCGTCCGCCGCTACGGCTTCCACGGCACCTCGCACGCGTATGTCTCCCGGGAGACGGCCCGGCTGCTGGGGAAGGCGCCCGAGGACGTGAACGTCATCGTGCTGCACCTGGGCAACGGGGCGTCCGCCTCGGCGGTGCGGGGCGGGCGGTGCGTGGACACCTCCATGGGGCTGACGCCCTTGGAAGGACTGGTGATGGGTACCCGGTCCGGAGACATGGACCCGGCCGTCATCTTCCATTTGATGCGTGTTGGCGAAATGTCCGCCGACGAGATCGACACTCTTCTCAACAAGAAGAGCGGACTGGTCGGTCTGTGCGGTGACAACGACATGCGGGAGATCCGCCGCCGGGTCGACGCGGGCGACGAACAGGCGAAGCTCGCGTTCGACATCTACGTCCACCGCCTGAAGAAGTACATCGGCGCCTATTACGCCGTTCTCGGACGAGTGGACGCGGTGGCGTTCACCGCCGGGGTCGGCGAGAACGCCGCTCCGGTACGGGAGGCGGCCGTGGCGGGCCTGACGGAACTGGGCCTGGAGGTCGACGCCGAGCGCAACGGAGCGCGCGGTGACGGGCCGCGGCTGATTTCGCCCCGGGGTGCGCGGGTCGCGGTCGCCGTGGTACCGACGGACGAGGAAATGGAGATCGCCACACAGACCTACGCACTGGCCGGAAAGCGCAACTGAGCAGCGACTTTCTCATATGTATCTTCCGCCAGACGGAATATTCCGGAGCGAAACAAACCGATAGGATCGCCCCATGCGCCGTTCCAAAATCGTCTGTACTCTCGGCCCCGCGGTCGACTCCCACGAGCAGCTCGTCGCCCTGATCGAAGCCGGCATGAACGTGGCCCGCTTCAACTTCAGCCACGGCTCGCACGCCGAGCACCAGGGCAGGTACGAGAGGGTCCGTGCCGCCGCCAAGGAGACCGGCAGGGCCATCGGTGTCCTCGCCGACCTCCAGGGCCCGAAGATCCGTCTGGAGACCTTCGCCGAGGGCCCCGTCGAGCTGGTGCGCGGTGACGAGTTCACCATCACCACCGAGGACGTTCCCGGCGACCGGACCATCTGCGGAACGACCTACAAGGGCCTGCCGGGCGACGTCTCCCGCGGCGACCAGGTGCTGATCAACGACGGCAACGTCGAGCTGAAGGTGCTGGACGTCGAGGGCACCCGGGTGCGGACGATCGTCATCGAGGGCGGTGTCATCTCCGACCACAAGGGCATCAACCTGCCCGGCGCGGCCGTGAACGTGCCCGCGCTGTCCGAGAAGGACATCGAGGACCTGCGGTTCGCGCTGCGCATGGGCTGCGACATGGTCGCGCTGTCCTTCGTCCGGGACGCCAAGGACGTGGCCGACGTCCACCGCGTGATGGACGAGGAGGGCCGCCGGGTGCCCGTCATCGCCAAGGTGGAGAAGCCGCAGGCGGTGGCGAACATGGAGGACGTCGTGATGGCGTTCGACGGTGTGATGGTCGCCCGCGGCGACCTGGCCGTCGAGTACCCGCTCGAGAAGGTCCCCATGGTGCAGAAGCGCCTGATCGAGCTGTGCCGGCGCAACGCCAAGCCGGTGATCGTGGCGACCCAGATGATGGAGTCGATGATCACCAACTCCCGTCCGACCCGCGCCGAGGCCTCCGACGTGGCCAACGCGATCCTGGACGGCGCCGACGCGGTCATGCTGTCGGCCGAGTCGAGCGTGGGCGCGTACCCGATCGAGACCGTGCGGACGATGTCGAAGATCGTCCAGGCGGCCGAGCAGGAGCTGCTCTCCAAGGGCCTGCAGCCGCTGGTGCCCGGCAAGAAGCCCCGTACCCAGGGCGGTTCGGTCGCCCGGGCCGCCGCCGAGATCGCCGACTTCCTCGGTGCCAAGGGCCTGGTGGCCTTCACCCAGTCCGGCGACACGGCCCGGCGGCTGTCCCGCTACCGCGCCAGCCAGCCGCTCCTGGCCTTCACCACGGACGAGTCCACCCGCAACCAGCTCGCGCTCAGCTGGGGTGTGGAGCCGCACGTCGTGCCGTTCGTGAACAGCACCGACGAGATGGTCGACCTGGTCCAGCAGGAGCTGGTCCGGCTTCACAGCTTCGACGAGGGCGACATCGTGGTGATCACCGCCGGCTCGCCGCCCGGCGTCCCCGGCACCACCAACATGGTCCGCGTCCACCACATGGGCGGCTCCACCAGCTGACCCACCCGCGTGCACACCACCGAGGGCGCCCCCTCTCCAGGGGGCGCCCTCGGTGGTGTGCGGCTCCCGGAAGCCGAAGGGGCCGGCGCCGGCACTCAGGAGACGTACTGCCGCAGTCCCGGGATGTGCAGGGTGCCGCCGAACTGGCCGGCCTGCCGGACCGTCACGTCGGTGAAGTAGATCAGGGGGATGTTGAGCGGCGGCGGGTTCTCGGGGTCGAAGGTGACCGGGATCAGTCCGAGCAGCTTGCCGGAGATGCGCTCCGTGTACATCACGGTGTCGCCGTCGCGGATGGTGGACATCGAGCCCTTGGCCGCCCGCACGTGGTAGGTCCTGCCGATCGACTTGTCCTCGACCGTCTGGTGCAGGTCGCCGATGTCGGTGCCGTCGGAGACGACGTACTTCAGGACCTTCTTGACTTTGCCGCTCGCGGTCCGGACCTCGACGATGCCCTGGTAGTCGGCGCCCTTCAGCAGCAGCGAACTGGCGTTCAGGAACCAGGGGTCCTCGGGCAGCGGGACCCTGTTGTCGACCCCGCCCCGGGCGTCGGTGGCGACCGGACAGCCGTCGAGGCCGGCCCCGGCGCTCCCGGAGGGTGCGGCCGATGCGGACGGCGCGGAGGGGCTCGGCGAGGCGGTGACGGGATCCGCCGTCTCCGGGGCCGCCGGGGTTTCCGGGGCCGCCGGGGCTGCCGGGTTCCCGGCCGCCTCCGTCGCCCCGGCCGCCGTGTCGGCGGCTTCCCCGGCGGTGTCCTTCGCGGTTTCGGTGGTCTTCTCGACGGCTTCGGGGGCGGAGGCCGACGGGGTGGGGCTCGGGCTCTCCTCGGCCTTCTTGTCCTTGGGGGTGAGGACGTCCTTGATGGCGTTCCCGATGTCCTCCAGGAGGTTGCGCCCGGTCTCCGAGGGCGTGGGCGCGGGTGCGGTCCGCCCCCCGGAGTTCTGCCCGCCCGGGGCCGCGGACCGAGCGGGCGCGGGCTCCTTCCTGCCGCCGGAGTCACCGGAACCCGACCCCGACCCCGACGACTCCGGCGAGGGCGACGAGCCGTTGTCCGTGCCCGGGTTCGCGGTCTCGCGTTCCCCGGCGGAGGCCGAGGGGCCCGGCTCCGTGGTGGGGTCGGCGTCGGGGGGCGGCGTCGCCGTGCCGCTCGCCGAGGCGGACGGACCGGGTGAGGAGGACGCGTCGTCCTCGGATTCCTCCAAGGCCTTCAGGCAGTCCCTGTACTCGTCCGCGGTCAGGTTCTTCGACTGCGGCCGGTCCTCGGCCTGGGCGAGCGTCGGCGTGAACCCCATCCCCATGAGGACCGCGGTCGGCATCGCCGCGAGGGCTATCGCCTTCCCGGCAGGCATGTGGAGCCTGGTGAGCAGCGGCTTCCTGGGAGCCGCGTGGCGCGGCCCGGTTCTCCCACGGAACGTCTCCACGTCGGCCCCGCGGGTCACCTCGTCAGCCGGCACTGTGCCTCCCGTTCGCCCCGTTCGCCGGGCTCGTTCCTGACAGATCGTCCTCGCCCTGTGCCTCAGGGGCCTGGGAGGGGCCGCCGTCTCCCCTTGCCGTGGTGCGCTTCACGAGTCCCGGGGCCGTGGTGCCGGGTGCCGTGCCCTGCGGGAAGCCGCCCCGGACCGGGAAGTCCGCCTGCGACTCCTGCTCGGGCGGGACGCCCGGCGCCCACGCGATGGCCATCGCCCCGCCGACCAGCGCGAGCAGGAAGCCGATGCCGAGGCCACCGAAGTTGGACAGCGGAATGGAGACGAGCCCCAGCAGGATCGCCGCGACGCCCGCGAAGACCCGGATGTGTTCCTGGACCCACAGGCTGATGCCCAGCACGACCAGCAGCACCCCGATGATCAGGGACCCCGCGCCCGCGGTGGTCGCCATCGTCAGCGTCAGGTGACCGAGCCGGAGGTTCGCATACGGGAAGTACATGATCGGAAAGCCGCCGAGCGTGACGAACAGGCCGGCCCAGAACGGCCGTGCGCCTCGCCAGGCACGGAACTGCTGCCTGCGGCGGGTGAACTGGCCGGAAGCGGCAGGAGTCTCGGCGCTCATGGAAAACAGCTCCCTGGTACGGCTTTGCTGTGGTGGTGATGTGCACCGCGCGTGAAGACGCGGCGGGAAGGTGGACGGGCGGGGGCGCCATCGGCTCCCCCGCCCGTCGGCGAGTGCTTAGTAGCACTCCTTGACGCCCGTGGACAGCGACATCTTCAACCCGCTGAGCTTGAAGGTTCCGGCGGTGGTCGCCCACGCCGTCTGCTTCACCTTGGTCAGCGTGGCCGAGTCGGCCTGCTGGGCGAAACCGTACGGGTTCGCCTGCTCGTTGCCGCCCTTCATGCCCGGACCCTTGTTCGCGTCCTTGGCCGCCACACCGATGTCGATGTTGCGGAAGGTGGCGTCGGCCTCGAGGTTCGCGACGTCGATGTACAGGTTCTCCGCACGGACCGGGGTGCCGCCACCTCCGGCCTTCAGCATCAGACTGACCGAGCCGAACCCCGGGATGCCCGGGGTCACCACGGACTGGCACATGTTCGTGATCTCCGCGGTCCGGAACGCCGAGACCGCGACGGGGTGAGCCGCCTTCTCGCCCTTGAGGGTGTGCCCCTCGTCGAGCGCTCCGTACTGGGCGAAGCCCGTCCCCTCGAGCCGGTCCGCCGTCACCTTGAACGACTGGCCGGAGACACTGAACGACGCGGCGAGAGCGCCCTGCGCGAGCGCGACGCCTATACAAGCCGTGGCGGCCACACTGGGCACCATCACCACGGCGAACAGCTTCCATCTGGTCCCGCCACGCACCTGGGACTCCATATTTCCTCCTTCTCGGACGTACATCTCCTGCCCTGACGCACCGCCGACGGGCGGGCAGCCGGGCAGGGATGGGAGAAGTGCTACGTCCTCGGGAAGGGGAGCGCCGCACCCGGCAGCGCACGAAGCGTCCGGATCACCGGCGATCACCCCCGAGCGACAACCACTGGTCGCGCCTGACACGCATCACGCACAACCTGCCGGACAGGCTTCACCGGGTGGGCGAAGACCCCCCTGCCCGAGAACCGGCTCCACTGCCGCCGGTCCTGCTCGGTGGGGACCCAGCTCACCCGCGTCCCGACCGGCTGTCGGAGTACAGGCAATGGACCGAGCGTCGCCGATCGTGGTGCATTCTCGCCGCCCGCACAAGGGGGTTCATTACTCGCCGGTAACGACTGGACGACCGGAGGGCGACCCACCGGCGCCGGACGGCGACCCTCGGTGCCCCACGGAGGTCGGACAAAGCAGTTGACACCCGGACGGAGTCCGGCAGATCAGCGGGTGCGACTTACTCGCAGTAACAGCGGCCGCGATTGCCAAGTTTTGGCAAAGCGCGGCCGCACGGGCCTTCGGTCGGCCGATCTTCCACTCGGGCACCACCGGTCCGGAAACCGCCTCGGGCGGCCGGACAAGGCACCGGACCCGTTCAGAACAGGGCGCGTGCCAGCGCTCGGCGCGCGGCGATCACGCGCGGATCCTCGGCCCCGACCACCTCGAACAGCTCGAGCAGGCGCACCCGCACGGCCTCGCGGTCGTCGCCGGCCGTGCGCCCCACCGTCTCGATGAGCCGGCCGAAGGCGTCCTCGACATGACCGCCCACCAGGTCCAGGTCGGCGGCGGTGATCTGCGCCTGGACGTCCTGCGGCTTCCCGGCGGCGTCCGCGCGCACCCGCTGCGGGTCCAGACCCTCCACCCGCCGGAGCAACTCGGCCTGGGCGAGCCCCAGCTGGGCCTCCGGGTTGCCCGGGTCGTCGGTGAGCACGTTCTTGTACGCCTGGATCGCGCCGCCCAGGTCTCCGGCGTCCAGCGCCTGCACGGCGGCCTCCAGCAGGGCGTCGTACGGACCGACGGGCGCCTCGGCGCCCGACGCGGCACCGCCGCCGCCCGGCACGGCGTCGGGGTCGACGGTGAGCCCGGTCAGCCCGAAGCGCTCCTCGGCGACCTGCACCAGCTGGTCCAGGGTCTGGCGGATCTGCGTCTCGCCCGCGGCCCCCTGGAAGAGCGGCAGCGCCTGCCCGGCCACCACCGCGAACACCGCGGGAATGCCCTGGATGCCGAACTGCTGCATCAGCATCTGGTTGGCGTCGACGTCGATCTTGGCGAGCAGGAAGCGCCCGTTGTACTCGACGGCGAGCCGCTCCAGGACGGGGCTCAGCTGCTTGCAGGGCTCACACCACTCGGCCCAGAAGTCGATGACGACCGGAACCTCGGTGGACCGCTGCAGGATGTCGCTCTCGAAGCCGGCCTCGTCGACGTCGATGACGAGGTCAGCCGGGGAGACCGCGCCCCCGCCGCCCTGCCGGACCGCCTCCGCGCGGGCCTGCTCCGCCTTCGTCTTGGCCTCCTGGGCCGCCTTCACCGCGCCGAGGTCGACGACTCCGCTCATGGACATGTTCCGTGGCTGCATGCGTCTATCCTCCCCCGTACCCCGCGTGTCTGTGAAAACGCCGGGAGACCCGGTCGCCCGCGTCCTCTTCGGCGCCGGGTCCCCACCCGCGCCGGTGGTCGTCGCTCGAGCGGGCCGGCCGTTCCGTCCGGGCCACCCACACTTACGCTACGGGTCGTAGCGTAATACCCGGCACGGCGCACGGGCCGGGCCGTCCCGGTGATCTCCCTCACGCTCCCCGCACCGCGGCGCGGGAACCGGCGGATAGGGTCGTGTCCATGCAGAGCAGTACCGGTCGGCCCCCCGCCACGCGCACCGGACGCCCGCGCAGCACCGCGGCGGACGCCGCGATCCTGGCCGCGACGCGGGAGGCCCTGGTCGAACTGGGATGGTCCAAGCTCACCCTGGGGGACGTCGCCGGCCGCGCGGGGGTCGCCAAGACCACCCTCTACCGGCGCTGGGCGGGCAAGAACGAGCTGGTCGTGGACGCGATCGCCGAACTCTTCGACGAGCTCGACCTCCCCGACCGCGGCAGCCTCGCCGCGGACGTCGAGGGCGTGGTCCTCCAGCTCGCGGCGCTGCTGTCCCGCCCGGAGGCCAGGTGCGGGCTGATGGCGGCGATCGCCGAGTCCACCCTCGACGAGGCCCTGCGCGAACGCATCCGCGCCTCGATCGTCCAGCGGCAGAAACGCCTGGTCCACACCGGCCGCGTCCGCGCCCAGAGGCGCGGCGAACTGCCGCCCGACCCCGACCCGGCCGAGGCGTCCCGCACCGTGGAGCTGATCTTCGACATGGTCGCCGGCGCGGTGCTGCACCGCACGCTGGTCAGCGGGCGCCCGGCGGACGAGGAGTGGGTCCACGACCTCACCCGCGTCCTCCTCACCGGCCTCACCGGCCTCACCGCCCCTGGCCCGTAAGTGATCAGGGCCGGGGGCGGTGCGGCGGTCAGAAGCCCGCGGGCTCGGTGTACACCCCCCACTCGTCCCGCAGCGCGTCGCAGATCTCGCCGAGGGTCGCCTCGGCGCGCACGGCGTCCAGCATCGGCTCGATCATGTTGGCGCCGGAGCGGGCCGCGTCGAGCATGGCGGCCAGGGCGGTGCGCACCGCCGCGTCGTCGCGGGCGGCCTTGCGCTCGCCCAGCGCCCGTACCTGCTCGCGTTCCACCTCGTGGCTGACCCGCAGGATCTCCAGGTCGCCGGTGACCGAGCCGGTGTGGACGTTGACCCCGACGACCTTCTTGTCGCCCTTCTCCAGCGCCTGCTGGTAGCGGAACGCCGACTCGGCGATCTCGCCGGTGAACCAGCCGTCCTCGATACCGCGCAGGATGCCGGAGGTGATCGGCCCGATGGGGTGCTGTCCGTCGGGGTGCGCGCGCAGTCCCCGCTCCTTGATCTGCTCGAAGATCTTCTCCGCGTCCGCCTCGATCCGGTCCGTCAGCTGCTCCACGAACCAGGAACCGCCCAGCGGGTCGGCCACATTGGCGACGCCGGTCTCCTCCATGAGCACCTGCTGGGTGCGCAGGGCGATCTCGGCGGCCTGCTCGCTGGGCAGGGCGAGCGTCTCGTCCAGGGCGTTGGTGTGCAGGGAGTTGGTCCCGCCGAGGACGGCGGCGAGCGCCTCCACGGCCGTCCGCACGACGTTGTTGTACGGCTGCTGCGCGGTCAGCGAGACGCCCGCGGTCTGCGTGTGGAACCGCAGCCACTGCGCCTTCTCGCTCTCGGCGCCGTACACGTCCCGCATCCAGCGGGCCCAGATGCGCCTGGCCGCACGGAACTTGGCGATCTCCTCGAAGAAGTCGAGGTGCGCGTCGAAGAAGAAGGACAGGCCGGGCGCGAACACGTCCACGTCGAGCCCGCGGCTGAGCCCCAGCTCCACGTACCCGAAGCCGTCCGCCAGCGTGTACGCCAGCTCCTGGGCGGCCGTCGAACCGGCCTCGCGGATGTGGTAGCCGGAGACGGAGAGCGGCTTGTAGGCGGGGATGCCGGCCGCGCAGTACTCCATCAGGTCGCCGATCAGGCGCAGATGCGGCTCGGGCTGGAAGAGCCACTCCTTCTGGGCGATGTACTCCTTGAAGATGTCCGTCTGCAGCGTGCCGTTGAGCACGGCGGGATCCACGCCCTGACGCTCGGCGGCGACGATGTACATGCAGAAGACGGGCACGGCGGGCCCGCTGATCGTCATGGAGGTCGTCACGTCCCCGAGGGGGATGCCGTCGAACAGGACCTCCATGTCGGCTGCCGAGTCGATGGCCACCCCGCAGTGCCCGACCTCGCCCAGGGAGCGTGGGTCGTCGGAGTCGCGGCCCATGAGCGTCGGCATGTCGAAGGCGACGGAGAGCCCGCCGCCGCCGTTGCCCAGGATCATCTTGTAGCGCTCGTTGGTCTGCTCGGCGTTGCCGAACCCGGCGAACTGCCGGATCGTCCAGGTGCGCCCCCGGTAGCCGGTCGGGTACAGGCCTCGGGTGAAGGGGTACTCCCCCGGCCAGCCGATCCGCTCGAACCCCTCGTAGGCGTCCCCGGGCCGCGGCCCGTACACCGGCTCCACGGGATCGCCGGAGAGCGTGGTGAAGTCTGCGTCGCGCTTGCGCGCGGCGTCGTACCGGGCCTGCCAGCGACGGCGGCCTTCCTCGATGGCGTCAGCGTCCATGCCTTCGAATTTACTAGGACGTCCTAGTAAATGATAGCGGTGCAGGCCAGGACGGGGGCACGGGACGTCACGGCGGACCGGATACCCTCGACGGCATGAAGAAGAGCGTCTTGACCCGGTACCGGGTGTTGGCACATGTCACCGCAGTCCTTCTGGTTCTGCTGACCGTCGGCGTGATCGGCAAGCGCGTGCTGGGCATGGACGGCTTCGACGGCTTCGTCTCGGTGGTCGGCATCGCTCACGGCTGGCTCTACGTGCTGTACCTGGTCTTCGCGTTCGACCTCGGCAGCAAGATGAAGATGCCCGTGGGACGGCAGCTGTGGGTACTGCTCGCCGGAACCGTCCCGACGGCGGCCTTCTTCGTCGAACGCCGGGTGACCCGCGAGGCGGAACCGCTCATCGCGAAGGACGCCGACACCACGCCCGCGACAGCCTGACCGTCGGCGCGGGGCGCCACCTCACTCCGTGATGTAGTGGCACTGCGTGGCACGCAGCTTGCCGTTGACGAACAGCTTCGCGCAGGCCTTGCCATAGCTCGGCAGCGTCCGGGCGCCGGCCCGGCGCAGCGGGGCGCCGTCGCACTCGGCGTGTGTGGCACCCCGCACGGTCCGGTACGCCCTGCCGTTCGTGTCGGCGTAGGCGAAGTCGATGCGCCAGTTGCAGAATCGCGAGAAGGTCGCGGCGGCGCCGACGCAGTCGACGCCCGCGAGCTGGCCGGAGACCCGTTTCCCGGAGCCGTCGATCCTGTGGGTCAGGAAGCATCCGACGGGGACCTTCACAGCTGCGCCCCGCACCTCGTAGGTGAAAGTGCCGATGGCGGTGGACCCCAAGGCGCCGGCGTGCGCCGGTCCCGCCGCGCCCATGGAACCGGCTGCTGCGAAACCCAGCACAGCGGTGGCGGCCACGACACCACGGACAAAGCGACGAAGACCCACGCGCGAGCTCCCACCCGAAGAAAACGGACGTCAGCCCTCCAAATGGGGGCCGACCAGCAGGATCTCAGCCGGAGACGAGTGCCCAAGCGTTTCTGCGGGCCGACGGGGAGGAAACCACCGTCAAGTGGTACCCCTGGCCCGGTGCTGACGGGCTTCACTCCCCTTCGAAGTCCCCCGCCGCGAGTCGGAGGGGGCGGAGGACGGCGAAGAGTTCGGCGCACCCCTCGGCGTCGTAGGCGCTGAGGCCGAAGTCCATGGCCATCAGGTCGCGGGTGGCCTCCTCGACGACCTCGCGTCCCTTGTCGGTGATGCTCGCGAGGGTGCCGCGGCCGTCGTTGGGGTTGGGGCGCTTGGCGACCAGGCCCGACCGCACCAGCCGGTCCACGGTGTTCGTCACCGAGGTGGGGTGCACCATGAGACGCTCGCCGATCTTGGACATCGGCAGCTCGCCCGACTTCGAGAAGGTGAGCAGCACCAGCGCCTCGTACCGGGCGAAGGTGAGCCCGTACGGCTTGACCACCGCGTCCACCTCGGCCAGCAGGATCTGGTGGGCGCGCATGACCGAGGTGATCGCGGCCATGGACGGCACGCTTCCCCAGCGCTGCTTCCAGAGTTCGTCGGCGCGGGCGATGGGATCGAACGAGAGACTGAGCGGCTTCGGCACGAAGCCGACCCTACCGGCCGGTCATATGCCGGTCAGCCCCGTCTCGCCTTTCGGTCCGCGCGGTATGGCGTCCGAGGGCGGGCCGACCGGTTGAGCAATCGCTCAAAACAGCGCTAGTCTGCGCTCCATAGATTTTGAGCACTCGCTCAAACACGCGGCTGACCGGGGGCGACATGGGGCTGTACATAGAGACGCACGTCCGCGCGGATCTCGACGAGCTGTGGGCACGCACCCAGGATCCGGCCGAGCACCGGCGCTGGGACCTCCGCTTCACCGAGATCCGCAACCTCCCGCGCGCGGACGACGAGCCTCAGCACTTCCGGTACGCCACGCGCGTACTGCCGTTCCTCACCCTCGCCGGCACCGGTGTCTCGGCCGGGGAGAAGGAGCGCCCGGACGGCACCCGCACCTCCGCGCTCCGCTTCTCCTGCCCGCACCCGCTCTCCCTGCTCGCGGACGGCAGCGGCTACTGGCGTTACGTCCCCGACGGGGACGGGGTCCGCTTCCTGACCGGGTACGACTACCGGCCCCGCTGGGGCGCCCTCGGCGCGTTCGCGGACCGGCTGGTCCTGCGGCCCCTGATGGGCTGGGCGACGGCCTGGTCCTTCGACCGCCTGCGGATCTGGTTCGAGCACGGCGTCACCCCCGAGCGCGCCCGCCGCAACTGGCTGGCCGAGCTGACGCTCCGGGCCCTGGTGGCCTCCGCCGCCTGCGCCGCCCTCGCCACGGGTCCCGCCGCCCCGCTCGGCCCTGCCGGGGCCTTTCCGGTCCCGCTGCTCCTGGCCTCGGCGGCCGGCGCGGCACTGCTCGCCCCGCCGCTGCCCCGCACGCCGGCCGCCCGTCGCTGCCTGCGCACCCCACCGGCCCGGGTCCGCCCGCCCCGCCTGCTGCGTTCCCTGGAGACGCCGCGATGACCTCGATCTTCCGCACCGTGATGGGCGGCGACTTCGACCGCCTCCACCCCGCGCTGCGCCGCCGCTTCTCCGTCGGCCTGACCAGCGGCGAGGCCTGCACCGGCCACGGCGTGATGGACCGCCCCTGGCACGGCGGCGCCTTCGTGAAGCCGTTCCTCGCCCTCGGCGCGACCCGGAACATCCTGGTCCCCCGGCAGGGCAGGCACATCCCCTTCACCATCGAGAACGTCCCGTACACCGACGGCTTCGGCCGTGAGACGGTGACCTTCGTGCGCACCTTCCACCTACCCGGCCGCCCCCGCCGGTTCGACGCCCAGATGGTGCTCGGCCCCCGGGGCGACCACATCGTCGACTACCTCGGCACCCACCAGCACCTCGCCTGCGACCTCCACTTCGGCGCGGAACCCGACGGCTCCCTGCTGATCCGCTCGGACCGGCACCGCTTCCGTCAGGGCCCGATGGACGTACGCGTCCCCGAGGCAGTCAACGGGACGGCGGAGGTGCGCGAGTCCTACGACGAACGCAGCGGCCGCTTCCGCATCCGGGTCGATGTCACCCACCACCGTCTCGGGCCCCTCTTCGGCTACGAGGGTTCGTTCACCGCCGTCTACAGCAACGTGCGCACACACGGGGTACGCCCGGATCTGCGTCCGGTCCGTGAGGAGCCGCGCGCATGAGTCCCGCCCCCGACACCAGGAAGAAGCTGCTGGAGGGCGCCCTGCGCACGCTCGCCGAACAGGGCATCGCCAAGGTCTCGGCCCGCACGATCGCAACGGCGGCCGGAGTCAACCAGGCGCTGGTCTTCTACCACTTCGGCTCGGTGGACGAACTGCTCTCCGCCGCCTGCCGGTACGGGGCCGAGCAGCGGGTCGCCCGCCACCGCCCCCGCCTCGCGACCATCGGCTCCCTCACGGAACTCCTCGCCTTCGGCCGGGAGATGCACGCCGAGGAGCGCGCTGCGGGCCAAGTGGCCCTGCTCGGGCAGTTGCTGGCCGGTGCGCAGACCCACGACGCCCTGAAGCCGGCGACTGCGGCGGGGCTCGACCTGTGGATCGTGGAGATCGAGAAGGTCCTCGACCGGGTCCTGCCGGGAACACCGTTCGGCGAGTTCACCGACTCCGGAGGGCTCGCCCGCGCGGTGGCGGCGTCTTTCGTGGGTCTCGAGCTGTACGAAGGGGTGGACCCGGCGGGGGCGGGGGCGGCGCTGGACGCCCTGGAGCGGCTCGGGGCCCTCGTCGCCGCGCTCGACGATCTCGGCCCGATCGCGCACCGCGCGGTGCGTCATCACCTGCGCCGGACAGCCGGCCCCCGCTGACACGCCCGTCGGCCGGCCGGGCAGCGCCGTCCGGCCGTCGGGCAGGACGCGGGCCCGCTATTCCGTGTGTTCCGGGTTCCGCGCCAGGTGCCGCTCGACGGTGTCGACCTTGGCGGTGAGGCCGTCCTCGACCCCGGGGCGGAGGTCCGCCTTGAGGACGAGCGAGACCCGCGGGGCGCGTGCCTCGACCGCGGCCACGGCGCGCTTCACGACGTCCATCACCTCGTCCCAGTCCCCCTCGACCGAGGTGAACATGGCGTCGGTGCGGTTCGGCAGCCCGGACTCGCGGACCACCCGCACGGCGTCGGCGACGTACTCCCCCACGTCCTCGCCGACGCCCAGCGGTGTCACGGAGAAGGCGACGATCACGCGCCCACCACCTTTTCGGCGCGGGCGCGGGAGGCGATGACCGCGTCCTCGGCCTCGGTCTTCAGCCGGCGGTCGGCGAAGAAGCCGCCGGTGGGCAGCACCGACATCAGGAAGTAGAAGGCGGCGGTCTTCAGCGGCCACTTGGCGCGGTTCCAGGCGTCGGCCCAGAAGATCACGTACACGACGAAGAGGAACCCGTGGATCGCGCCCAGCGCCGGGACGGCGTTGAACTCCGTGGTCCGCTTCAGGACCGAGGCGACGAGCAGCAGCAGGAACGAGATCGCCTCGGGGGCTGATACCAGGCGGAGGCGGCGGAGGGCACTGGCGGTCTTGAGGTCCACGGATCACCTTCGGTGGGAGAGACGTTTGTGAATGCACGCACAAGCGTGTGGCCATTGTGACAAACCCCGTCCGCGATCACCGGAGCGGGGGCGGTCCCCAGGGGAATCTTCCGGGTTGGTGGCTGTTGATTCGGTTGTAGGTCACGGTTGGCCACAGATTCACTCCTGTGAGTGAGAAGACCGGCGACTGGATTTCTGCGGGCAAGGCGGCCAAGCGGCTGGGGGTGTCGACGTGGACACTGCGGCGTCACACCCTTGCGGGTGTGCCGGAGGACCGCCGTTCGCCGGGCAGATCTTGCGTGTGGGCGACCTGGATGCGCTGACGTGGCGGCGGGGCCGGGTGCCGGGGCGAGGGCGGGGAGCTGGTGCGGGAGGTGATCGCGATCGTCACGTCGTTCTCGGGGCGCCTGTACGGGTCGCGCTCGGCGAAGGCGCGCGCCCTCACCCAGGTGGTGAAGTCCACCGAAGGAGTGAATGGTGTGTAGGTCACTCATGGACATGCGCAGGGTCTCGTTTACTGGTTGAGGAATCCGTCGGGGAAGGAGGCTGCGATCATGGCGAAACGCCGCGGGAAACGGACACCGCGCGAGATCGCGGCCCCGTTCACCGTGGCCGCTCCCTCGGGAGCGAGGATCCGTGACCGGCTACGCCTGGCCACGGCCGACGAGAAGGTCCTCCGGCTGGCCGGCGAGCACCTCGGACACCACCAGCGAGCCGACCTCGCCGAGCGCGTGGGCCTCGGCGCGGTGCCGGTGAAGGGCAATCGGCGGGCGGAGCGCAAGAAGGCGCTCACCGCCGTGTCGTCCTCGCGGTGGGCCGGGGCGATGACCCGCGCCTCGGAGGATCAGTACCAGCTCTCCCTGCGGTGTCTGTACGACCAGGCCGCCGGGCTGCGTCGCGCCGCCCGCGCCATCGAACGCCGTCTCGCCGTGCCGTGCGGGAAGCGCGTGGGCAAGACCCGGGGCTACACCGACCAGAACGAGCGCTTCCACAAACAGTGCCGCCTGCAGTCCCTCAAGACCCGCCTGGCTGCCGTGGAGCAGCGCATCGCATCCGGTCGTCCGGCAATCACCGTCGGCGGCCGAGGACTGCTGAAGAAGCGCCACCACCTCGCCGACGCCCGGCTCACCGAAGAGCAGTGGCGCCGGCGATGGGAGGCCTCGCGCCTGTTCCTGACGGCTGACGGCGAGTCCGCGGCCCCGTTCGGCAACTACACCGTCACCGTCGACCCGGGCGACGGCACCGTCACCCTCGTACTGCCCGAACCCCTGCGGCACCTGGCCAACGCACCCCGCGGCCGCTACCGGCTTCAGTGCACGGTGCTTTTCCACCACCTGCGCGAGGAATGGCTCGACCGCGTCACCGCCAACCGGGCCGTCCGCTACGACATCGTCCACGACCCCGCCCGGGACCGCTGGTACCTCGATGCCTCCTGGTCCTCGGACAAGGCCACGCCGCCCACCCCGAAAGAGATCCGCGCCGCGGGTGCGCGCATGCTCGGCGTCGACCTCAACGCCGACCACCTCGCGGCCATCGTCCTTGACGAGCACGGCAACCCGACCGGTGAACCACACACCGTCCCGCTCGACCTGACCGGCCCCACCACCACTCGGGACGGCAGGCTCCGGGCAGCGATCCGCCGCCTGATCCTCATCGCCCATGAGCACGGCTGCGCGGGCATCACGATCGAGAACCTCGGCTTCACCGACGCCCGCGCCACCGGCCGCGAGACCATGGGCCGCGGGCAGCGCGGCAAACGTTTCCGCCGCACGGTCGCAGGCATCCCCACCGCACGATTCCGCGAACGACTGCGCGGCATGGCCCACCACCACGGCCTGATCGTCATCGCCGTCGACCCCGCCTACACCAGCATCTGGGGCGGGAAGCACTGGACCCCCTCGCTCCAGCAGCAGACCAGGACCACCGTCACCCGGCACCACGGTGCCGCCGTGGCGATCGGCAGGCGCGGCCTGGGACACAGGATCCGGCGTCGGCCAGGTGTGACCGCACCCGACCAGAGGATCGGGCAGCGGAGAGCTACCGGCCAGACCGCATCCCTTCCCGGGCCGCGCGGGACCACGAGCCCACCCAGGACAGCGGGCACGCCCCCACGGGGCGGCAAGACCCGACCGTGCCGAGGTGACCAGCTTGTGCTGTTCCCCGACCTCGAAGACCGTTCGCGAGGTCACCAGGCCCTCACCGGCCCGGCTTGTGGCGAGTTGACCAACACTGGCCAACCCCCATAGGAACGGTGCGACTCACCCCACAGGGCCTGTCCGCGGAGCGGGGCGGCGGTTAACGTCGCAGATGTGGCGATGTTCCGACTTCAGAGCAGCAAGGTGCTCGTCGTCGACATGACCGGGGATGCCGTGAAGGCGAAGAACGGCTCGATGGTCGCGTACGACGGCGAGATGGCGTTCAAGAAGCTCACGGGCGGCGGGGACGGCATCCGGGGGATGGTGACCCGGCGGCTGACCGGTGAGCAGATGACGATGATGGAGGTGAAGGGACGCGGGACCTGCTGGTTCGCCGATCGCGCCGCCGACATCAACCTCATCGGCCTCCGGGGGGACAAGCTCCATGTGGAGTCGAGCAACCTGCTGGCGACCGACGGCGGCCTGCGCACCGGGACCACTTTCACGGGCCTGCGCGGGGCCTCGCAGGGCAACGGGCTGTTCACGACCACCGTCGAGGGGCACGGCCAGGCGGCGGTCATGTCGGACGGGCCGGCCGTGGTGCTCCGGGTCGGTCCGCAGTACCCGCTGACCGTCGACCCCGGTGCCTACGTCGCCCACCAGGGGAATCTGCGGCAGTCCCTGCAGTCCGGGGTGACGTTCCGCACACTGCTCGGGGAGGGCGGCGGCGAGGCGTTCCAGATGAGGTTCGAGGGCGACGGGCTGGTCTATGTGCAGCCCAGTGAGCGGAACACGATCGCGGGGGACGTCTGACATGGGCTTCCGGGAGATCAACTCGAAGGTGGTCGAGGCGACCGTGGTGCCCGGCCGGCGGCTGTTCAGCCAGCGCGGCGCGATGCTCGCGTACCGGGGGGAGGTCGGCTTCACGCCCGACATGACGGGCGGTCAGGACGGCCTGCGGTCCATGATCGGCCGGCGGGTGGCCGGGGAGGCCACGCCCCTGATGAGCGTCGAGGGCGACGGCACGGTCCTGTTCGGGCACGGCGGCCACCACATCCAGGTGATCGACCTCTCCGGGGACACCCTGTACGTCGAGGCGGACCGCCTGCTGGCGTTCGAGGGCACGCTGGAGCAGGGCACGGTGTTCCTGGGCTCGCAGGGCGGGGTGATGGGCATGGTCCGGGGCCAGGTCTCCGGGCAGGGCCTGTTCACCACCACGCTCAGGGGGCACGGCTCCGTGGCCGTCATGGCGCACGGGGGCGTGGTCGAGATCCCGATCACCCCGCAGCGCCCGGTGCACGTCGACCCCCAGGCCTACGTCGCCCACCACGGCGACGTCCGCAACAGGTTGTCCACCGCGCTCGGCTGGCGGGACATGGTGGGGCGCGGCTCCGGTGAGGCGTTCCAGCTGGAGCTCAGCGGCAGCGGTGCGGTGTACGTCCAGGCGTCGGAGGAGAAGCTGTGAGCCCCTACGGATTCCAGGGCGGCCCCGGGCCCGCCGTCACGGTCTTCGACCCGACGACGCTGCCGTCCGACGACAACGTCGACGCCTACACCTTCTGCGTGGAGCTCCGGGGGAGCCAGTGGTTCCTGCAGAAGGGGAAGATGATCGCCTACTACGGCACGATCGAGTTCAACGGCATCGGGCACGGCCGACTCGACCGACTTGTCCGTACGGCGTTCCATTCACCACTGCACGCGAGCGACTGGGTCGTGGCGGAGGGCTCGGGCAAGATGCTCCTCGCCGACCGGGCCTTCGACGTGAATTCGTACGACCTCGAGGACGGCAATCTGACCATTCGCTCGGGCAACTTGCTCGCTTTTCAGCCAAGTCTGTCGCTGAAGCAGTCGATCGTGCCGGGTTTCCTGACCCTCATCGGAACCGGAAAGTTCGTGGCCGCGTCGAACGGTCCGGTGGTCTTCATGGAACCCCCGCTCCGGGTGGACCCGCAGGCGCTGGTGGGATGGGCCGACTGCCCCTCCCCGTGCCACCACTACGACCACGGCTACATGACCGGTGTCATGGGCGGTCTACGTGCGATGACGGGCCTCGGCGGGGCCTCCGGCGAGGAGCACCAGTTCGAGTTCGTGGGGGCGGGCACCGTGCTGCTGCAGTCCTCCGAAATCCTGATGACGGAGCAGGCCACGGGGGCCGTTCCGCAGGCGCCGGGGGTGCCCGGAGGCGGGGCTTCCGGAGCACCCGGGCAGGCCACGGGGGCACCGCGCCTTCCCGGACAGCTGGGCGACCTCCAGCGTCGCTTCGGTCTGTGAGCGGTAGTCTGCGGAGTGTGACGTCGAACGCGTGCACGCTGCCACCGTCACGGAAACCATCACTAGTTCGCCTTTCAACTTTTTAGGTAGACTTCATTCATGGAGACCGAGACGGCCACCCGCTGGCTGACCAATGCGGAGCAGTGCGCCTGGCGCACCCACCTGGAGGTCAACAGGCTGTTGACGTACCAGCTCGAGAAGGACCTGCAGCCCTTCGGCCTGACAATGAACGACTACGAGATCCTGGTGAACCTGTCCGAGTCGGACGACCGCCGGATGCGGATGAGCGACCTCGCCGCCGCCACCATGCAGTCCAAGAGCCGGCTCTCGCACCAGGTCACCCGGATGGAGAACGCGGGCCTGGTCCGGCGGGAGCACTGCGAGTCCGACCGGCGCGGCCTCTTCGCCGTCCTCACCGACCACGGCATGGAGACCATGCAGAAGGTCTCGCCCCATCACGTGGCGTCGGTGCGCCGGCACTTCATCGACCTGCTCTCCCCCGAGACCCTCGGTGAACTGGAGAAGGCCCTCAAGCCCATCGCGGAGCACCTGCGCGGCCAGCGCGGGCGCCTCTGACCCACCGGTCCCGCTCAGGCGAGCGGGACCACCGGTTCTCTTCGGGCGAGCGGCAGGCGGAGTTCGAACAGGGCTCCGCCTGTCGGCGCCGCACCGGCCGTGAGCGTCCCGCCGTGCCGCGCGGCGACGTCCCGCGCGATGGCCAGGCCCAGGCCCGCTCCGCCGTCGTCACGGCTGCGGGCGTCGTCCAGCCGTACGAACCGCTGGAAGATCCGCTCCCGGTCGGCCTCGGGCACCCCGTCGCCGTCGTCGGCCACGCCGAGCACCGCCCAGTCGCCCTCGCGCCGCACGGTCACCGAGACCTTCTCGCGGGCGTGCCGGCGGCCGTTGTCGAGCAGGTTGCCGAGCACCCGGCCCAGCTGCCCCCGCGACCCGGCCACCTCCGCCGTCTCCGCGTCCACCGTCACACCCGTCCGTCCCGCCGCCTCCTCGCGGGCCATCGCGGCCAGGTCCACCCTGCCCTCGACGGGCCGCTCCCCCGCGTCCAGCCGGGCGAGCAGCAGCAGGTCGGCGGCGAGGTGCTGGAGCCGCACGGTGTCCTGGACGGCGCCGTCCAGGTCCAGGAGCTCGGGGTGGGCGGCGGCCACCTCCAGCTGGGTGCGCAGGGAGGCGATCGGGCTGCGCAGTTCGTGCGAGGCGTCGGCGACGAAGCTCCGCTGCCGCTCCACGGACGTCTCCAGGGCCGCGAGGGTCTCGTTGGTGGTGCGGGCGAGCCGCGCGATCTCGTCGTGGGTCGCCGGTTCCGGGACGCGGCGCGTGAGGTCCTCGGACGCGGTGATCGCGGCCATCTCCTCGCGGATCGCGGCGACCGGACGCAGGGCGCGCCCGGTGAGCACCCAGGTCATGCCGGCGACGAGCGCGGCCAGCAGCGGGAAACCGATCAGCATCACGGTCAGCGCGGTCCGTACGGCGCTGTGCTCGGCGGCCAGCGGGGAGCCGGCGTAGACGGTGAGCAGGCCCCGCTCGTGGGTCCGCACGTCGACCGCCGCGAAGCGGTAGTCGGCGGTCTCGCCGCCGATCGTCGCGGCGCCGTTGCCGAAGACGGTCCGCCGGCTGAACTCGCCGGGGGCGAGGGTCGGGGCGGCGGCGTCGGCGTCCTGCGTCGCCCCCGCTCCGGCCGGGTCGTCGTCCTCGTCGTCAGCATCGTCGTCATCATCGTCATCGTCGCCGTCATCGTCGTCCTCGTCGTCCTCGCGGACCGAGACCGAGGGCGAGGGCGATGCGGAGGGTGAGGAGGACGGCCGGGGCTTCACCTCGTCGGTGACCGTGCCGCTGATCCGCTGCAGGCCCTCGGCGGCCTTCACCAGGTTCCCGTCCTCGTCGACGACCTGCACCGGCCCGGCCTCGCCGTCCATCCCCGACAGCTCCTCGTACGGGGTCCGCTCGGCGAGCTCCGAGGCGATCGACTGCGCCCTGCGCTCCGCCTGGGTGCCCGCCTCGGCGGTCAGGTTGGAACGCAGCGCCTGCAGGACCGCGGCGCCGGTCACGACCAGCGCGACCACGACCACGAGGGTGGCACCGAGCGTCGCCCGGGCGCGGACCGAGCCGAACAGCCGGCTCATGGCGCCGTCTCCAGCCGGTAACCGGCGCCGCGCACCGTCCGGATCAGCTTGGCGCGGAGCTTGCGGCGCAGGGCGCTGATGTAGACCTCGACGATGTTCGGGTCGCCCTCGTAGGCGAAGTCCCAGACGTGCTCCAGGATCTCCGCCTTGGAGACCACCTCACCGGCCCGCAGCACCAGTTGCTCCAGCACGGAGAACTCCTTGGCGGTGAGCGTCACCTCGTCCTCGCCGAGGAAGACCCGGCGGGCCGCGGTGTCCACCTTGAGCTCCCCGTGCACATGCACCGGCGAGGCCCCGGCGCCCTGGCCCCGGCGGCGCAGCAGCGCCTTCACCCGGGCGACGAGGACGACGTAGGAGAACGGCTTGGTGAGGTAGTCGTCGGCGCCGGTGTCCAGCCCCTCGGCCTCGTCGTACTCACCGTCCTTGGCGGTGAGCATCAGGATCGGCACCTCGTGGCCGGCTGCGCGCAGGGCGGCGCAGACGCGGTAGCCGTTGAGGCCCGGCAGCATGATGTCGAGGATCACGAGGTCGTAGGCGCCCTCGGTGGCCCGGTGCAGGCCCTCCCGGCCGTCGTGGACGACGTCCACGGCGTATCCCTCGGCGGTCAGACCCTTGGCCAGGGACAGGGCGAGGCGCTTTTCGTCCTCCACGATCAACAGGCGCATGCGCACAAGGGTCGCAGAGCGAACCTGAAGATCACTTCAGGTGCCTTCAGGTTCCCCTCAGGATCGATCAGCGAGATTGAAGACGTCGAAAACGAAGCGACTGGGGAGGAACCACCATGAAGCGCAACATCGTGATCGCCGTCGTCACCGCCGCGGCACTGATCGGGGGAGGCACCGCGACGGCCATCGCGATCTCGGGGGACGATGAAACGCCGACGACGACGCACCCGGTGGAGACGCTGGGCTCGGACGACGACCGCGACGACCGGCGTGACGACGACGGTGACGACCTCGACGACCGGGACGACCGCGACGACCTCGATGACGACGACGCTCTGGCGCGCCCCGCGAAGGTGAACGCGGCCGACGCCGTCGCCGCCGCCCTGGAGCACCGGCCGGGCACCGCGGTCTCCGTCGAGATGGACGAGGACGGCGACGACGACCGGGACCACCGCTCCACGGCGGCCTGGGAGGTCGACATCCTCGGCAAGGGCGCCACCTGGTACAGCGTGTGGATCGACCCGAACACCGGCAAGGTCCTGGGTTCGGAGGTCGACGATGACGACGCCGCCGACGCCGACGAGGTGCGGACGGCGCTGAAGGGCACGTCGGTGACGGCCGAGCAGGCCGCGAAGGCGGCCGCCGCCAAGGGCACCGTGACCTCGGTGGACCTGGACGACGACCGCGACGACCGGGGCTGGGAGGTCGAGACGGTCACCTCCGGCGACGACGACCGGGAATGGCTGGTCGACCTGAACAGCGGCAAGGTCACGGCAGACGATGACGACCGGGACGACCGCGACGACCGCTGAACGGACCGGTGAGCGAAGGGGCGGTGCGGGCGGATCCGCCCGCACCGCCCCTTCCCGTCGGTTCCCCGTCAGCCTTCCGTCAGCCCCGCCACCAGTTCGTCCGCCGCGCGGTACGGGTCCAGCTCGCCGCCGACGATCCGGTCCGCCAGCGCGTCCAGCCGTCGGTCGCCGTGCAGGTCGCCGATCCGTTGCCGCAGGGCCGTGACGGCGATCGTCTCGACCTCGCGGGCGGCGCGGGCCCGTCGGCGCTCCGCCAGGACCCCGTGCTCCTCCATCCACGCGCGGTGCTTCTCCAGGGCCTCGACGACCTCGTCGACGCCCTCCGCGCGCGAGGCGACCGTCTTGACGATCGGCGGGCGCCAGTCACCGGGGGCCCGGGCCTCGCCGAGGCCCAGCATGTGGTTCAGGTCGCGGGCGGTGGCGTCCGCGCCGTCGCGGTCGGCCTTGTTGACGACGTAGACGTCGCCGATCTCCAGGATCCCGGCCTTGGCCGCCTGGATCCCGTCGCCCATGCCGGGTGCCAGCAGCACCACCGAGGTGTCGGCCTGGGAGGCGATCTCCACCTCCGACTGGCCCACGCCGACCGTCTCCACCAGGACCACCTCGCAGCCCGCCGCGTCCAGGACGCGGATGGCCTGCGGCGCGGCCCAGGCGAGGCCGCCCAGGTGGCCGCGGGTCGCCATGGAGCGGATGTAGACGCCGGGATCGGAGGCGTGCTCCGACATCCGGACCCGGTCGCCGAGCAGCGCGCCGCCGGAGAAGGGCGAGGACGGGTCGACGGCCAGGACGCCGACCCGCTTGCCCCGCTTGCGGTACGCGGTCACCAGTGCCGAGGTGGACGTCGACTTGCCGACGCCCGGTGATCCCGTCAGCCCGACCACGTACGCGTTGCCGGTCAGCGGCGCCAGGGCCGCCATGACCTCCCGCAACTGCGGGGACGCCCCCTCCACCAAGGAGATCAGCCGGGCCACGGCCCGCGGCCTGCCGTCCCTGGCCTGGGCCACCAGAGTGGAGACGTCCTGCATCACAGCTCCGTTCACGAGAGAGAAACCGGCCGACCGTCCGAGCCGGGTCAGGCCTTGGCCACCCGTACGATCAGGGCGTCGCCCTGGCCGCCGCCGCCGCACAGCGCCGCCGCGCCGACACCGCCGCCGCGCCGCTTCAGCTCCAGCGCCAGGTGCAGCACCAGCCGGGCGCCGGACATGCCGATCGGGTGGCCGAGGGCGATGGCGCCGCCGTTGACGTTCACCTTCTCCGTGGAGACCCCGAGGTCCTTCATCGACTGCACGGCCACCGCGGCGAAGGCCTCGTTGATCTCGATCAGGTCGAGGTCGGAGACCTCCAGGCCCTCCTTCTTGAGGGCGTGGACGATCGCGTTGGACGGCTGCGACTGGAGGGAGTTGTCGGGACCGGCCACATTGCCGTGGGCGCCGATCTCGGCGATCCACTCCAGGCCGAGCTCCTGCGCCTTGGCCTTGCTCATCACGACCACGGCCGCCGCACCGTCCGAGATCTGCGAGGAGGTGCCGGCGGTGATCGTGCCGTCCTTGGTGAAGGCGGGGCGCAGCTTGCCGAGCGACTCGGCGGTGGTGTCGCCGCGGATGCCCTCGTCCTGGTTGAAGAGGACCGGGTCGCCCTTGCGCTGGGGGATCTCGACGGGGGTGATCTCCGCCGCGAAGACGCCGTTCTTCTGCGCGGCGGCGGCCCGCTGGTGGGACAGGGCGGCGATCTCGTCCTGCTCGGCGCGGCCGATGCCGAGGCGCGTGTTGTGCTTCTCCGTGGACTCGCCCATGGCGATGTTCTCGAAGGAGTCGGTCAGACCGTCGTGCGCCATGGCGTCGATCATCTGGACCGCACCGTACTTGAAGCCCTCGCGGGACTTCGGCAGCAGGTGCGGGGCGTTGGTCATGGACTCCTGGCCGCCGGCGACGACCACGTCGAACTCACCGGCCCGGATCAGCTGGTCGGCCAGCGCGATCGCGTCCAGCCCCGACAGGCACACCTTGTTGACGGTGAGCGCCGGGACGTTCATCGGGATGCCCGCCTTGACGGCGGCCTGACGTGCCGGGATCTGCCCCGCCCCGGCCTGGAGCACCTGCCCCATGATCACATACTGCACCTGGTCGCCGCCGATCCCCGCACGGTCGAGGGCGGCCTTGATCGCGAAACCGCCGAGGTCGGCCGCGGAGAAGGACTTCAGCGAGCCCAGCAGCCGGCCCATCGGGGTCCGGGCGCCCGCGACGATGACGGACGTCGTGCCGTTCGTGCCGTTCGGAGCGGAAGGTGCTGATGATGCGGTGGATTCAGAAGCTGCGAAAGTCATGAGCTGCGATCCCCTTCCGGCTGCACAGCCGAGGAGTGAACGAGGGTTTACTTCGAATGTACTGAGCTGCGGTCCGCCCCGTCACCGGGCGTACGGTGTGATCGCGCGCACGTTGCGTAACCGCCCCGGTAGCGCTCCACTGATTCCATGCTGACGCGAATCGACCACATCGGGATCGCCTGCCACGACCTCGACGCGACCGTGGAGTTCTACCGGTCCACGTACGGCTTCGAGGTGTTCCACTCCGAGGTCAACGAGGAGCAGGGAGTGCGCGAGGCGATGCTCAAGATCAACGAGACCTCGGACGGAGGAGCCTCCTACCTCCAGTTGCTCGAGCCGACCAGGGAGGACTCCACCGTCGCGAAGTGGCTCGCGAAGAACGGGGAGGGGGTCCATCACATCGCCTTCGGCACGGCGGACGTCGACGCCGCGGCCGCCGACATCAAGGACAAGGGCGTACGCGTGCTGTACGAAGAGCCCCGGCGCGGCTCCATGGGGTCACGGATCACCTTCCTGCACCCCAAGGACTGCCACGGCGTACTGACCGAACTGGTCACTTCGGCGCCCGTTGAGTCACCTGAGCACTGACCCACGTACATAAGGGCCGGTAGGGTTGGGTGCGGTCGCCGCTCGATGCAGGGCGATCATGTCCTGCCGTCAAAAAGGCGACGACTGCCTCCGTTCGGGTGAACGTCGTCCTTACTTGGCTGCAGGACTTACCGGGGTTCGGGTTTCGGGGGCGAGCGCGGGGGCAGCAGCGCATGCTCCGCCACCGATCTGACACCATTCCCCGGGGGCCCCGTTCGGCAGATGGGCGGGGCTCGGCCAGAGTTGCGACCAGGGGACGGATGGGACCGCGCAGTGCGGGGCTACGAGAGCCAGGAGCGAGAGCCGGCGGCTGACGTCGACCACCTCTCTCGGTTCGAGGCCGAGATGAAGCGGCTGAAGACCGAGCGGGAAAAGGCGATCCAGCACGCCGATGACCTCGGCTACCAGGTCGAGGTGCTGCGGGCCAAGCTGCACGAGGCGCGGCGCACCATCATGTCCCGGCCCGCCTACGAGGGCGGCGACATCGGCTACCAGGCCGAGCAGATGCTGCGTAACGCGCAGATGCAGGCCGACCAGCTCCGCGCGGACGCCGAGCGTGAGCTGAGCCAGGTCCGGGCGCAGACCCAGCGGATCCTCCAGGAGCACGCCGAGCAGGCGGCCCGGCTCCAGTCGGAGCTGCACCAGGAGGCCGTGACCCGGCGCCAGCAGCTCGACCAGGAGCTGGCGGAGCGTCGGCAGACCGTCGAGTCGCACGTCAACGAGAACGTGGCGTGGGCGGAGCAGGTGCGGGCCCGCTCCGAGCAGCAGGCCCGCCGGCTGCTCGACGAGTCCCGCGCGGAGGCCGAGCAGGCCCTGGCCGCCGCCCGCGCGGAGGCCGAACGGGTGACCGCCGAGGCCCGCCAGCGGCTGCACAGCGAGGCCGAGGCGGCACGGCAGGAGGCCGACCAGACCCTGCGCCGGGCCCGCGCGGACGCCGAGCGGCTGCTGAACGCCGCCTCCGCACAGGCCCAGGAGGCCACCGACCACGCCGAGCGGCTGCGGACGTCGACGGCCAGTGAGTCGGAGTCCGCCCGCCGCGAGGCCCAGGAGCTCGCCAGGGCGGCCGAGCAGCGCATGGCGGACGCCGAGGCGGCGCTGCGCGAGGCGCGTGCCGAGGCGGACAAGGTGCTCGCCGAGGCGAAGGAGGCCGCGTCGAAGGCGCTGGCCTCCGCCGAGGCCGCCAACGAGACCCGTACCCGCACGGCCAAGGAGCAGGTCGCCCGGCTGGTCAGCGAGGCCACCAAGGAGGCCGAGTCCACCAAGTCGGACGCCGAGCAGATCGTCGCGGACGCCCGTGCGGAGGCCGAGAAGATCGTCGCGGAGGCCTCCGAGAAGGCCCGTACGATCACCGCCGAGGAGAGCGCCACCCAGCTGTCCAAGGCAGCCAAGACCGCCGAGGACGTGCTCAACAAGGCGTCGGAGGACGCCAAGCGGACCACCAGGGCGGCGGCCGAGGAGGCCGAGCGGATCCGCGGGGAGGCCGAGGCCGAGGCGGACCGGCTGCGGGCCGAGGCGCACGACATCGCCACCCAGCTCAAGGGCGCGGCGAAGGACGACACCAAGGAGTACCGCGCCAAGACGGTCGAGCTGCAGGAGGAGGCCCGCCGGCTGCGCGGCGAGGCCGAGCACCTGCGTGCCGACGCGGTCGCCGAGGGCGAGAAGATCCGCGCGGAGGCCCGCAAGGAGGCCGTGGCGCAGATCGAGGAGGCCGCCCGGTCCGCCGAGGAGCTGCTGGCCAAGGCGAAGGCGGACGCGGACGAGCTGCGTTCCACCGCGCAGACGGACAGCGAGAAGGTCCGCACCGAGGCCATCGAGCGCGCCACGACGCTGCGCCGGCAGGCCGAGGAGACGCTGGAGCGCACCCGCAAGGAGGCGGAGCGGCACCGCGCGGAGGCCACCGAGCAGGCCGACGCGCTCAAGGAGGACGCCGAGCGGGCCGCGCGCGAGCTGCACGAGGAGGCCGAGCGGGCCGTCGCGGCACGCCGTGAGGAGGCCGCCGGGGAGCTGACCCGGCTGCACACGGAGGCCGAGGAGCGGCTGGCCTCGGCCGAGCAGGCGCTGAGCGAGGCCCGTGAGGAGGCGGGCCGCATCCGCCGGGAGGCCTCGGACGAGGCCGAGCGGCTGCGCGCCGAGGCGGCGGAGCGGGCTCGTACGCTCCGTGAGCAGGCGGAGGCGGAGGCCGAGCGGCTGCGGAACGAGGCCGCGGCGGACGCGTCGGCGTCCCGCGCGGAGGGCGAGTCGGTCGCCGTGCGGCTGCGTTCGGAGGCCGCGGCGGAGGCGGAGCGGCTCAAGGCGGAGGCGCAGGACAGCGCCGACCGGATGCGGGCCGAGGCGCTGGCCGCCGCCGAGCGGCTCGGCGCGGAGGCGTCCCAGGCGCTGGCCGGTGCGCAGGAGGAGGCCGCCCGGCGCCGCCGCGAGGCCGAGGAACTGCTGGGCGCGGCCCGGCAGGAGGCCGACCAGGAGCGCGAGCGGGCCCGGGAGCAGAGCGAGGAGCTGCTGGCCGCGGCGCGTACGCGCGTGGAGGAGGCGCAGGCCGAGGCCGTACGGCTGGTCGAGGAGGCCGACCGGCGTGCCACCGAGATGGTGTCGGCGGCCGAGCAGCACGCGCAGCAGGTCCGGGAGTCGGTCGCGGACCTGCACGAGCAGGCGCAGGAGGAGATCACCGGTCTGCGCAGCGCCGCCGAGCACGCGGCGGACCGCACCCGGCGCGAGGCCGAGGAGGAGGCGGACCGGGTCCGGGCCGACGCCTACGCGGAGCGGGAGCGGGCGAGCGAGGACGCGAGCCGGCTGCGGCGCGAGGCGCAGGAGGAGTCGGAGGCCGCCAAGTCGCTCGCCGAGCGCACGGTGTCCGAGGCGATCACCGAGGCGGAGCGGGTCCGTTCGGAGGTCTCCGAGCAGACCCAGCGGATGCGCACGGAGGCGTCGGACACGGTCGCCGAGGCCGAGCAGAGCGCCGCGCGCACCCGGGCCGAGGCCCGCCAGGACGCCAACCGGATCCGTTCGGAGGCGGCGACGCAGGCGGACACGCTCATCACCGAGGCGCGCGGCGAGGCGGAGCGGCTCACCGCGGAGACGGTCGCGGAGACCGACCGGCAGCGCGCGGAGTCGGTCGCCAAGGCCGAGAAGCTGATCTCGGACGCGACCGGCGACGCGGAGCGGCTGCGGGCCGAGGCGTCCCGGGCGGTCGGCTCGGCGCAGCAGCACGCGCAGCAGGTCCGGGGCGAGGCGGAGCGGTTGCGGGCCGACGCGGAGCAGACGGCCGAGCGGCTGGTTGCCTCGGCGCGCGAGGAGGCCGAGCGCACCCTGGACGAGGCCCGCAAGGACGCCAACAAGCGGCGCTCCGAGGCGGCCGAGCAGGTGGACACGCTCATCACGGAGACCGCCGCCGAGGCGGACAAACTGCTCACCGAGGCGCAGCAGCAGGCGCAGCAGACCACCGCGGACGCGGAGACCCAGGCCGACTCGATGGTGGGCGCGGCCCGCACCGAGGCCGACCGGCTCGTCTCCGAGGCGACCGTCGAGGGCAACTCCCGGGTGGAGAAGGCCCGTACGGACGCGGACGAGCTGCTGGTCGAGGCCCGTCAGGACGCGACCCGGATCCGGGAGCGCGCCGAGGAGCTGCGGGACCGCGTCACCAGCGAGATCGAGGAGCTGCACGAGCGGGCCCGCCGGGAGGCGGCCGAGACGATGAAGTCCACCGGTGACCGCTGCGACGCGCTCATCAAGGCGGCCGAGGAGCAGCTCGCCAAGGCCCAGGCGAAGGCCAAGGAGCTCGTGTCCGAGGCCAACTCCGAGGCGGGCAAGGTGCGCATCGCCGCGGTGAAGAAGGCCGAGGGGCTGCTGAAGGAGGCCGAGCAGAAGAAGGCCACCCTCGTCAAGGAGGCCGAGGAGCTCAAGGCCGAGGCGATCCGCGAGGCGCGGGCCACGGTCGAGGAGGGCAAGCGCGAGCTGGAGGTCCTGGTGCGGCGGCGCGAGGACATCAACGCCGAGATCTCCCGCGTGCAGGACGTCCTGGAGGCGCTGGAGTCGTTCGAGGCCCCGGGCGGCGGCAAGGACAACGGGGTGAAGGCCGCCGCGGCGGCCGGTCCGCCGGGCCAGCGGGGCAAGTCTTCGGACAGTTAGGGTGCCGCATAACGAACCGGTCAAACTCTGCGACAGTGTGGGAACCCCCTTGTCGGCACGGCAAGTCCCGTGCCGACAAGGGGGTTTGAGCATGCACTTGGCAAGCGCTCCGGGTGCCGGCCACTCAAAAGGGGTGTCATTCTCCGTATCAAACGTGCATCCGCTCGATGACAGAGCGCTTCGGCACCTAGGATTCCCCGTATCACCTCACCGGTCTCATTCGACAGGAACCCCATGAGCGACACTTCCCCCTACGGCTTCGAGCTTGTGCGGCGTGGATACGACCGCGCTCAGGTGGACGAACGCATCTCCAAGCTCGTCTCCGACCGTGACAGCGCTCTCGCCCGCATCACTGCTCTGGAAAAGCGCATCGAAGAGCTCCACCTCGAGACGCAGAACGCCCAGTCCCAGGTCACCGACGCCGAGCCGTCGTACGCGGGGCTCGGCGCGCGCGTGGAGAAGATCCTGCGGCTGGCCGAGGAGGAGGCGAAGGACCTCCGCGAGGAGGCCCGGCGCGCGGCCGAACAGCACCGCGAACTCGCCGAGTCGGCCGCCCAGCAGGTGCGCAACGACGCGGAGTCGTACTCCGCCGAGCGCAAGGCGAAGGCCGAGGACGAGGGCGTCCGGATCGTCGAGAAGGCCCAGGGCGAGGCCGCCCAACTGCGGTCGGACGCGCAGAAGGACGCGCAGTCCAAGCGCGAGGAGGCGGACGCCCTCTTCGAGGAGACCCGCGCGAAGGCCGCGCAGGCCGCCGCCGACTTCGAGACGAACCTGGCCAAGCGGCGCGAGCAGTCCGAGCGCGACCTGGCCTCGCGTCAGGCCAAGGCCGAGAAGCGGCTCGCCGAGATCGAGCACCGCGCGGAGCAGCTGCGCCTGGAGGCGGAGAAGCTGCGCACCGACGCCGAGCGCCGGGCCCGCCAGACGGTGGAGACCGCCCAGCGCCAGGCCGAGGACATCGTGGCCGACGCCAACGCCAAGGCCGACCGGATCCGTTCGGAGTCCGAGCGGGAGCTGGCGGCGCTGACCAACCGCCGCGACTCCATCAACGCCCAGCTGACCAACGTCCGCGAGATGCTGGCCACGCTCACGGGTGCCGCGGTGGCCGCGGCCGGCTCGCCGACCGAGGACGAGACCGCCTCCCGCGGGGTTCCGGCCCAGCAGACCCGGTAACCGGCCGGGATACGGCGACCGAACATCGGTGAAGCCCTCTGCCAGGGAGTTGGCAGAGGGCTTCACCCCGTTCTAGCGTGGCGGCATGATCGAGCTCGAAGGGCTGACCAAGCGGTACGGCGAGAAGGTGGCGGTGAACAACCTGACATTCACGGTCAGGCCGGGCATCGTCACGGGGTTCCTCGGTCCCAACGGCGCGGGCAAGTCCACCACCATGCGGATGATGCTGGGCCTGGACCGGCCCACGGCCGGCGACGTCCGCATCGACGGCCGCCCCTACGACCGGCTCAAGGACCCGCTGAAGCACATCGGCGCGCTGCTGGACGCCAAGGCCGCGCACGGCGGCCGCAGCGCCTTCAACCACCTGCTGTGTCTCGCCCAGAGCAACGGCATCCCCCGGCAGCGGGTGCACGAGGTACTGGACACGGTGGGGCTGACCTCCGTCGCGCGGAAGAAGACCAAGGGGTTCTCGCTCGGCATGGGCCAGCGGCTCGGCATCGCCGGCGCGCTGCTCGGCGATCCGCGCATCCTGATGTTCGACGAGCCGGTCAACGGCCTCGACCCCGAGGGCATCCACTGGATCCGCACCCTGATGAAGTCGCTCGCCGCGCAGGGCCGTACGGTCTTCGTCTCCTCCCACCTGATGAGCGAGATGGCGCTGACCGCCGACCACCTCGTCGTCATCGGGCAGGGCCGGCTGCTCGCCGACACCTCCATGGCCGACTTCATCGAGCACAACTCCCGTTCGTACGTCCGGATCCGCTGTCCGCAGCGGGAACGGCTGCTGGACGTGCTGCACGAGGCCGGGATCACGGCCGTCGAGAGCGGCGGCGGGGTGCTGGAGGTGGACGGCGCCCAGGCCGAGCAGATCGGGGAGTTGGCGGCCGCCCACCACCTGGTGCTGCACGAACTGAGTCCGCAGCAGGCCTCCCTGGAGGAGGCTTTCATGCGGCTGACCGCGGAGTCGGTGGAGTACCACGCGCACTCCGGCACACCCGCGCCCCCGCAGCAGTGGGGCGACGGCTGGAAGAAGGGCTGAGCATGACGGCGGCACAGGTCGTCCGGTCCGAGTGGACCAAGATCCGGTCGGTGGCGTCCACGGTGTGGACGCTCTCCCTGGCGGTGGTCGTCACCATCGCGCTCGGCATGCTGATCTCGGCGCTGTCGGCGCACGAGTTCGACAACATGAGCCCGCAGAGCCGGCTCTCCTTCGATCCGACGTTCATCAGCTTCGCCGGGATGAGTCTCGGCCAGCTCGCGATGATCGTGTTCGGGGTGCTGGTGGTGTCGAACGAGTACAGCACCGGCATGATCCGCACCTCGCTGGCCGCCGTACCGCAGCGCGGCGCCTTCCTGGCCGGCAAGCTCGGCGTGGCCACCGCGCTCGCGCTCGCCGTCTCCATGGTCACCAGCTTCGCCGCCTTCTTCCTCGGGCAGGCGGTGCTCGGCGAGCACGGGGCGTCCATCGGGGACGAGGGGGTGCTGCGGGCCGTCCTCGGCGGCGGTCTCTACATGACCCTGATCGCGGTGTTCTCGATGGGCGTCGCCACCATGCTGCGCTCCCCGATGCTGTCGCTGGGCATCCTGATGCCGTTCTTCTTCCTGATCTCCAGCATCCTGGCCAACGTCGACGCGACGAAGAAGATCGGCTGGTTCCTGCCCGACCAGGCGGGCAGCAGGATCATGCAGGTGGTCACACCGCTCGACGACGACATCCCGTACGGGCCCTGGGGCGGCCTCGGCATCATGGCGCTGTGGGTGGTCGCGGTGCTCGCCGGCGGATACCTGGTGCTGAGGAAACGCGACGCGTAGGGCCTGTCCGGCGGAACAGGTCGCAGGAAGTCGGCGGTGCCTCGTCGGCGCGGGTGAGCGGGGACGACGGGGCCCCTCCCGCTCGAGCGGAGCCGAGAAGCGGGGAGGGCCTGTCGGCCCCGAGCCTGCGGCATGCTCCGCCGGGCCGGCCCTGTCGGCAGGGCACGGGCCGGGCGGGGGCGCCCCGTCCGGGAAGCGGGGCGGGGCCGGGGCTCCGCCGTCTTTACCTCCCCTTGGGCGGAACCGTCAGCCTCTCGATATCCTCCTAACCCTTACGGGGGGCGTGCGCCCTCGTTGTCCTGAACCTCTCGATGGGGCGGAGCATGATCGAGGCAGTCGGCCTGACCAAGCGGTACGGCGACAAGACCGCTGTGTACAACCTTTCCTTCCAGGTGCGTCCCGGCGCCGTCACCGGCTTCCTCGGTCCCAACGGTTCGGGCAAGTCCACGACGATGCGGATGATCCTCGGTCTGGACAACCCCACCGCGGGCCACGTCACGATCGGCGGCTACCCCTACCGCAGGCTGCCCAACGCCGCCCGGCAGGTCGGCGCGCTGCTGGACGCCAAGGCCGTGCACGGCGGCCGGTCCGCCCGCAACCACCTGCTGAGCCTGGCCCAGCTGTCCGGCATCCCGGCCCGGCGGGTGGACGAGGTGCTCGGTGTGGTCGGGCTGCACGAGGTGGCCGGGCGGCGTTCCAAGGGCTTCTCCCTGGGCATGGGCCAGCGGCTCGGCATCGCCGCCGCGCTGCTCGGCGACCCCCAGGTGCTGCTGTTCGACGAGCCGGTCAACGGCCTCGACCCCGAGGGCATCCTCTGGGTGCGCAACCTGATGAAGTCGCTCGCCGCGGAGGGCCGTACGGTCTTCGTCTCCTCCCACCTGATGAGTGAGATGGCGCTGACCGCCGACCACCTCATCGTGATCGGCCGGGGACAGCTCCTGTCCGACATGAGCGTGAAGGATTTCATCTCGGCCAACTCCGCCGACTTCGCGCGGGTGCGCACGCCCGACACCGAGCCGCAGCAGCGCGAGAAGCTGTCCGCCGCGCTCAGCGAGGCCGGCGGCCAGGTGCTGCCCGAGCAGGACGGCGCGCTGCGGGTGATGGGGCTGCCGCTGCCGCGCGTCAGTGACATCGCCCACGAGACCGGCGTACGGCTGTGGGAGCTGTCACCGCACCAGGCCTCGCTGGAGGAGGCGTACATGCGGATGACGCAGGGGGCGGTCGACTACCGCTCGACCGACGACCAGAAGGAGGGGCTCCAGCAGCCGCTGCCGCCGGGTGCGCAGCCGCCGATGCCGGTACCGGGTCAGGGCCAGCCCGGCTGGTACGCCCCGCCGCCGCCCCAGCAGGGCGGTCCGCAGTTCGCGGCGGCCCCGATGGCCAACCCGTACGCCCGGCCCGTCCCGGCGACCGCTCCCCCGTCGGCCGCGCCGCCCACCGCCCAGCCCAGCCAGCCCAGCCCGTCCAGCTCCGACGTGGCCAAGCCCGAGGACGCCCGATGAGCACGCCCCAGCCCCCGACCCGGCAAGCCGCGCCCGTGTGGCAGGCGGCGGACCCCGGCTACCACTCGCCGATCCCGGTGGTGCGCACGCACCTGGGGCACGCGATCGCCTCCGAGTGGACGAAGATCCGGTCGCTGCGTTCCACGATGTGGACGCTGGGCGTGTTCGTGCTGCTCGTCGTCGGCATCGGCCTGCTGACCGGTGCGATGGTGGCGAGCACCGACACGGACCTGAACGGTCAGAACCCGCTGCCCCTGGGCTTCTTCGGACTGCTCCTGGGCGGCATGTGCATCATCACGCTGGGCGTGCTGACCACGGCCACGGAGTACGGCACCGGCATGATCCGCACCACCATGGTGGCCTGCCCCTCGCGCGGGCGGGTGCTCGCGGCGAAGGCCCTGGTGTTCTTCCTGGTCGCCTTCACGGTGACGCTGCTGTCCGTGACGGCCGTCGCGTTCCTGCACGTGTCGATGTTGGGGGGCAACAACGCGAAGGAACCCACCGGCGGTGAGTGGCTGAAGGCCACCGTCGGCATCTCGCTCTACCTCGCGCTGCTCGGCACGCTCTCGCTGGCCCTCGGCTCGATCGTCCGGCACTCGGCGGGCGCCATCACCCTCATGGTCGGCGTCGTGCTCGCCCCGCTGGTGCTCGCGATCTTCATGCTCGCCACCTCGCTGGAGAGCGTGCACACATTCCTGCTCGAGTACTCCATCCCGAACCAGATGAACATCTTCTACAACAATTCCCTGAGCACGTCCGGCCTGTCCGGCTGGGACCCGCTGTGGATCATGCTCGGGGTCACGGCCGTGGCGCTCGGCGGCGCCTTCTTCCTGCTGCGGGAACGGGACGTGTAGGAGCCGGCCGGAACGGGAGGGCCGCCGGGCTCAGAACCTCGGCGCGTTACGGGACCGCCGCACCCGCGTGGTGCGGCGGTCCTTCGCGTTCCAGCAGGCCTTGTGCCAGTGCCGGCGGTCGTCGACGCCCCCGTGCTCCGGCCAGGCCACCACGTGCGGCACCCCGTCCGGGATCATCTGGTCGCAGCCGGGGCAGCGGTACGCCTTGCCCTGGGCGCTGGAGCCCGCCACGTGCCGCACGCTCCACTCCTCGTCCTGCCAGCTCTCGGTGGACTGCCAGCCGCCGTACCGCCCGGAACGGTCTTCCTCGGCGCTCCGGCCGGACGAACCGGCTCCCTTGGGTCGGTTACGACGCGGGGACACAGAACACCTCACGGGGCTATCCAGGATGCGGGAACGCTTCCAGCCTACGCGGCGCCGGCCGGGGTACGCGCGGGGAACCAAACATCACAAGCTTCCCTTCACAAGGGCGCAACACCCGCTCCAAAATCGCCCATTCTGCAGACAATCCGTAAATTCCCCTTCCAGCCGTGTCCTCGGCACGTGTCAGACGGTTATGCCCTGCGGGGGAGCTCCGGGTCGGAGCCAAGGAAGCAGGAAAGCAATGCGTGTGGGAAGTTTCGTGTTGGCCGCCCGGTTCCCCGGGCAGGGCGAAGGGGAGGCACTGTACCGGGCGGTCCGTTCGGCCGAGGTGGCCGAGGAGGCCGGGCTGGACGCGGTCTGGCTGGGCGAGCACCACTTCGTGCCGTACGGCACCTGCCCGTCGGCGGTCACCCTGGCGGCGTTGCTGCTGGGCCGCACCCGCCGCATCCGGGTCGGTACGGCGGTCAGCGTGCTGCCCACCGTCCATCCGGTGGCGCTCGGCGAGCAGGCCGCGCTGCTGCACGTCACCAGCGGCGGGCGGTTCTCGCTGGGCGTCGGGCGCGGCGGGCCGTGGGTCGACCTGGAGGTCTTCGGGTCCGGCCTCGAGGCGTACGAGAAGGGGTTCCCCGAATCGCTCGACCTCCTGACGCGCTGGCTGCGCGAACCCTCCGTCGCGGCCGCCGGGGAGCGTTTCCGGTTCCGTGAAGTGCCCGTCGTCCCGCGCCCGTCGGAGTCCCTCGTCGAGGTGGAGGGCCCCGAGGTGGTGGTCGCCTGCACCTCCCCTGCGAGCGTGCGGCTCGCGGCCGAGCGCGGACTGCCGATGCTGCTCGGCATGCACGTGGGGGACGAGGAGAAGGCCGAGATGGTCGCCCTGTGGCAGCGGCACGCGCGTGCCTGCGGACGGCCCGCGGCGGAGGTCCACCGCGCGGCCCATGTGTCGGCCGGCGTCGTGCAGATCGCCGACCGGCGCACCGACGCGGCGGAGACGCTGCTCAAGGCGCTGCCCGGCTGGCTGCGGCAGGGGCTCGAGGCCCATGTCACGGTGGACGGCCGGGAACGGCGGATGCGCGACCCGCTGGCCTACACCGAACTGCTCTGCGGGCTGCACCCGGTGGGTACCCCACAGCTGTGCGCGGACCGGCTCGCCGCGACCAGCGAGCGGACCGGCATCTCCCGGTTCGCCCTGCTCGTCGAGGGTTCCGGCGACCTCGCGGCGACCGAGGAGAACGTACGGCGGCTCGGTGCCGAGGTGATCCCCCAACTCGTCTGAACGAGCGGGGGATTCCGGCGGGACTTGCCGCCCCGGTACAGAGCGCACCTCCCGTGTGCGGAGCGGCAAGCGTCGTGGTGCGTCAGCAGTCGCGCAGTTCCGGCGACTGGTTCAGCAACTGTCCGCGGACCGAGGTGAACTTGGCCAGCCTCTCGTCGACCGAGGAGTCGAGCGGGAACACGGCCAACCGGTGGCAGTTCTGGAAGGCCAGCCGGACACCGAAGTGCCGCTGCAGCGCGCCGCGTATCGCGTCACTCGCGAGCGCACGCAGCAGCTGACCGCGAGCCTGCTCGTCCGGCGGAGGCGTCTGGTTGTCGGCGAACTCTCCGCCGTCCACCTTCAACCGGGCCACCAGGGAGCTGATCATCTCCCACGCGTAGGGCAGGGAGGTCCGGACGCAGTCGACGAAGTCTGCTTCGTCGACCTCGCCTCGCTCGGCCTGTTCGAGTAGGGCCGGTGAGACGTCGAGCGACATGGGTTCTCCTCTCGCACCCCCGCCGTGCGGGGGTTGCCTGACAGATACGGGAGTTCGCAGAATCCGACACGCTGCGTGCACACGCCGCGACCTCCCGTTCAATACCGTAAGCAACTGACCGGGGCCGCACCAGGAGAATCCCCGGATGGGGGACTTGCTGTGGGCCGGTAATCGGCCATCGCCGAACACGCGTTTTCCAGGAGATACAGGACACGTCTCGAGGGTCTGGAGTGGTTTCTGTGACCTGGTTCCGGGCCGCCCGCGGGACCGGGGCGAATCGCCTCGACCGCGGCCCGTCGAGTAGCGTTGCCGACCATGCGTCTCGTCATTGCCCGCTGCTCCGTGGACTACGCCGGGCGGCTCACCGCGCACCTGCCCTCGGCACCCCGCCTGATCCTGGTCAAGGCGGACGGAAGTGTCTCGATCCACGCCGACGACCGGGCCTACAAGCCCCTGAACTGGATGTCGCCGCCCTGCACGCTCAAGGAGGGCAGCGGTGACGAGGAGGGGATCTGGACCGTCGTCAACAAGGCGGGGGAGAAACTCATCATCACGATGGAGGAGGTCCTGCACGACTCCTCGTACGAACTGGGCGTCGACCCCGGCCTGATCAAGGACGGCGTGGAAGCACACCTCCAGGAGCTGCTCGCGGACCGCATCGAGACGCTCGGCGAGGGCTACACCCTCATCCGCCGCGAGTACATGACCGCCATCGGTCCCGTCGACATCCTCTGCCGCGACGCGGAGGGACAGACCGTGGCGGTGGAGATCAAGCGTCGTGGGGAGATCGACGGCGTGGAGCAGCTCACGCGCTATCTGGAGCTGCTGAACCGCGACCCGCATCTCGCCCCGGTGCGCGGCGTGTTCGCGGCCCAGGAGATCAAGCCGCAGGCCCGGGTGCTCGCCACCGACCGGGGCATCGGCTGCCAGGTCCTCGACTACGACGCCCTGCGGGGCATCGAGGACGACAAGCTGCGCCTGTTCTGAGGGGCGTCACGGCATGTGCGAGGGGCCGGGCTCCCGTCGGGAGCCCGGCCCCTCGCACATGCCCGAAAGTGTTCCCGGGCGCCCGCGGACGGCCCGGGCGTCAGATCATCGCTGTTCCGGAGCTGCTCGGCGTGCCCGCCTCACTGCTCTGCGGGACGCTCGCCGAACCGCTCGCCCCCGGCTCCGTCCGGGTCGGGGTGGAGGAGGCGGGGCCGCTCGCCGAGGCGGACGTCTCCGGCGGCGGGGTGTAGTCCTCCGTCGGGTTCGTCGTCGGGGTGGTCGGCTCGTCCGTGGGCTCGTCCGTCGGCTCCTCCTCCGTCGGATCGGTCGGCTTGTCGGTGGGATCGCTCGGCTTGGTCGTCGACGGGTTCGCGGGCGAGGACGAGGACGGGGACGGTGTGGCGGGCGTGGTCGTCGAGTCGTCCGTCGGGTCGGTGTCGCTCGGGTCGGCCGAGGCCTCGCCCGACTCCGTGGCCGTCGGCGTCGGGTCGTCGGAGGTGCCGAGGGTGCCGTCCGGGCCGGGGTCGGCGGGCCGGCTGGTGGCGTCGCCGGTGTCACCGCCCTTCTCGGTCCGCCGGTCCGCGCCCAGGCTGCCGTCGTCGGCGCCCTGGCTCGCGGACGGGTTGACGCCGACGTTCTCCGACGGGGTGCCGGGGTCGTTCTCCGAGGTGGCTCCGAGGGTGACCACCGTGCCCAGCACGGCGACGAGCAGCGCGCCCGCGCCGGCCGCCACGAGGTTGCGCCGGGCCAGGCCCTTCAACCCGACACCGGCCTTGGGCGCGGCCTTGGGCGCAACCACCGGCACGGGCGTGGTGTGGTGGACGACCAGGCCGGTGTCGGTGGGCGGCCGCAGCTCCGGGAAGGCCATCGGCACCCCGCGGGGCGGCGAGGCCGACTCCTCGTGCCGGGCCTCCGGCACCTCATCCCCCGCGGTCGGCGCGAGCGCCGCCGGGATGCCGGAGCGGTCGCTGACCAGGGCCAGCGCCCGGCGTCCGGCGATGGTGCCGCGCTTGTCGGCGACGGCCCCGCGCAGGCCGACGGAGGCCTCCAGTTCGGCGCGGGCGCGGTCCAGCTCCCCCACGCACAGGGCGTGGATGCCGAGCTCGTGGTGGAAGTAGGCCTCCTCCGCCACGTCCCCGGCGAGCCGGGCGGCCTCCGCACCGGCCCGCAGGGTCCGCTCCCAGGCGCTCCAGTGCAGGCCCGCGGCGAACGCGGGGGCGGCGGTGCGGGCCAGCTGCACCGCCACGTCCTCCTCGCCCTCGCCGGCGGCCGAGGCGAGCGGCGCCACCACGGCGAGCGCGGCGAGCACCGCGTCGGCCTCGGCGCAGACCCGTTCCGGGGTGACCGAGGAGTGCCCGGCCCACCAGGCGTAGTGCTGGGCGGCGGTGCGCGCCTGCGCCTGCGCCCCGTCGGCGTACCCGGCGGCCTCCAGCTGGGCCGGTACGCCGGCGGCGAGCCGGTAGCGGGAGCCGGCCGGGGCGACCAGCCCGCAGGCGGCCAGTTCGCCGAGCGCGGCGTCGGCGTGGGTGTCGCCGACCAGCGCGGGCAGATGCGCCTGGTGCGGGAGTTCGCCGCCGAGCGCGACGGCGAACCGCAGGGTGGCGCGTGCGGAGGCGCTGAGCCGTGCCGCGAGCAGCGGGGCGGGGGCGGCCGCCTCGCCGAGCGAGGGCAGCGGGATCTCGTCACCCTCGGCGGCGTCGGCGGGCACTTCGTCGGCCGGGTCGCCGGGCCAGACGTCCTCGAAGACGCCGAACTCGTCGACGGCGCTGGTGCCGGCGCGCAGCCGGTCGCGCTGCCGCAGCAGGGCACCGGCCTGCACGAAGCGCAGCGGCAGGCCCTCGGACTCGAACCAGAGGTCGCCGGCCCAGTTCGACTCGTCCTCGGTGAGGTCCCGGCCGACGGCGCGCGCCAGCAGGTCGAGACCGGCCGCGCGGTCGAGTCCGTCGAGGACGACCTCCTCCACGGCGGAGTCGGCCGACGGGGCGGGCACGTCCGGGGTGGCGCCGAGCAGGAAGGCGCACTCGGGTGTCGCGTCGAGCAGTTCGTCGAGGGCGGCGCCGCCGAACCCGAGGTCGTCGACGACGACGACCGCGCCCACCTCACGGAGGCACTCGGCGAGTTCGTCCCGGCCGGGCCGGTGCAGCGGCGCGCTGTACACGGCGTGGAAGAGGTCGTACAGCAGATCGTCGGCGCTGCGGCGGTGGCCGTCCAGGCGGACCACGCCGCCGGGGGCGAGGTCCGCGCAGTCCTCGGCGACCGCGTCGAGCAGCCGGGTGCGGCCGGAGCCCGCGGGGCCGCTGAGGCGCACGGAGCGGCCGCGGGCGAGCAGCCGGAGCAGCTTCTCGCGCTCGTCCTGGCGGGCCGTCAGCGGCAGCTCGGGCCGGGACGGGCCGGGCGGGACGGGCGGCCGGGCGGCCTGGTCGGTCTCGGCGCGCTCGGCCTCCGTCAGCTTCACGGGGCGTGCGGGCCGCTCGGCGGGCGGGCAGGGCTCTATCTCACTGCCGTCGACGGGGTTGACGGTCAGCAGGAAGTCGCCGGAGACGAGCTGCGCCGTACGGGCGAGCACGGGCGCGGGCTGCCCGAAGTCGGATGCGAGGGATTCCCTGGGCGGGCGCTGGCGCGGCGCGTGCGCGTCGCCGTCACGACCGTACTCCTCGGGTCCCGGGTTGTTCGGGTCCATAAGGTCCTAGCCCCCAAAAAGCGTCGTGTGCCTGGGTCCAAGCCCCTCCCGGCCGTGCTGCACACCGCGCTGTCGCTCCTGGCCCGGGCCCGCTCGAGGGTTGGTGAGGCAGCGGGCAGCCGAACCCTAAACCTTCCCCCAGTATCTACGACAGTCCGGGGTGGCGTCCGGTCCGGGACATCACAGTCTCGTGAGGATTCTGCGCACGTCGCACGGGTCGCCGGGGGCTCTCACCGGTTCATCCGGTGCAGCCCCCGTACGGACCTCACACCCGGGGCAGCGTGTCCACCCCGATGCCCCCCTCGATCGCCAGGATCCGGTGCAGCCGGGTGGCCACCAACAGGCGCTGCAGCTGTGGCGGTACGTCCCGCAGCACCAGCCGCCGGCCGCAGCGGCCGGCCCGTCGATGGACCCCCATGATCACGCCGAGTCCGGTGGCGTCCCAGGAGTCCAGTTCGGACAGGTCCAGCAGCAGATCGCCGACTCCGCCGTCGACGGCCGAGTGCAGGACCGTACGGGCGTCCGCCGCGCTGCGGACATCGAGGCGGCCCCCGACGACCAGTTCGGCGTGGTCGCCCCTGATATGCATATGCGCTCCCGTGCGTGCCGTGCTCCGTTTTCAAGGTGTTCAGGTTCTTCAGGTGTTCGGGCTTCTCACGTTTTCGACGAGGGTGATGCACCCTCTGACTGCGTGGAGCCCGCAGAGGTTGCCCCGCGTGAGCGAACCGGTACCGAATTCACCCCGGTGCGTGATGAGCACCGGGGTGTTCGGGGTGATCAGTACGCGTAGAAGCCCTGCCCGCTCTTCCGGCCGATGTCACCGGCGTCAACCATCCGGCGCATCAGCTCGGGCGGGGCGAACTTCTCGTCCTGGGTCTCGGTGTAGATGTTCCCGGTGGCGTGCAGCAGGATGTCGACGCCGGTCAGGTCGGCGGTGGCCAGTGGCCCCATGGCGTGGCCGAAGCCCAGCTTGCAGGCCAGGTCGATGTCCTCGGCGCTCGCCACACCCGACTCGTGGAGCTTGGCGGCCTCGACGACGAGGGCGCTGATCAGGCGGGTGGTCACGAAGCCGGCCACATCACGGTTGACGACGATGCAGGTCTTGCCGACCGACTCGGCGAACTCGCGGGCGGTGGCGAGGGTTTCGTCGCTGGTCTTGTAGCCGCGGACCAGTTCGCACAGCTGCATCATCGGCACCGGCGAGAAGAAGTGCACGCCGACGACCCGCTCCGGCCGCTCCGTCACGGCCGCGATCTTGGTGATCGGGATGGCCGAGGTGTTGGAGGCGAGCACGGTGTCCTCGCGCACGATCCCGTCGAGGGCGCGGAAGATCTCGTGCTTGACCTCGAGCTTCTCGAAGACCGCCTCGACCACGACGTCCGCGTCCGCGCAGGCGTCCAGGTCGGTGGTCGTGGTGATCCGGGCGAGGGCCGCGTCGGCGTCGTGGGCCTCGAGCCTGCCCTTGCTCACGAACTTCTCGTACGACGACCTGATCCCGTCGACACCTCGTGTGAGCGCCTCGTCGGTGACGTCGCGCAGGACGACGTCCCAGCCCGCCTGAGCGGAGACCTGGGCGATTCCGGACCCCATGAGGCCGGCCCCGATGACGGCGAGCTTCCGTGCCACTGTGCGACTCCCCTTCGAACCACTCACACACTGTTCCTGTACGTCACTCGCGGACACTAGCGCCCACGAGCGAATGTGTGAGGGGTTAGTAATGCGTGTCACGCCTCACGCAGTGAGACGCCCATCACTCCCGCCGACTCCGCGGCTCCCAGGGTCCGGTCACCACCCCTCCCCACCGTCAACTCCAGGCATTCGCCCACTGATTGTTGACGCGCGTAGCACCGTGCCGCACGCTGGTCGGCGGGTGCCGTCCGGGTGGGCGGCACCGTTCCATCCAGCGACGGACGGTCGGGAGGCCAAAATGCTGAGACGCGCGGCACGCACCCTTCTCTCATTTGTCATGGTCATGGCTGGTACGGTTCTCGGAGTGGGTGCCACCGCCGGCGCGGCGCACGCCGACGAGTGCTACACCTGGAACCGCACCCTGTCCCAGGGCTCCTCCGGCAGCGACGTGACGCAGCTGCAGATCCGGGTCGCCGGCTGGGTCACCTCGGGCGAGCGGCTCTCCTACGACGGCCAGTACGGTGCCCGCACCGCCGCCGCCGTCAAGAAGTTCCAGTCGGCGTACGGGCTGTCCGCCGACGGTGTCGCCGGTCCGCAGACCTTCAGCAAGATCTACGCGCTCCAGGACCCAGACTGCACGCCCGTCCACTTCGGCTACGCCGAACTCAACAAGTGCAACTCCACCTGGTCGGGCGGCGCGGTCCCGGCGGCCACCGCCAAGGCGAACGCGCTGAAAACGATGTGGAAGCTGGAGGCGCTGCGGCACGCTCTCGGCGACGTGCCGATCACCGTCTCCAGCGGCTTCCGCTCCTACGCCTGCAACAGCGCGGTCGGCGGTTCGTCGACCAGCCGCCACCTCTACGGCGACGCGGCCGACCTCGTCGGCTCGCCGAGCCTGTGCACCCTCGCCCGCCAGTCCCGGGTCCACGGCTTCTCCGAGATCCTCGGTCCCGGCTACCCGGGCCACAACGACCACACCCACGTGGCCTTCGACCCGTCACCGTACTGGTCCGCACCCACCTGCGGGATCTGACCGGCGCTCCGCCCACGCGGGACCGACCGTCACGGCGGGCCGTGACGGTCGGCACACCGGTGTCCGGGCCGCCGGGGCGTCACTAGGCTGGCGGCATGGTCAATCTGACACGCATCTACACGAAGACCGGCGACAAGGGCACCACCAACCTCGGTGACATGAGCCGGGTCGCCAAGACCGACCTGCGCATCGCCGCCTACGCCGACGCCAACGAGGCGAACGCGGTGATCGGCGCCGCGATCGCGCTGGGCGCCCTGGACGAGGAGGTCGTCAAGGTCCTCACCCGCGTACAGAACGACCTGTTCGACGTGGGCGCCGACCTGTCGACGCCGGTCGTGGAGAACCCGGAGTTCCCGCCGCTGCGGGTCAAGCAGTTCTACGTGGACCGGCTGGAGGCGGACTGCGACCACTTCAACGAGCGGCTGGAGAAGCTGCGCTCCTTCATCCTCCCGGGAGGCACGGCGGGCGCCGCCCTGCTCCACCAGGCCTGCACGGTGGTCCGCCGCGCGGAGCGCTCCACCTGGGCGGCCCTGGAGGTGCACGGCGACACCATGAACCCCCTCGCCGCCACCTACCTCAACCGCCTCTCCGACCTCCTCTTCATCCTGGCCCGCACCGCCAACAAGGAGACCGGCGACGTGCTGTGGGTGCCGGGCGGGGAGCGCTGAGGGGCGACGGCAGCGGGCAGACGCCCGGGCGGGCTCACCGGCGGAGGCTCTTCTTCGGCTCGGCGAGCCCGTCCCGCTCCGCCCGCCCCTCGCCCGCCGGGGCCTTCTTCGGCCAGAGCCAGTAGGTCAGGGCGATCAGGCCGTGGATGCCGGCGGCCCGCCAGGCGATGGCGCGCCAGCCCTCCAGGGGACCCACCCGGCTCGCGTCGCCGACGTACCGGATGGCGAGCTGGAGCAGCACGGTGGCCACGACGGCCCCCGCCAGCGTGCCCAGCCACACCCTGGTCTCGTGCCGGGCGCGGGCCGTGCCGTAGCGGGGCGGGCCGGCAGGCTTCGGGGCGCCGCCGAACCGGTGGGCGGCGTGGCCGTCGAGCCACTTCACGGTGCGGTGGCCGTGCCCGACGGTGTAGCCGATGTAGAGCGCGGCCAGACCGTGCGCCCAGCTCGGCTCGGCACCGTTCCTCAGGTCCAGCGCGGTGGCGACCAGCAGGACGACCTCCAGCAGCGGCTCGCACAGCAGCAGCGCCAGGCCGGTGCGCGGCATCTTCAGCAGGTAGCGGAAGGCCAGTCCGGCGGCCAGCAGCACCCAGAAGCCGATCTCGCATGCGGCGATCAAGGCGACGATCACGGTTCGCTCCTCTCGGTCACCCTTCCAGGCTCCCGTGCGGGGCGGCCCGGGGCGTCGTCGCCGCCGATGAACTCGCGGTACATCGAAAGATGCAGTCCAGGACCGTCCGCGGGGGTCAGGCGCCGGGTGCGCGCACCGTGTTGGATGGTGCCATGGCCGTACGACCGCCCCGCCCGCCCCGCTTCGACGTGGGGGTCGCGCTCGCCGGACTCGCCGGCGGGCTGCTGCTGTGGGGCTTCGGCCTGGGCGTCCGGCCGGGCGACGACCCGACCGTCCTCTTCGACGGCCGCTGGCCGCTCCTCGTGCCGCTCGCCGTGACCGCCGGTTGCGAACTGCTGCGCCGCACCACCCCGCGCACCGCCCTGGCCGTCGGCACGCTCGCGCTGGCCGCGGACGTCATGACCCGGGGCAGCATCGCCACGATCGTGATGTACACGGACCTGATGTACGCCGCCGTCGTGTACGGCACGTCCGCCACCGCCCGCCGGCTGCCGTGGATCACCGGCATGTTCACGATCGCGGCGACGCTGGTTCCCTACGCCGTGTGGCGGGTGCCGGAGGCACTGCTCCTCGGGCTCGTCGTCGGTGCCGTGACGTTCGGGCCCGCCTCGACCGGCCTCATCGTGCGCAACCACCGCGACGCCGCCGAGGCCGCCCGGCTGCGGGCCGAACAGACCGCGCTGCTCGCGGAGATGGACCGCACCCAGGCGGTGACCGCGGAACGTGCCCGCATGGCCCGCGAGTTGCACGACATGGTCGCCAACCACCTCTCCGCGATCGCCATCCACTCCACGGCCGCCCTCTCCCTGGACGACCCCGGCACCTCCAAGGAGGCACTCGGCGTGATCCGGGAGAACAGCGTGCAGGGACTGTCCGAGATGCGACGGCTCATCGGCATCCTGCGCGACGGGGAGGACGACCGGGAACCGGCGGCCACCCCCACCCTCGACGGCCTCGGCACCCTGGTGGCGGGCGCCCGCGCCAACGGCCTGGACGTCACCCTCGACGCCACGTACAGCGACGTCCCCGCACCGGTGGAACTCGCCGCGTACAGGATCGTGCAGGAGTCGCTGACGAACGCGTTGAAGCATGCCGCGCCGGGCAGGGTCACCGTGTGCCTGCGCCGGTCGGCCGGTGCCCTCGACATCCGGGTGACCAGTCCCCACTGCGGCCGGGAGGCCCCGCGTGCGCCGGGTTCGGGGGCCGGTCTCGTCGGCATGCGGGAGCGGGCCGCCCTGCTGGACGGCACGTTCGAGGCCGGTCCGCAGAACGGTCCGGAGGGCAGGCTGTGGGTGGTGCGCGCCACCCTCCCCGTCACCGACGTCGTGCAAGGAGACACCTGATGATCCGCGTCCTGGTCGCCGAGGACCAGTCGGCCGTCCGCGCCGGGCTGGTGCTCATCCTGCGCAGCGCGCCCGACATCGAGGTGGTGGGTGAGGCGGCGGACGGTGAGCAGGCGGTGGCGCTCGCCCGTGAACTGCGTCCGGACCTGGTGCTGATGGATGTGCAGATGCCGCGCCTGGACGGGGTGTCGGCCACCCGGCAGGTGGTCGCGGAGGGGCTCGCCGACGTGCTGGTGCTGACCACCTTCGACCTCGACGAGTACGTCTTCGGGGCGCTGCGGGCCGGCGCCTCGGGGTTCCTGCTGAAGAACACGGAGGCGAAGGACCTCGTCGAGGCGGTGCGCACGGTGGCGCGCGGGGAGGGGATCGTCGCCCCGGCCGTGACCCGGCGGCTGATCGCCGCGTTCGCCGCGAAGCCCGCCCGCGGGTCCACGGTCGATCCGGCGGTGCTGGACTCCCTCACCCGGCGCGAGCGGGAGGTGCTGTCCTGTCTCGGCGAGGGCCTGTCCAACGCCGCCGTCGCGGAGCGCCTCGACATGGCGGAGGCCACGGTGAAGACCCACGTCAGCCGCCTGCTGGGAAAGCTGGGGCTGCGCAGCCGGGTGCAGGCCGCGGTACTGGCGCAGGAGCTGGGGATCTGACCGGAACGAGTAGGTGGTCCAGACCTATTGACCCGTGGTCCAGACCTTTCTATCCTCGCGGCACCGTGGGTGTGGAGGCTCAGTCATGCCCACGGCGACATCCGTCACCCCACGAAGGAGGCGCGGTATGCGCTTCAGACACAGAGCCGTGGCAGGGTTCTCGACCCTGCTCCTCCCCCTCTCCGCTCTCGTCGCCCTCGCGACCCCCGCCCAGGCCGCGACCTCGGCGACCGCCACCTACGCCAAGACCCAGGACTGGGGATCCGGCTTCGAGGGCAAGTGGACGGTGAAGAACACCGGCACCACGACGATCAATTCCTGGACCGTGGAGTGGGACTTCCCCTCCGGCACCAAGGTCACCTCCGCCTGGGACGCCACGGTCACCAACTCCGGCAACCACTGGACCGCCAAGAACGTCGGCTGGAACGGCACCCTCGCTCCCGGGGCGTCGATCTCCTTCGGCTTCAACGGCAGCGGCTCCGGCTCCCCCACCGGATGCAAGCTCAACGGCGGCAGCTGCGACGGCGCCTCCGTTCCCGGCGACACGCCCCCCTCCGCCCCCGGCACCCCCAGCGCCTCGGGCGTCACCGACACCTCCGTGCGGCTGTCTTGGTCCGCGGCCACCGACGACAAGGGCGTCAAGAACTACGACGTGCTGCGCGACGGCTCCAGGGTCGCCACCGTGACCGGCACCTCGTACACGGACACCGGGCTGGCCAAGGGCACCGACTACTCGTACACCGTCCAGGCCCGGGACACCGCCGACCAGACCGGTCCGGTCAGCGGCGCGGTGCGGGTCCGCACCACCGGCAACACCGAGGAACCGCCGCCCACCGGCGGCAAGATCAACCTCGGCTACTTCACCGAGTGGGGCGTCTACGGCCGCAACTACCACGTCAAGGACCTGGTGACGTCCGGCTCCGCCGCCAAGATCACGCACATCAACTACGCGTTCGGCAACGTCGTGGGCGGCCAGTGCAAGCTCGACGACGCCTACGCCGCCACCGACAAGGCCTACACCGCCGACCAGTCCGTCAGCGGCACCGCCGACGCCTGGGACCAGCCGCTGCGCGGCAACTTCAACCAGCTGCGCCAGCTGAAGGCCAAGTACCCTCACATCAAGGTGCTGTACTCGTTCGGCGGCTGGACCTACTCCGGCGGCTTCGGCCAGGCCGCGCAGAACCCGGCCGCATTCGCCAAGTCCTGCAAGCAGGTCGTGGAGGACCCGCGCTGGGCCGACGTATTCGACGGCATCGACATCGACTGGGAGTACCCGAACGCCTGCGGCCTCACCTGCGACACCAGCGGCCCGGCGGCCTTCAGGAACCTCTCCCAGGCCCTGCGCGCCGAGTTCGGCAAGGACTACCTGGTCACCGCCGCCATCACCGCGGACGGCTCGAACGGCGGCAAGATCGACGCGGCCGACTACGGCGGCGCCGCCCAGTACCTCGACTGGTACAACGTGATGACGTACGACTACTTCGGCGCCTTCGACAAGGACGGCCCCACCGCCCCGCACTCGCCGCTGACCGCGTACAACGGCATCCCGCAGGACGGCTTCAACTCGGCCGCCGCCATCGCCAAGCTGAAGGCCAAGGGCGTCCCGGCGAGCAAGCTGCTGCTCGGCATCGGCTTCTACGGCCGCGGCTGGACCGGCGTCACCCAGGCCGCCCCCGGCGGCGCGGCCACCGGCCCGGCGCCCGGCGCCTACGAGGCCGGCATCGAGGACTACAAGATCCTCAAGAACAGCTGTCCGGTCACCGGCACCATCGCCGGCACGGCGTACGCCCACTGCGGCACCAACTGGTGGTCCTACGACACCCCCGCCACCATCAACGGCAAGATGGCCTGGGCCAAGAACCAGGGCCTGGGCGGAGCCTTCTTCTGGGAGTTCAGCGGTGACACCGCGAACGGCGAACTGGTCGGCGCCATCCACAACGGCCTGAAGTAGGCCACCGGCACCGCATCACACGCAACGAGAAGTGCTCCCCCGGACCTCGTCCGGGGGAGCACCCGCGTCTGCACGTGTCTACGCCACGTTCACCCTCTGCCCGGGGGGCGCCGCCTCCAGCCAGGCGAGGAAACCGGTCAGCGCGTCGTCGCTCATCGCTAGCTCCAGCCGCCTGCCCCGGTGCAGACAGGCCAGGATCACCGCGTCCGACAGCAGCGCCAGCTCCTCCTCGCCCTCCGGCACCCGGCGGCCGGCCACCTCGATCGACGAGCGTTCCAGGACGCGGCGCGGACGCAGCGCGTAGGAGAAGACGCGGAACCACTCCACCCGGTCGCCGTTGTAGCGGGCCACCCCGTACGCCCAGCCCTTGCCGCCGGTGTCGCCCTCCTCCGGGACGTCCCAGCGCAGGCTGCAGTCGAAGGTTCCGCCGGAACGCTGGAGGAAGCGGCGGCGCAGGCCGAACACGAAGAGGCCCACCACCACGAGCGCCACGACACTTCCGCACACAGTCAGAGCGAGGACCATCGACACCGACCTCCTCGTCTCCTAGGTAACGGAACGGAAAAATCATCCAGATCTGCCTCAGCCGCGACCGGGTCCGGATCGCTCCGGTCCCAGCCGCGGCTGAGTCACGTCATTGCACGGCTCCCCCAGAGCCTAGACGGCCTGGAAGGCTCCTCGGGTCGTTCAGTGCCCCGCCGCCGCACGCAGTCGTACGTCCGCGCGCCGCTCCGCCGAGGCGTCGGCCTCCGACTTCGCACGGTCCCGCGCCCGCTCCGCGCGCTTGACGTCGATCTCGTCCGACAGCTCGGCGATCTCGGCCAGCAGCGACAGCTTGTCGTCCGCGAACGAGATGAAACCGCCGTGCACCGCGGCGACGACCGTCCCGCCGTCGTTCGTACGGATGGTCACCGGGCCCGACTCCAGCACACCGAGCAGCGGCTGGTGACCGGGCATGACGCCGATGTCGCCGGACGTGGTGCGCGCGACGACCAGGGTGGCCTCGCCCGACCAGACCTCTCGGTCGGCCGCGACCAGCGCGACGTGCAGCTCAGCAGCCAAGATGGCTCCTCGGGTCACCACCCGGCAGGTCCGCCGGGTGTTGGTTACAAGTCTAATGGGCGGGGGTCAGGGGGCGGGGCGGTGCCCGCCCCCCGACTCGAGCGCGAGGCTCAGGAGACGCCCAGCTCCTTCGCGTTCTTCTTCAGGTCCTCGATGCCACCGCACATGAAGAACGCCTGCTCCGGGAAGTGGTCGTACTCACCGTCGCAGATCGCGTTGAACGCGGCGATCGACTCGTCCAGCGGCACGTCCGAACCGTCCACGCCGGTGAACTGCTTGGCGACGTGGGTGTTCTGGGACAGGAAGCGCTCCACGCGACGGGCGCGGTGGACGGCGAGCTTGTCCTCCTCGCCGAGCTCGTCGATACCGAGGATCGCGATGATGTCCTGCAGGTCCTTGTACTTCTGCAGGATGTTCTTCACCCGCATGGCCGCGTCGTAGTGGTCCTGCGCGATGTAGCGCGGGTCCAGGATGCGGGACGTGGAGTCCAGCGGGTCCACGGCCGGGTAGATGCCCTTCTCGGAGATCGGACGGGAGAGCACCGTCGTCGCGTCGAGGTGGGCGAAGGTGGTGGCCGGGGCCGGGTCGGTCAGGTCGTCCGCGGGGACGTAGATCGCCTGCATCGAGGTGATCGAGTGACCGCGGGTCGAGGTGATGCGCTCCTGGAGGAGACCCATCTCGTCGGCCAGGTTCGGCTGGTAGCCCACCGCGGAGGGCATGCGGCCGAGCAGGGTCGACACCTCGGAACCGGCCTGCGTGAAGCGGAAGATGTTGTCGATGAAGAACAGCACGTCCTGCTTCTGGACGTCACGGAAGTACTCGGCCATGGTGAGGCCGGCCAGCGCGACGCGCAGACGGGTGCCCGGGGGCTCGTCCATCTGACCGAAGACCAGCGCGGTCTTGTCGATGACGCCCGACTCGCTCATCTCGTCGATGAGGTCGTTGCCCTCACGGGTGCGCTCACCGACACCGGCGAACACCGACACACCGTCGTGGTTGTTGGCGACGCGGTAGATCATCTCCTGGATGAGCACCGTCTTGCCGACGCCGGCGCCGCCGAACAGACCGATCTTGCCGCCCTTGACGTACGGGGTCAGCAGGTCGATGACCTTGACGCCGGTCTCGAACATCTCGGTCTTCGACTCGAGCTCGTCGAAGTTCGGCGCCTTGCGGTGGATCGGCCAGCGCTCGCCGTCGTAGCTCTCGTCGCTGTTCAGCACCTCACCGAGGGTGTTGAACACCTTGCCCTTGGTGAAGTCGCCGACCGGGACGGAGATGGCCGAGCCCGTGTCGGTCACCGCGGCCTGGCGGACCAGACCGTCGGTGGGCTGCATGGAGATGGTGCGGACCAGACCCTCACCCAGGTGCTGGGCGACCTCCAGGGTCAGCGTCTTCAGCTCGCCCGCGTTCGCCGGGTCGGCGACCTCGACGTGCAGGGCGTTGTAGATCTCCGGCATCGCGTCGACGGGGAACTCCACGTCGACGACCGGGCCGATGACCCGGGCGACACGGCCCGTGGCCGTCGCGGTCTCAACAGTGGTGGTCATTAATTGTCACTCCCCGCGTTTGCGTCGGCCAGAGCGCCTGCGCCACCGACGATCTCGCTGATTTCCTGGGTGATTTCGGCCTGGCGGGCCGCGTTGGCAAGACGGGAGAGCGTGTTGATCAGCTCACCCGCGTTGTCGGTGGCCGACTTCATCGCGCGCCGCGTGGCGGCGTGCTTCGAAGCGGCCGACTGGAGCAGCGCGTTGTAGATGCGGCTCTCCACGTAGCGCGGCAGCAGGGCGTCGAGGACGTCCTCCGCCGAGGGCTCGAAGTCGTACAGCGGGAGGATCTCGTCCTTGGTGGACGTCTCCTCCGCGACCTCTTCGAGGCGCAGCGGAAGCAGCCGGGAGTCGACCGCGGTCTGCGTCATCATCGAGACGAACTCGGTGTAGACGATGTGGAGTTCGTCCACACCGCCGTCCGCCGTGTCCTTCTCGATGGCCTCGATCAGCGGTGCCGCGACGGTCTTGGCGTCCGCGTACGAGGGCTCGTCGGTGAAGCCCGAGAAGGACTCCGCGACCGTGCGCTCACGGAAGTTGTAGTGCGCCAGACCGCGGCGGCCGACGATGTACGTCTCGACCTCCACGCCCTCGCCCTCCAGGCGCGCGGTCAGCTGCTCCGCCGCCTTGATCGCGTTGGCGTTGAAGGCGCCGGCCAGGCCGCGGTCGCTCGTGAGGAGCAGGACCGCGGCACGGGTCGGGTTCTCCGCCTCCGTGGTCAGCGGGTGCTTGGCGTCCGAACCGGTGCCGACGGCCGTGACCGCGCGGGTCAGTTCGTCGGCGTACGGCGTGGAGGACCGCACCTTGCGCTGCGCCTTGACGACGCGCGAGGCGGCGATCATCTCCATCGCCTTGGTGATCTTCTTGGTCGCGGTGACGGATCGGATGCGACGCTTGTAGACCCGGAGCTGGGCTCCCATGAGTCAGGTCCCTTCCTTGAACGTCACTTGGCGGCAGCGGCCGGAGCGTCCTCGCCGAGCAGCTTGCCTTCGCTCGTCTCGAACTGCTTCTTGAAGGCCGCGATCGCGTCGCCCACGGCCTGGAGGGTGTCGTCCGACATCTTGCCGCCCTCGCGGATGGAGGTCATGAGGCCCTGCTCGCTGCGGTGCAGGTACTCCAGCAGCTCCTTCTCGAAGCGGCGGATGTCGGCGACCGGTACCTCGTCCATCTTGCCGGTGGTGCCGGCCCAGACGGAGACGACCTGGTCCTCGGTGGCCATCGGCTGGTACTGGTCCTGCTTCAGCAGCTCGACCATGCGCTGACCGCGCTCCAGCTGCGACTTCGACGCGGCGTCCAGGTCGGAGCCGAAGGCGGCGAACGCCTCCAGCTCACGGAACTGGGCGAGGTCCACGCGCAGTCGGCCGGAGACCTGCTTCATCGCCTTGTGCTGGGCCGAGCCACCGACGCGGGAGACCGAGATACCGACGTTCAGGGCCGGGCGCTGACCGGCGTTGAACAGGTCGGACTCCAGGAAGCACTGGCCGTCGGTGATGGAGATGACGTTGGTCGGGATGAACGCCGACACGTCGTTCGCCTTGGTCTCGACGATCGGCAGACCGGTCATCGAGCCCTTGCCCATCTCGTCGGAGAGCTTGGCGCAGCGCTCCAGGAGGCGGGAGTGCAGGTAGAAGACGTCACCCGGGTAGGCCTCGCGCCCCGGCGGGCGGCGCAGCAGCAGGGAGACGGCGCGGTAGGCGTCGGCCTGCTTCGACAGGTCGTCGAAGATGATCAGGACGTGCTTGCCCTGGTACATCCACTGCTGGCCGATGGCCGAGCCGGTGTAGGGCGCCAGGTACTTGAAGCCGGCCGGGTCGGACGCCGGGGCGGCGACGATGGTCGTGTACTCCAGGGCGCCGTTCTCCTCCAGCGCGCGGCGGACCGACGCGATGGTGGAGCCCTTCTGGCCGACGGCGACGTAGATGCAGCGGACCTGCTTGTTCACGTCGCCGGAGCGCCAGTTGTCACGCTGGTTGATGATCGTGTCGACGGCCAGCGCGGTCTTGCCGGTGCCGCGGTCGCCGATGATCAGCTGACGCTGGCCGCGGCCGATCGGGGTCATGGCGTCGACGGCCTTGTAGCCCGTCTCCATCGGCTCGTGCACCGACTTGCGCTGCATGACCGTGGGGGCCTGCAGTTCGAGGGCGCGGCGGCCCTCGGTCTCGATCTCGCCGAGGCCGTCGATCGGGTTGCCGAGCGGGTCGACCACGCGGCCGAGGTAGCCCTCGCCCACGGCGACGGACAGGACCTCGCCGGTGCGGGCGACCGGCTGGCCCTCCTCGATGCCGCTGAACTCACCGAGGACGATGGCACCGATCTCGCGCTCCTCGAGGTTGAGGGCGAGGCCGAGGGTGCCGTCCTCGAACTTCAGCAGCTCGTTGGCCATGGCCGAGGGCAGACCCTCGACCTTGGCGATGCCGTCGCCGGCGAGGGTGACCGTGCCGACTTCCTCGCGCGAGGCCGCGTCCGGCTTGTACGACTGGACGAAGTTCTCCAGTGCGTCCCGGATCTCCTCCGGCCGGATCGTGAGCTCCGCCATCTGAGTTCCCTGCTCTCCTTGTTGGGCCCGAAGTTTCACTTGGGGGGTATTCCACGAGTCGGGACTCCCCCCGGAAGAGGTGAATCCTCTGCACGGCCCAACCAGGGCCGCAAGTACGTTCTTGGTGTTCAGTTGCTGCGTCGGCGCTAGCTCGCCAGTCGGCGGCTCGCGTCCTCCAGCCGGTCCGCGATGGAGCCGTTGATGATCTCGTCGCCGACCTGCACCCGCATCCCGCCGACGACCTCGGGATCCACGGCGAGGTTGAGGTGCATGCGGCGGCCGTAGAGCTTCGCGAGGCCGGCGCCGAGGCGCTGCTTCTGCGCGTCGCTCAGCGGCACCGCGGAGGTGACGACGGCCACCATGCGATCGCGCCGCTCGGCGGCGAGCTTGGAGAGGGAGTCGAGTCCCGATTCCAGGCTACGTCCCCGCGGCGCGGTCACCAGACGCGTCACGAGACGCTCGGTGGTCGCGTTCGCCTTGCCGCCGAGCAGGCTGCGCAGCAGCTCGCTCTTGGCGGAGGTGGTGGCCTTGCGGTCGGTCAGCGCGGCGCGCAGCTCCTTGCTCGAGGAGACGATCCGGCCGAACCGGAACAGCTCGTCCTCGACACCGTCGAGTGCGCCCGCCTGCTGCGCGGCGGTGAGGTCGGCGAGGTCGGCCAGCTGTTCCAGTGCGTCCACCAGGTCGCGGGACTGCGACCAGCGGGAGCGCACCATGCCGGCCACCAGGTCGGCGGCGTTGCCGCTGAGCTGGGTACCGAACAGGCGCTGGGCCAGTTCCGCCTTGGCCTCGCCGGCCTGCGCCGGGTCGGTGAGGACCCGGCGCAACGACACCTCGCGGTGGAGCAGCGCGGTGACGGCGGCCAGCTCTTCGGCGAGCGAGCCGGCGTCGACGGACGTGGAGTCCGTCAGCGCGTCGAGACGCTCACGTGCGGCTGCCAGGGCCTCGCGGCTCGCTCCGTTCATCGTGCGGCCTCGGCCTTCTGGTCGAGGTCGTCGAGGAACCGGTCGATCACGCGGCTCTGCCGGGCGTGGTCCTCGAGGGACTCGCCGACGAGCTTGCCGGCCAGGTCGGTGGCGAGCTTGCCGACGTCCTGACGCAGCACCGACGCGGCGGCCTTGCGGTCCGCCTCGATCTGAGCGTGACCGGCGGCGATGATCTCCTCACGCTGCCGCTGGCCTTCCGCGCGCATCTCGGCGATGAGCGTGGCGCCCTGCTCCTGCGCCTCCTGGCGCAGGCGCGCGGCCTCGTGCCGGGCCTCGGCGAGCTGGGCCTTGTACTGCTCGAGAACGCTCTGGGCCTCGGTCTGAGCGGCCTCGGCCTTCTCGATACCGCCCTCGATGGCCTCACGCCGCTGCTCCAGAACCTTGTTGATGTTCGGGAGGAGCTTCTTGGCGAGGAAACCGAAAACGATGACGAAGGCGAGCAGGCCGATGACGAGCTCGGGAATCGGCGGGACGAGGGGGTTCTGAAGCTCCTCGGCCGCGATATGAAGCATGGGGCTCATATCAGAGTGCCTTTCGTCTGGTGAGCCGGTCGCGGATCAGACGATCAGAGGCCGTAGACGAACGGCATGACCAGACCGATCAGGGCGAGCGCCTCACAGAAGGCGAAGCCCAGGATCTGGTTGGCGCGGATCAGACCGGCGGCCTCGGGCTGACGGGCGAGGGCCTCGGTGCCCTTGCCGAAGATGATGCCGACGCCGATGCCGGGGCCGAAGGCGGCGATGCCGTAGCCGATGGAAGCAATCGAACCGCTGACGGCAGCAAGGGTCTGGGACATTCCGGTTCTTCCTTTTCTTCACGGGCCGGTGGGGGTGGGCCACCGGTCGAATGGGGGAGGTGCAGGACGCTCAGTGCTGCTCGGCGAGCGCGCCCTGGATGTAGGTCACGGTCAGCAGGACGAAGACGTACGCCTGCAGGGCCTGGATGAAGAGCTCGAAGACGGTCATCACCAGGACCATCAGGAACGAGACGCTGGCGTAGGCGATCCCGATGCCGTTCAGCAGGTACCAGCTGGCGATGGTGAACAGCACCAGCAGGATGTGACCCGCGAACATGTTCGCGAAGAGTCGCACGGCGTGGGTGAAGGGCCGCACGAGCAGGTTCGAGAAGGCCTCGATCAGCATGACGACCGGCAGCGCGGCGCCGAGCGACTTGTCGTAGCCGGTGAAGTTCTTCAGGGCGCCGACGAAGCCTTGCCGCTTGAAGGTCAGCGAGATCCAGACGATGTAGACGATCAGCGCGAGCCCCAGCGGGTAGGCGAAGATCGACGTCACCGGCATCTGGGCGAACGGGATGATGGACCAGAGGTTCATCATCCAGACGAAGAAGAACAGCGCGACGACGAACGGGACGTACTTCTCGCCCTCGCGCTTGCCCATCGTCTCGTAGACGACACCCCGGCGGACGAAGTCGTAGCCGGCCTCGGCGACCATCTGGAGCTTGCCGGGGACCACCTGGGGCCGGCGGAAGGCCGCCCAGAAGAAGCCGATGATGATGATCGAGCCGAGCAGCGCCAGCAGCATCGTCTTGTTGAAGTACACGCTGCTGTCGCCGTCGCCCCACAGGGGCTCGAACAGGAACGAGTGCAGCCCGGGAGACGGGAAGCCACAGCCGTCGAAGATGTGGCAGTCGGTCTCGAAGGCGAGCACCTGTGTCGGGTCAGCACTCACCGCGGGCTCCTTCAGCGTGGCGCATGGATTCGGCAACCTCGTGGTGTCGGCGCGGCACGGGGCCGCGGTTCGGCACGGGACTGGTGTTACGGATGTGGGGGCGGCAGTGGGGCATCTCGCCTCGCGATGTGACAGGCGTCAGCGTGGATGCCCGCGCCCGCGATGCCGCAGTTGGCACCGGACGATAGCAGGGTCCGTGGTGCGCCCTTATCCCGGCCCTACGTCTCACGACGACCGCTCCGCGGAATCCCTCTTCCCCGCCGCGTTCCCGGCCGGCGTCGGCTCGGGGTCCACGTAGAAGGTCTTGGCCTTCATCGTGGCCCGCGCCTGCGCGGCGACCCAGGTGAGGGTGGAGACGAGCAGCGAGAGGGCGAAGACCTTCGGGTGGAACAGGGTCGTGTCCTTGAAGAGCGCGATGAAGACGAAGATCAGCAAGATCTGCGTCATGTACATCATCAGCCCCATCGCCTGGAACAGATGCGGTATCGACTTGGCGATCCACTGCAGGACGTACAGCCCCGTGCCCATGAGCAGGATCACGAGCAGCGCCCCGATGACCGCTCCGATCACCCCCTGGCCGCCTTCGACGGCACCACCGACCGCGACCGCGACCGCACCGACGGCAGCGGTGGGGACGGCGGACTGAATCAGGATCCGGACGTCGTTGGACGGCATGACGGAACTCCGCTTTGAGCAGGGGGCATGAGGCATGAGGCACATGAGATGTCGTCGGGGACGAGCGTAGTCCCCCGGATGGAGTGAGTTTTCCTCCCCACCGTCGAACCGTCGCACCACGGTCCGTCGGCTCTCTCCGGCGAGACTCGTGAACGGTATCACAAACTATTTGATGGAGTCTTTACCTAATGGGCGTGCGGAACATCACGCACGAGGGTGAAGCGGCACGTCCGAACGCGCGAGAGGGGGACTTGTCTGATATTGGGGCGCTTCGCACCCCCAAGAGCGCCCCATCGCAGCCCCACGACTTGGCAATGCTCTAGTCGGATTCTTACCTTGACCGTGATGTCCGCCCAGAAGCCTCTCGTGACGTCCCGTCAGCGGGAGCTGCCGGCCTTCCCCCGGTCGCCCAGACGTGCGTGGTGGCCGAGGGCCGTCGCGCCGTTGACGCCCGAGACGCCGGCGGCGGCCGGGGCGCGGTCGCCGCCTGCGGCCTCCTCGGGGGCGTCGGCGGCCCGTGACCGCGCCGTGCCGGTGTCCCCGGACGTCTCCGGCGCCTTCGCCGCCTTCAGGGCCCTGCGGCGGCGGTAGCGCGGCGGGAGGAACGCCTCCGCCCAACGCGGGGCGCGCGGGGTGAACCGGGGCAGCAGGAGCAACAGCAGGCCGAGGGCGCTCAGGATGACGACGCCCAGCACGATCCACATCGACGCCGAGTTGACCGAGTAGGCGAGCGCGCCGAAGGCGATCAGCCCCGACCAGAAGTACATGATCAGCACCGCCCTGCTGTGCGAGTGGCCGATCTCCAGCAGACGGTGGTGCAGATGGCCCCGGTCCGCCGCGAACGGCGACTGGCCGCGCCAGGTGCGCCGCACGATGGCCAGGACCAGGTCGGCCACGGGCACCGCGATGATCGTCAGCGGCATGAGCAGCGGGATGAAGACGGGCAGCATCGCGTGGGTCGTCTCCCGGGTGCCGCCCAGGTCGACGTTGAGCGCCTCGACGTCCAGCTGGCCCGTGACCGACACGGCGCTCGCCGCGAGGACCAGACCGATCAGCATCGACCCGGAGTCCCCCATGAAGATCCGGGCGGGGTGCATGTTGTGCGGCAGGAAGCCGAGGCACATGCCGATCAGCACGGCGGAGAACAGGGTGGCGGGGGCCGCCGCCTCGGCACCGTAGCCGTACCAGATCCGGTAGCTGTACAGGAAGAACGCCGAGGCCGCGATGCACACCATGCCGGCCGCGAGGCCGTCCAGTCCGTCGACGAAGTTGACCGCGTTGATGGTGATGACGACCAGCGCCACGGTGATCAGGTTCCCCTGCCACGGGGTCACGGAGACCGTGCCGACGCCGGGGACGGGGAGCCACAGGATGGTCAGGCCCTGAAGGATCATGACGCCGGCGGCGATCATCTGGGCGCCCAGTTTGAGCAGGGCGTCGATCTCGAACTTGTCGTCCAGGACGCCGAGCAGCCAGATCAGGGCGGCCCCCGAGAGCAGGGCGCGCGGTTCGTTGGACCGCTCGAAGACCTGGTTCAGGTTCGTCAGGTGGCTGGCCACCAGCAGGCCCGCGCACAGGCCGAAGAACATGGCGATACCGCCGAGCCGCGGAGTGGGTTCCCGGTGCACGTCACGTGCCCGGATCTCCGGCATCGCCCCCGCCACGATCGCGAACTTCCGTACCGGCCCTGTCAGCAGATACGTCACCGCGGCCGTGATGCAGAGCGTCAGCAGGTATTCACGCACGGGCTTCCCCACAGATCTCGCTGGCCATCACAGCCCCACACCCTAGCGAGGCACGCATACGGGTGAGGACTTCCGGGTAGCGACGATGGTTGCACGAGTGACGGCGCGGCCGGTCCGGCACACGGGCGCGCCTGCCCCGCATGCGCGCCGACACGGGTGCGAAACCCCGACCGGGCGAGCCGGGTGACACGTCTCAGCCGGGGTACGGCGGAAAGGCCGCGGTCAGTTCCCGTACGTCCTCGCGGGCCCGTGCGGGCTCGGTGCCTCCTCTGAGGACGCTCGCCAGCAGGCCCGCGATCAGCACCATCTCCGGCTCCCCCATGCCCTGCGTGGTCACCGCCGCGGTGCCCAGGCGCAGTCCGCGGTCGTCGGCGTGCGGCAGCGCGCAGCAGTCCAGGACGATCCCGGCCCCCGCCAGCAGGCCGCGGGCCTCGCGCCCGGCGAGGCCGAGCGGGGCGGGGTCGGCGGTGATCAGATGGGTGTCGGTGCCGCCGGTGGTGACGGTCAGTCCCTCGTCGGCCAGCGCGGCGGCGAGCGCCCGCCCGTTGGCGACCACCCGGTGGGCGTACACGGTGAACGCCGGTGTCGCCGCCTCCCCGAACGCGACCGCCTTGGCGGCGATCGTGTGCATCTGCGCCCCGCCCTGGGTGAAGGGGAAGACGGCGCGGTCGACGCGTTCGGCCAGTTCCGCGCCGCACAGGATCATGCCGCCGCGCGGCCCGCGCAGCACCTTGTGCGTGGTGGCGCAGACGATGTCCGCGTACGGGACCGGGTTCGGGGCCGCTCCCCCGGCGACCAGGCCGATGGGGTGCGCGGCGTCCGCGATCAGATACGCGCCCGCCTCGTCGGCCACCTCGCGGAAGAAGGCGTGGTCGATGTGGCGCGGGTAGGCGATGGAGCCGCACACGATCGCCTTGGGCCGGTGCGTACGGGCCAGGGTGCGGACCTGGTCGTGGTCGATGAGCCCGGTCTCCGCGTCCACGCCGTAGCCGATGAAGTCGAACCAGCGGCCGGAGAAGTTGGCGGGCGAGCCGTGGGTGAGGTGGCCGCCGTGGGGCAGGCCGAGGGCCAGGACGGTGTCTCCGGGGCGCAGCAGGGCGGCGTAGGCGGCCAGCACGGCCGACGAGCCGGAGTGCGCCTGGACGTTGGCGTGGTCGGCGCAGAACAGCGCCCTGGCGCGTTCCACGGCGAGGCGTTCGGCGGCGTCGGCGAACTCGCAGCCGCCGTGGTGGCGGGCGCCCGGGTACCCCTCGGCGTACTTGTTGGCCAGCGGGGAGCCGAGGGCGGCCAGCACGGCCGGCGAGGTGAAGTTCTCGGCGGCGATCAACTGGAGCGTGGTCGCCTGCCGCTCGCGCTCGCCGAGCAGGATCTCGGCGAGTTCGGGGTCCTGCCTGCGCAGGACCCCGAACTCGCCCTCGAGGGCATGGGTGACCGTCATGGTGGACTCCCGGACGTCGACGCCGGCGTACGACCAATGTAGGCCCGCCGTCCCCGGTCCGCCCGGCGCCGCACCCTCCCGGGGCGGCAGGACGCCCCCGGAGGTAGACGGGCGGTCGCCTCGCGGCCACCACCACCCCGACAACCCGCACGGCCCGCCGCACGACGGCGGTACGAACGACCCGGGACCGCGGCGCCCGGGACAGGAAAGCCCCGGCACCCCGGGCGGGGCAGCCGGGCGCGCACCCCGGGCAGGACGGTCGGGCGCCGCACCCCGGGCAGGACGGGCGGGCCCGGGCCGGGTCGGGAAGCCCCGGCGCCCCAGGCGGGGCGGGTCGAGCGCGCACCGGGTGGAGCGATCGGGCGCGCGACCCGAACAGGGCGGTCGGGCGCGCGAGCCGGGTGGGGCGGTCAGACCTGGGTCGGGACGCCGGTGAGGGCGGTGACGACCGGGTCCAGGGCCTGGTGTATCTCGTCGCCGATGGAGCGGAAGAGGGGCAGGGGCGCCCCGTACGGGTCGAAGACCTCGTCCGCCTCGGCGGTCGGGGCCAGCAGCCAGCCGCGCAGCGCGGCGGCGGCGCGGACCAGGGCGCGGGCGCGCATGACCAGGCCGTCGTCCAGCGGGGGCAGCGTCGCCGGGTCGATCGCGTTCACCAGGCGGGTGAACTCCTTCAGGGTGAAGGTGCGCAGGCCCGCCGAGTGGCCCATGGAGATGACCTGGGCGCGGTGGTCCCGGGTCGCGGTCAGGACCAGGTCGGCGCGGATGACGTGCTCGTCCAGCAGCTCACGGCCGACGAAGCCGGAGGCGTCCGCGCCGAACTCGGCCAGCACGGTCTCCGCGTGCGTCTCCATCGGCGCGCCCTCGTGACCCCAGGTGCCCGCGCTCTCCACGATCAGGCCGCAGCCCAGGATGCCCAGCCGCTGGTTCACGAAATGCCGGGTCAGCCGCTCGGTGATGGGCGAGCGGCAGACGTTTCCGGTGCTGACGTGGAGGATGCGGAAGCTGTCGCGCGGGAACCCGAAGGTGGTCGTCTCCTCCGCGCCGCTCTCCCCGCTGCCTATGCCACGCCCCGACTCGGGCGCCGTCAATTCGCCACCTCGAGGTCGGGTACCACTTTGCGCAGCTCCTCCGGGGAGACGGCGCCCTCGCGCAGCAGTACGGGCACGGGGCGCGTGACGTCGACGATCGACGAGGGAACGATGCCCGGGGTGGGCCCGCCGTCGAGGTAGACGGAGACGGAGTCGCCGAGCATGTCCTGCGCCGCGTCGCAGTTCTCCGGCGCGGGGTGCCCGGTCAGGTTGGCCGAGGAGACGGCCATCGGGCCGACCTCGGTGAGCAGTTCGATGGCGACCGGGTGCAGCGGCATCCGCACGGCGACCGTGCCCCGGGTGTCCCCGAGGTCCCACTGGAGGGACGGCTGGTGCCGGGCGATCAGGGTCAGCGCGCCCGGCCAGAAGGCGTCGACCAGTTCCCAGGCCTGTTCGGAGAAGTCGGTGACCAGGCCGTGCAGGGTGTTCGGCGAGCCGATGAGCACCGGTGTGGGCATGTTGCGGCCGCGTCCCTTGGCCTCCAGGAGGTCGGCGACGGCCTCCCCGGTGAACGCGTCCGCGCCGATGCCGTAGACCGTGTCCGTCGGCAGCACCACGAGCTCGCCACGGCGGACGGCGGACGCGGCTTCACGCAGACCGGTCGCGCGATCGGTCGCGTCGTTGGTGTCGTATCGCCGAGCCATCTGGCGGGCCTCCTCGTGCACGTGCGGCTGGGGGTGGGTGAAGTCTGCGGGGGGCTCACGGGACCGCCTTGCGGGCGGTGGCGAACCGGGGCCGGTTGTTCAGGTCCGGGTGGTCGGCGGCGTCGGTCCAGCCACGGTCCTCGGCGAAGATCCACGGCACCTGGCCGCCCTGGGTGTCGGCGTGCTCGACGACGACCACCCCGCCGGGACGCAGCAGCCGGTGCGCGGTGCGTTCCAGGCCGCGGATGAGGTCGAGGCCGTCCTCGCCGGAGAACAGCGCCATCTCGGGGTCGTGGTCGCGCGCCTCGGGGGCGACGTACTCCCACTCGGTGAGCGGGATGTACGGCGGGTTGGAGATCACCAGGTCGACCTGGCCGTCGAGGTCCGGGAAGGCCGTCAGGGCGTCGCCCTGACGCAGTTCGACCCGTGACCCCTCCATGTTCTTGCGGGTCCACACCAGGGCGTCCTCGGACATCTCCACGGCGTACACCCGGGACCGCGGGACCTCCTGCGCGAGCGCGAGCGCGATCGCGCCCGAGCCGGTGCACAGGTCGACGACGCACGGCTCGACGACGTCCATGGCCCGTACCGCGTCTATGGCCCAGCCGACGACCGACTCGGTCTCCGGGCGCGGCACGAACACCCCGGGCCCCACCTGGAGTTCGAGGTAGCGGAAGTAGGCGTGCCCGGTGATGTGCTGGAGCGGTTCGCGCGCCTCGCGGCGGGCGACGACCTCCCAGTACCGGGCGTCGAAGTCGGAGTCCTTCACCTGGTGCAGCTCGCCGCGCTTGACTCCGTGCACGAACGCGGCGAGCTCCTCCGCGTCGGTGCGCGGCGAGGGCACGCCGGCGTCGGCGAGCCGCTGGGTGGCCTGGGCCACCTCCGTGAGCAGCACGCTGCGGGGGTTCGGGGGGCGCCCCCCAAATGGTTGCTGCACGCTGGTCCTCCGGACTGTCTACGAGAGTTACGCTGCGGCGAGCTTGGCAGCCGAGTCCGCGTCGACACAGGCCTGGATCACCGCGTCCAGGTCGCCGTCCAGGACCTGGTCCAGGTTGTACGCCTTGAACCCGACGCGGTGGTCCGAGATGCGGTTCTCCGGGAAGTTGTAGGTACGGATCTTCTCGGAGCGGTCGACGGTGCGGACCTGGCTGCGCCGGGCGTCGGAGGCCTCCCGTTCCGCCTCCTCCTGCGCCATCGCGAGCAGCCTGGAGCGCAGGATACGCAGTGCCTGCTCCTTGTTCTGCAGCTGGCTCTTCTCGTTCTGGCAGGAGGCGACGACGCCGGTCGGCACGTGCGTGACGCGCACGGCGGAGTCGGTGGTGTTGACGGACTGGCCGCCGGGGCCGGAGGAGCGGTAGACGTCGATCCGCAGGTCGTTCGGGTTGATCTCGACGTCGATCTCCTCCGCCTCGGGCGTCACCAGGACGCCCGCCGCGGAGGTGTGGATACGGCCCTGCGACTCGGTGGCCGGCACCCGCTGCACGCGGTGCACGCCGCCCTCGTACTTCAGCCGGGCCCACACGCCCTGTCCGGGTTCGGTGGCGCCCTGGCCGCCCTTGGTCTTCACGGCGACCTGGACGTCCTTGTAACCGCCCAGCTCCGACTCGGTGGCGTCGATGATCTCGGTCTTCCAGCCGACGCGCTCGGCGTAGCGCAGGTACATGCGCAGCAGGTCGCCCGCGAACAGGGCGGACTCGTCGCCGCCCGCGCCCGCCTTGACCTCGAGGATGACGTCCTTGTCGTCGCTGGGGTCGCGCGGGACCAGCAGGAGCCGCAGCTTCTCGGTCAGCTCCCCCTGCTGCTGTTCCAGGTCCTTGACCTCGGCGGCGAAGTCCGGGTCGTCGGCGGCCAGTTCACGCGCGGTCTCGATGTCGTCGCCGGTCTGCTTCCAGGAGCGGTAGGTGGCGACGATCGGGGTGAGCTCGGCGTACCGCTTGTTCAGCCTGCGCGCGTTGGCCTGGTCGGCGTGGACCGACGGGTCGGCGAGCTTCGTCTCCAGGTCGGCGTGTTCGGTGACGAGTTCCTCGACGGCCTCGAACATCTTGGGCTCCTGCTGCTGCGTGGGAAGGGGAAGGCGGGCGACCAAAAACGCCGGTCCCGGCGGGCGCCTCCCGGGGGAGGCGCTGCCGCGGACCGGCGATGGGTGGCTCGCTACTTCTTGGAGCCGGAGGCCTTGCCGAAGCGGGCCTCGAAGCGGGCCACACGGCCACCGGTGTCGAGGATCTTCTGCTTGCCCGTGTAGAACGGGTGGCACTCGGAGCAGACCTCGGCCCGGACGGTGCCGGACTCGATGGTGCTGCGGGTCGTGAACGACGCGCCGCAGGTGCAGCTGACCTGCGTCTCGACGTACGCGGGGTGGATGTCGCGCTTCAAGGTGTCTCCTAGATCGGGGAGGGCGCCGGGTCGCCACCACGGGATGCGGGAGCGTGAACCGGAGCCGACGTACCAGTCTGCCAGGACTGGGGCCATCCCCCAAAACCGGGGGCGGCCGACGTTTGTTCCCGGGGTTTCCCGGGGTTTCCCGGGGTTTCCCGGGATCTCTCGGAGTTTCCCGGGTACGGACCGCGGACCCGGCTCGCGGCGGCCGGGGGCCGAGGGGGCGTTCGGGACGTGCTCACGGGGCGCTGACGACGCCCCCGGCCCCTCCCGTGGCCGTGTCCGCCGTCGCCGCGCGCGGGATCGGTTCGTCGTTCCGCAGGGCCTCCCAGACCAGCCGCGCCTTCTCCTGCCGCGGCAGGACGCGGTTGGGGGCGGCCGGGTCGTAACGCACCGGCATGGTCACCATGTGCATGCCGCCGGGGCCGATGTCCTTCAGGTCGTCGGCGAAGGACATCAGGGAGTTCACCGAGCCCAGACCGGAGTCGGTGGTGACGGCCCTGGTGACCGTGTCGGCGATGTCGTAGAGCTTCTTGGGGTCGGTGAGGAGGCCGAGGTCCTTCACCTGCCGGGCCAGGGCCCTGAGGAAGGCCTGCTGGAGCTGGATGCGGCCCAGGTCGGAGCCGTCGCCGACGCCGTGCCGGGTGCGCACCAGGCCGAGGGCCTGCGCGCCGTCGAGCCGGTGGGTGCCGGCCGCCAGTTCGAGGCGGCTGTCGGGGTCGTCGATGTCCTCGGTGGTGGTGACCTCGACGCCGCCCAGTTCGTCCACGAGTTTCCGGAAGCCGGTGAAGTCGATCTCCAGGTAGTGGTCCATGCGCAGGTCGGTCATCGACTCGACGGTCTTCACCGCGCAGGCGGCCCCGCCGATGGCGTACGCGGAGTTGAACATCACACCGTGCGCGGCGGGGTGGGCGCCGCCCCCGCCGTCGGTGCACTCGGGCCGGTCGACGACGGTGTCCCGCGGAACGGACACCACGGACGCCTTCTCGCGTCCCCCGTGGACGTGCACGATCATCGCGGTGTCGGCGCGGGCGCCGCCGTCGTCGGCGCCGCCGCCGAGCTTCCGGTTGCCCCCGGAGCGGCTGTCGGAACCGAGGACGAGGATGTTCTCGGAGCCGTCGCCGGCCTTCTCGGGCCGGTCGGTGCCGAGGAGGCGGTCGATGTCGACGCTGCTGAGGTTGCCGTCGAGCCCGGCGTACACGTATCCGGCTCCGGCGCCGCCCAGGGCGAGGACGGCCGTGACGGCCCACGCCGTGGCCCGCAGACCGCTGTGCCGCCGGTCGTGGGACGTGCGGCGCGTCGTCCGGGCCCGGGGGCCGGTCTCGGGTGTGCTCTCCGCGGACATGCGCTCCTCGGCTCCTGCCAGTCGGTCGCCCCCGTGTCCGGGATCGTGCCCCCGGAGGTGACGGCGAGACGCTGTGCGCCGGGGCGGCCGGTGATCTCGCCCGTGACCCGGTCC
>NZ_JBSGHG010000032.1:0-81474 GCF_053604275.1 Streptomyces sp. NPDC004051 | reverse complement strand
AGGTCGTAGCTCATGCCCCGGAGACTTCCACATCGCACCGACACCCACCTGGCCGGTCGACGACACGAGCCTCAGCCATAAGAAACGACGTCTAAGGGGTCGCCCCTCACACCTTGGTGGTGCTCTCCCCCGCCCTCTCCGGTTCCGCCCCGGAGCGCGCGGGGCGAGGAACCCCGCCACCGCCGCCGGCGCGCCGCCCGGCAGCGCACCGCCCGCGCCCGCCATCACCCGGGAGGCGTTCGTCCGACCGGCCCCCTCGTCCCCGAACACGTCCGGCTGACCGAGCCGGTTGAGGATGCCCGCCGCCGCCGTCGGCACGGCGATCGGCGGCTGCGGACTGCGGCCCATCTTCTGCAGCCCCTGGAGGAAACGGCTCCACCGCTCACGCAGGGGACCGGCCGAAGGCCCGGCTCCGGCGGGACTCTGGGCACGCATCGGGCCCCTTTGCCGGGAGTGCGGGGGCGCTGGGGGAGCAGGGGGAGCGTCTGCCGCGGGGTTTGGCGGCGACCCGCCCGGTGGTGTAGACCAGCCGGAGACGGTTCCGCCGTCGTGACGCCATCCTTCGGCACCGACGGCACGACCGCTCGCAAGGATGGGCCAACTGTGGGTTACTGCGACAAAGCGGTTCGGATCAGGGAGAGCGAACATGGCCACCAAGGCTGAGAAGATCGTTGCCGGGCTCGGCGGCATCGAGAACATCGAAGAGATCGAAGGCTGCATCACCCGCCTCCGCACCGAAGTCGTCGACCCCGCCAAGGTCGACGACGCCGCACTGAAGTCCGCCGGCGCCCACGGCGTCGTCAAGATGGGCAGCGCCATCCAGGTCGTCATCGGCACCGACGCCGACCCCATCGCGGCCGAGATCGAAGACATGATGTGACACCCGGCGAACCGGGTGAACGGGGGGAACCGGACCGGCCCGGCGGCCGGGCCGGACCGGCAACCGTGCAACCCCCGCCCCCAGGGCCCCTTCCGGACAGCGGCGAGCCCGCCACCCCGGAAGGGGCCCTTCCCACAGGGCACTAGGCTCGACGCCATGTCTCGAATCGACGGCCGCACCCCCGAACAACTCCGCCCGGTCACCATCGAACGCGGCTGGAGCAAGCACGCCGAAGGCTCCGTCCTCGTCTCCTTCGGCGACACCAAGGTCCTCTGCACCGCCTCCGTCACCGAAGGCGTCCCCCGCTGGCGCAAGGGCAGCGGCGAGGGCTGGGTCACCGCCGAGTACTCGATGCTCCCCCGCGCCACCAACACCCGCGGCGACCGCGAATCCGTCCGCGGCCGCATCGGCGGCCGCACCCACGAGATCAGCCGCCTCATCGGCCGCTCCTTGCGCGCCGTCATCGACTACAAGCAACTCGGCGAGAACACCATCGTCCTGGACTGCGACGTCCTCCAGGCCGACGGCGGCACCCGCACCGCCGCCATCACCGGCGCCTACGTCGCCCTCGCCGACGCCATCAACTGGTCCAGGAACAACAAGCTCATCCGCGCCAGCCGCCAGCCTCTCACCGGCACCGTCAGCGCCGTCTCCGTCGGCATCGTCGACGGCGTCCCGCTCCTCGACCTCTGCTACGAGGAAGACGTACGCGCCGACACCGACATGAACGTCGTCTGCACCGGCGACGGCCGCTTCGTCGAGGTCCAGGGCACCGCCGAGGCAGCCCCCTTCGACCGCACCGAACTCAACAGCCTCCTCGACCTCGCCGTCACCGGCTGCGCGGAACTGACCACCGCACAGCAGGCCGCCCTCGACAGCGTCCTCGAAAGGTAAAAGACACACCAAGGGACGTGGCCGGCGCGGGCAACCGCGCCGGCCACCCCCGCGTCTGAAGGAATACGGACGCACGAACGAACCCGGACACCCCACCGGACGCAAGGGCCGCCCGGCCCGACAAGGAGGAACCGTTCCATGGCCGCGAGCCGCCGACGCCGCACCACAGCCGTCGCCGCCACACTGGCGGCCGTCGCACTGACCGCCGGACTCACCACCGGCTGCAGCGCCGTCGACAAGGCACTCGACTGCGTCCGGACCGCCGACGCCATCGCCGACAGCGTCACCGAACTCCAACAAGCCGTCGGGAACGCCTCCGACGACGTCACCCAACTCGAGGAATCCCTCGACTCCATCGAGCGCAACCTCGGCGAGATAGGCGACAAGACCGACAACGCCGACGTCGGCAAGGCCGTCGACCACCTCGAACAGGCCACCGCCAACGTCCGCACCTCCATCGAGAACGGCGACAAGACCCCCGACATCAGCCCCGTCACCGACGCCGCCGGCGAACTGACGAAGGTCTGCACCCCGTAGACCCCGTACACCCCGCAGCACCCCGCACCACGAGGCGGCCGACGGCAGCGGACACGGGGCCCGGAATACTGGGCCCCATGACCCGCCTGATCCTCGCCACCCGCAACACCGGAAAGATCACCGAACTCCGGTCGATCCTCGCCGACGCCGGACTGCCCCACGAACTCGTCGGCGCCGACGCCTACCCCGACATCCCCGACGTCAAGGAAACCGGCACCACCTTCGCCGAGAACGCCCTCCTCAAGGCCCACGCCCTCGCCCGGGCCACCGGCCACCCCGCCGTCGCCGACGACTCCGGCCTCTGCGTCGACGTCCTGGGCGGCGCCCCCGGCATCTTCTCCGCCCGCTGGGCCGGGCGCCACGGCGACGACCGGGCCAACCTCGACCTGCTCCTCGCCCAGCTCTCCGACATCCCCGACGACCACCGCGGCGCCCACTTCGCCTGCGCCGCCGCCCTCGCCCTCCCCGACGGCACGGAGAGGGTGGTCGAAGGCCAACTGAGGGGCACCCTGCGCCACACCCCCGCCGGCAGCGGCGGCTTCGGCTACGACCCGATCCTCCAGCCCGACGACGAAACCCGCACCTGCGCGGAGCTCTCCGCGGCGGAGAAGAACGCCATCAGCCACCGCGGCAAGGCTTTCCGAGCCTTGGTACCGGCGGTGCGTGAGCTGTTGGGCTGAGCCCACATGGCAACGGCCTGCGCATCAATCTTCGATTCGCAGGCCGTTAGTGTGCGGCGGAAGGGATTCGAACCCTCAAGCCCGATCAAGGGCCACAGATCCTAAGTCTGCTGCGTCGCCGTTGCGCCACCGCCGCTGGCGCCTGTCATGGTACCGGGAGTCGCGCGTTGCCTTGTGCCTCCCCTGCACCACGTGCTGGTGATCGCGTGACAGTTGGGACACAGCAACCGCAAGTTCTCCCGCCGGTCGTCCCGCCAGTCGCCGTTGATGTGATCGACCTCCAGGGTCATGGGCTTGCCCAGCCATTCGGGGGAGACTCCACAGTGGGCGCATTCCTCGGCCACCCCGACACCGAGAAGCGCCCGGCGCAGGGTCTTGGTCGCTGTCCGATGGGTGCTCTCGTGCTTCACCAGTACCTCTTCAGGGCTCTTGGTGGTCGCACCGGGTTTCCCTCGTTGATGGGCCTGCCCGAGGAAATGTGACGTCGAGAGGCGGTGCTCGGCGATCCACTTGCGCAACTGCGTGCGTTGTCCGCCGTTGCAAGGGCGATTCAGGCGGCGCAGTACCTCTGCCAGAGAGGTCGAGTCGGTGACCGCCGCTCGTAGCTCGTGCTCCGTGGGGTGAGGTCGTCTGCGGCAGGGGCGAAAGTGCGAGATGTCGATGCCGAAGTGAGCGAACCGTCTCAACAGGTACCGGCGGAGGTTCCCATACGGACGGGCGCCCAGGAAAGCGATGACCTCATCGAGATCGGCGCACTTCTCGGCTGCTTCAGCCAGTCGTCCGGGGGTGTACCGCATGCCACTGGTCACGAGGCGTACCTCATGCCTCGACCGCGGTAAGTGTCCGTCGTCGAGTGGCAGTTGGGGCAGAGCAACTGAAGGTTCTCGATCCGGTTGTTCCGCCAGTTGCCGTCGATGTGGTCGACCTCGAGCGGCAGCGGTTCCCCGAGCCACACCGGCTCGATTCCGCAGAGCGCGCAGCGCTCGTCCAGGCCGAGTTCGCGAATCGCCCTCTTGAGTCGGCTGCTCGGAATGCGCCTGGCATGAACCGAGGTGTCCTCGACGAGGATCTCCGCAGCTGTACGGCGGCGCTGGTTGTACCTCTGCCGCTCGGTCCGGACCGCTGGTGTGAAGTGTGAGGTGTCGATGCCGTACGCCTTGATCCGGCGGCTGATGTGCGTGTGATGGCCGCCGACGACCTCCAGCCCGAGGCGGCGTAGCACTTCGCACATGTTGGTCGAAGCCGAGACCGCTGCTTGAAGGACCTCTCTGGTCCATCGCACCCCCTCACGCTCGAAGTGCGAGACATCCACCCCGAGCTTGCTCATCCGCTCTCGGACGTAAGCCCGCGTCGAACTCTTAGGATCCACCCCCAGCCGCACCAGCGCCTCCGACAGCGTCCGCGCTCCCCGGGCCGCCTCCTCCAGGCGCTCCTTGGTGTATGCACTGGTCCCCATCGGTTCCCCTCCGATCCCGGCCACCCGTTCGTAGCCTCGTACGGAGTAACGAACCGTTTATCGGACGGTTACGCGTGGAACGCGCGACGGCTCGTACCGGGGGTCCGGTACGAGCCGTCGTCGGCGTTCTTCGGATCAGATCGCCAGGTCCTTGATGATCTTGGCGACGTGGCCGGTGGCCTTGACGTTGTAGAGGGCGCGTTCGACCTTGCCGTCCTCGTCGACGACGATCGTGGAGCGGATGACGCCGACGACCGTCTTGCCGTAGAGCTTCTTCTCGCCGTAGGCGCCGTACGCCTCCAGGACCTGCTTGTCGGGGTCGGCGAGGAGGGTGACCTTCAGGGACTCCTTCTCGCGGAACTTGGCGAGCTTCTCCGGCTTGTCGGGGGAGACGCCGATGACGTCGTAGCCCGCGCCGGCCAGCAGTTCCAGGTTGTCGGTGAAGTCGCAGGCCTGCTTGGTGCAGCCGGGGGTGAGCGCGGCCGGGTAGAAGTAGACGATGACCTTGCGACCCTTGTGGTCGGCCAGGGACACCTCGTTGCCGTCGGCGTCGGGCAGGGTGAAGGCGGGGGCGTCGTCCCCGGGCTGGAGGCGTTCGCTCATCGGTCTGGTCTCCTCGTACGTGCGCGCTGGGTGGATCAGGTGCCGGGATCGAGGGTAACCGGGTGCCCTGGCGGTGCGGCGCGGCGTGAAGCTGACAGACTGTCCGGCACAGGTACGGGTTTCAGCGGATTTCGGAGGCGACACGGTGGCGGACACGGCGGACACCAGAACCCCGGCGCAGATCGAGGCGGACATCAGCCGCCGTCGCGCGGTGCTGGCCGAGACCCTCGACGAGATCGGTGTGCGGGTGCACCCGAAGACGATCGTCGGGGACGCGAAGGCCAGGGTCGCCTCCAACATCGACCACACGCTCGGCAGGGCGTACGTCGGGGTCAATCGTGCGGTGAGCGATGTGAAGGCGCAGTTCGTGGACGCGGACGGGGCGCCGCGGCTGGAGCGGGTCGTGCCGGTGGCGCTGCTGGTGGTGGGCGTCGTGGGGCTGCTGACCCTGGGGACGCGTCGGCGCAGGCGCTGACCCGGTCTGCGACCCGAGGGCGTGCGTCCGTGGTGAGGGCAGGTAGGTTTCAGGTGTGAGCGCCAAGAGAAACGAGCACGACCCCCGGCACGACAAGCTGCCCATCCGGATGCTGCACGACCGCGTACTCGTGCGGCAGGACGCGAGCGAGGGCGAGCGGCGGTCCGGGGGCGGCATCCTGATTCCCGCGACGGCGGCGGTCGGCCGCCGGCTGGCGTGGGCCGAGGTCGTCGCGGTGGGGCAGAACGTGCGGACGGTGGAGCCGGGTGACCGGGTGCTGTTCGATCCGGAGGACCGCGCGGAGGTCGAGGTGCGGGGCACCGCCTATGTGCTGATGCGGGAGCGTGATCTGCACGCCGTGGCCGCGGACCGGTTCGAGGGTTCGGAGGATTCGACGGGCCTGTACCTGTAGATCTGGACTGAGGAGGGGCTGGTGACCATCGTCACCAGCCCTTTTCTTCTGCGTCTCTCCTGGTGGTCGCGGTGGTGGGGCTGAAGGTGAGCGCGGGGCACTGAGCCCGGTCGCCCGCTCGCTCCCGGTCGTTCACTGTCTGCGGGGGCTCTGCTGGAGGTAGCCGGTGAGGCCGCCCTGGTTGCTTTGGCCGCCCTGGCCCTGGTCGCCTCTGCCCGTGCCCGTGCCCGTGCCGGTGGGGATGTCGCCCGTCCTGTCCGTCCCGTCCGTTCCGTTGGCTCCGTGGGTGGTGCCCGCGGGGGCGCTGTCCGAGGTGCCGCCGCCGGTGGGGATGTCACCGGTGGCGCCCTCGTCGGTCCGGCCCCGGGTCCCGCCCTCGGTGCCGTCCTCGCCGTTCTCGTCCTGCTCCTGGCCCCGGTCGGCGTTCTCGTCCGTGCCGGGTGTGTCGAACGTGTCGTCGTCCGGGTCGCCCGAGGAGGGGTCGGCGCTCGCGGTGGGCGGTGCGGTGTGCTCGGCGCCCTTCTGGAGCCGGAGGTCGAAGTCGCTGACGGGTTCGCCCTTGAGTGCTTCCCGGGTGAACTGGGCCCAGATCTCGGCCGGGGGGCCGCCGCCGTTGATGCGGGACAGGCCCATGACGCCGTACAGCTTCTTCTGTTCGGCGGTGACGGGGTCCTGGCCCATGACGGAGACGACGGTGGCCAGTTCGGGCGTGTAGCCGGCGAACCAGGCGGCCTTGTCCTCCTCCGCGGTGCCGGTCTTGCCGGCGGCGGGGCGGCCTGCGCCCTGGGCGGCGGAGGCGGTGCCGTTCTGGACGACGCCGCGCAGGACGGCGGTGGTGGTGTCGGCGGCTTCGCGGCTCACGGCCTGGCGGGTCCTCCGCTCGGGCAGCGGCACCGCCTTGTTCCCGTCCTTGGTGATCTTCTCGATCATCGTGTAGGCGCCGTGTTCGCCGTGGTTGGCGAGGGTCGCGTACGCCTCGGCCATGTCCAGGGCGCTGGCGGTGGCCACTCCGAGGGCGATGGAGGGGGAGGGGGTCAGTTCGGGGGTGGTGGCGGGGATGCCGAGGTCGATGGCGGTCTGCTGGACCTTGTCGGAGCCGACGTCGACCGCCATCTGGGCGTAGACGGCGTTGACGGACTTGTCGGTGGCCTCGCGGACGGTGATGTGGCCGTAGGAGCGGTCGTCCTCGTTGGCCGGGGCGTAGCGTTCGCCGGGCCAGCCCTGGACGGGGCGTTCGTTGGTGCCGTCGTAGACGGTGTTGGGGGTGATGGTCCGGCCGCTCTGGGTGGTGGATCTGTTCTCGACGGCGGAGGCGAAGACGAACGGTTTGAAGATGGAGCCGACCTGGTAGTCCCTGCGGGTGGCGTTGGGGGTGTACTGCTTGACGTAGTCGATGCCGTTGTACATCGCCACGACCTTGCCGGAGCGGGGGTCGATGGCGGCGCCGCCCGCGCGGACGTAGGTGTCGACCTCGCGGTTCTCCGGGTCGAGCCGGTCCATCAGGTTGTCGTTGACGGCGTCGACGAAGGCGTCCTGCTTGTCCTTGTGCAGGGTGGTGGTGATGCGGTGGCCGCCGGCGTCGAGTTCCTCCTCGTCGAGGATCCTGTTGCGGATCAGGTGGTCCTTCACGGTGCGCACGATGTAGCCGCGCTGGCCGGACATGCCGGTGGAGGTGGTGGTCTCCTTCGGCTCGGGGAACTTCAGTCCGGTGCGTTCCGCCTTGCCGAGCCAGCCCTTCTGGACCATGCCGTCCAGGACGTAGTTCCAGCGGGACTCGGCGGCGGGCCGGTTCTCCGGGTGGGTGATGACGTCGTACTGGCTGGGGGCGTTGACGAGGGCGGCGAGGTAGGCGGCGCGGGGGGCGTCGAGGTCCTGTGCGTCGATGCCGTAGTAGGCCTGGGCGGCGGCCTGGATGCCGTAGGCGTTGCGTCCGAAGTAGCTGGTGTTGAGGTAGCCCTCGAGGATCTCGTCCTTGCTCTGTTCGCGGTCGAGTTTGATGGCGATGAAGAACTCCTTCACCTTGCGGGTGACGGTCTGCTCCTGGCGCAGGTAGTAGTTCTTCACGTACTGCTGGGTGATGGTCGAGCCGGACTGTCTGCCCTTGCCGATGGCGGTGTTCCAGGCGGCGCGGATCATGGCCTGGGGGTCGACGGCGGACTCGGTGTAGAAGTCGCGGTCCTCGGCGGCGAGGACGGCGTGCTGGGCTTCCTCGGAGATCCGGTCGAGGCTGACGCTCTCCCGGTTGATCTCGCCGTCGCGGGCGAGGACGGAGCCGTCGGCGTACAGGTAGACGTTGGCCTGTTGGGTGGCGAGGGCGTTGGCGGACGGGATGTGCACCAGGCTGTAGCCGAGGAAGAACGCGCCGACGATCAGGAGGGCGGCGAGGAGGAAGCCGCCGAGCACCATCCGCCAGGTGGGGACGTACCGGCGCCATCCGGTGCGTACCCGCTTGCGCCCGGTCCCGGTCCCGGTCCCGGTTTTGGTTCCGGTTCCGTTTTCGCGCTGGGGGGTACCGGTGGTCCGCGGCTCCCGCGGTGCCCAGCCCTGGCCGTGCTGCTGTGGCTGCGGCTCGTCGCTCATGTCGAGTACGGCCTCCTGTTTCACCGTGTTCGTCGCGGTATGCGTGATGGATTCACGTTCGCGTCATGTGTTGCTCTTCGTTCCTCTTATAGAGGACTGTCGCATCCGGTGCTCAGTTCCCCGTCGACGGCGCGTCCCGGCCGTGCATGCGGCTTCTCACACGTATGGCCCTCGGGGTACGGGGTACGGCCGCGGGCGGCCGGCTGCGGTGCGGGGGCCGTCGCCGGTGGGGCCGCCGGAAATCGGCTGGCAGGGCGTCAGGCGCGGGCAGTACGATCCTGCGCTTCGGCGCCGGACGCGGAGAGGTCGGGAGACGGTGGTGGGCGAGGCCGCGAGTACCGGCTTACGTGCAGGTGGGGGCTCGGTCCGGTTGTATTCGGCCGTGGCGGCCGGGGGCTTTCGGCGGTATGCGACGTACCGGGTGGCGACGGTGGCCGGGGTGTTCACCAACACCGTTTTCGGGCTGATCCTCGTGTACACCTATCTGGCGCTGTGGAACGAGCGGCCGGACCTCGGGGGGTACGGGCCGGCGCAGGCGGTCACGTACGTGTGGCTGGGGCAGGCGCTGTACGCGACGCTGGCCGTTCAGGGCGGCGGGTTCGAGATCGAACTGATGGAACGGATCCGTACGGGTGAGATCGCGATCGATCTGTACCGGCCGGCCGACCTCCAGTGGTGGTGGCTGGCGCACGATCTGGGCCGGTCGGGGTTCCAACTGCTGGGGCGGGGGGTGGTCCCCTTCCTGTTCGGGGTGCTGCTCTTCCCGGTGGCGCTGCCCGGTGACCCGCTGACCTGGTGCGCGTTCCTGCTGACGGTGCTGCTCGCGATGGTGGTCAGTTTCGCGATCCGGTATCTGGTGGCGCTGAGCACGTTCTGGCTGCTGGACGGCACGGGGGTGATGCAGATGCTGATGATCCTGGGGCTGCTCTGCTCGGGCATGGTGCTGCCGTTGAACGTCTTCCCGGGGCTGTTCGGGGAGGTCGTACGGGTGCTGCCGTGGGCGGCGCTCCTCCAGGGGCCGGCCGACGTCCTGATGGGTGAGGCGGGCGCGGTGCCGGTGTTCGCGCTCCAGGGCGCGTGGGCGGTGGTGCTGTTGGCGGCGGGGCGGCTGGTGCAGTCGGCGGCGACGCGTCGGGTGGTGGTCCAGGGTGGCTGACGGTGGCCGGCCGGTGCGCGGTGGCGGGCTGGTGCGCGGTGGCGGGCTGGTGCCGGGGGTGCGGGCGTACGGGCTGATCGCGGGGATGTGGATCCGGTCGACCATGGCGTACCGGACGTCGTTCGTCCTGACGACCGTGGGGGGCCTGGTGGTGACCGGGCTGGACTTCGTCGGGATCGCGCTGATGTTCTCGCACGTCGACGTGCTGGCCGGTTACGTGCTGGCCGAGGTGGCGTTCCTGTACGGATTGTCCATGCTGTCCTTCGGGGCCGCGGACCTGGCGCTGGGTTCGATGGACCGGCTGGGGCGCCGGGTGCGTGACGGCACGCTCGACACGCTGCTGGTGCGGCCGGTGCCGGTGCTCGCCCAGGTGGCCGCGGACCGTTTCGCCCTGCGCCGGGTCGCCCGTCTGCTGCAGGGGCTGATCGTCCTGTGCTGGGCCCTGGCCTCGCTGGACGTGCACTGGACGCCGCTGAAGCTGTTGCTGCTTCCGGTGACGGTGGTGAGCGGGGCGGCGATCTTCTGCGCGGTGTTCGTGGCGGGCGCGGCGTTCCAGTTCGTGGCGCAGGACGCGTCCGAGGTGCAGAACGCGTTCACCTACGGCGGGCAGACGCTGCTGCAGTATCCGCCGACGGTGTTCGCGCAGGAACTGGTGCGGGGGGTGACCTTCGTGCTGCCGCTCGCCTTCGTCAACTGGGTGCCCGCGTCCTATGTGCTGGGCCGGCCGTATCCGCTCGGGCTGCCGGAGTGGGCGGTGTTCGTCTCGCCGGTGGTGGCGGCGGTGTGCTGCGCGTCGGCGGGGGCGGCGTGGCGGGCGGGGCTTCGTTCGTATCGGAGTACAGGGAGTTAGCCGGTGGACGGTGAAGGCGACGGCGACAACGGGTTCATCCTTCTCGACCGGGTCGAGAAGGTCTTCGACGTGCGGAAGAGGACCGGCTTCCTGAAGCGGGAGCGGCGGCGGGTGCGGGCGGTGGACTCGCTCTCGTTCGCCGTGGCCCGCGGTGAGATGGTCGGCTACATCGGGCCGAACGGCGCGGGCAAGTCGACCACCATCAAGATGTTGACGGGGATCCTCACCCCGAGCGGCGGACGGCTGCGGGTGGCCGGTATCGATCCCACCCGGGAGCGGGTGCGGCTGGCGCACCGTATCGGGGTGGTGTTCGGGCAGCGGACGACGCTGTGGTGGGACCTGCCGCTGATCGACTCGTACCGGTTGATGCACCGCATGTACCGGATTCCCGACGCGCGGTACCGCGCGAACCTGGAGCGGCTGGTCGAACTGCTGGACCTGAGCGCCCTGTTGGACACCCCGGTGCGGCAACTGTCCCTGGGGCAGCGGATGCGCGGCGACATCGCGGCGGCGCTGCTGCACGACCCCGAGGTGCTGTACCTGGACGAGCCGACCATCGGGCTGGACGTCGTCTCCAAGACCAGGGTGCGGGAGTTCCTGCGGGAGTTGAACGCCGAGCGGGCCACGACGGTGCTGCTGACCACGCACGACCTGCAGGACATCGAGCAGTTGTGCTCACGGGTGATGGTCATCGACCACGGCCGGCTGATGTACGACGGCCCGCTCGCCGGGCTGCACCGGGCGGGGGAGAGCGAGCGGACCCTGGTGGTGGACCTGGAGCGGGAGATGCCCCCGATCGACGCGCCGGCGCCCGCGCGGGTGGTGCGGGTGGAGGGGCCGAGGCAGTGGCTGGCGTTCCCGGCGGCGGAGTCGGCGGCTCCGCTGGTGGCGCGGATCGCGGCGGAGTACCCGCTGGTCGACCTGTCGGTGCGGGAGCCGGACATCGAGGCGGTGATCGCGAAGATGTATGCGGAGCAGGCGGAGCAGACAGGGCAGGCGGAGCAGGCGGGGCAGGCGTTCCCGTAGCCCTCGGTCACTCATAGCCCTCGATCGGGGGACCTCGTAGGCTGCTGTCCATGACCGACGACGCAGCCCCGGACCTCCGCGCCTCCGACGCCGACCGAGAGCGGGTGGCCGCCGTCCTGCGGGACGCGCTCGCGGAGGGGCGCCTCGACATGGACGAGTTCGAGGAGCGGCTGGAGGCGACGTACAAGGCGCGGACCTACCGGGAACTCGAGCCGATCACCCGCGATCTGCCCGCCCCGGGCGTGACGGCCCCCGCCGTGTCCCTGACCAAGGGCCCGGAGCGGGGCGACACTTGGGCGGATCGGGTGGTGCCGGGCAGCGAGGGGACGTCGACCTGGGCCGTCGCCGTGATGTCGGGGTTCCAGCGCAAGGGCCGCTGGACGGCGCCGCGGCGGTTCAACTGCTTCACCTTCATGGGCGGCGGGCAGATCGATCTGCGGGAGGCGAACTTCGCGGACCGCGAGGTCGTGATCAACGCGGTCGCGATCATGGGCGGGGTGGACGTCATCGTCCCGCCGGGTGTCGAGGTCGTCGTCCGCGGTTTCGGCCTCATGGGCGGCTTCGACCACAGCGAGGAGGGCGAGCCGGGCGACCCGGGCGCCCCGCGGGTGATCGTCACGGGCTTCGCCTTCTGGGGCGGCGTCGGCGTCCAGCGCAAGCTGGCCCGGGCGGAGAAGCAGCGACTGCGCGAGGAACGCCGCCGCGAGAAGCTGGAACGCAAGGACCGCAGCCGTGACCTGGATGCCTCCTCGTCCTCCGGCCAGGCATCCCTGGGCCACGGCGGGCACGGGGCCGGGCACGGGTACGGCTCCTTCGACTCCCTGCACGGCCGCCAGGGCGAGGAGCAGCGCGAGCGCGAACCCCGCCGCGACGGCGACCGCTGACCGGACCGGGCTGGACCGAACCGAACCGGGCTGGCCAGAACCGGACCGGACCGGGCCGCCCGCTCCCTACAGCCGGGCCGGCGCTCCGCCCTTCAGGTCGTCCAGGTCGAAGACCTCCGCCATCCGCGCGTACCCCCGGTCGCTCGGGTGGAGGTGGTCGCCCGAGTCGTAGTCGAAGCGCAGCCGGCGCGGGTCGTACGGGTCGCGCAGGGCCCGGTCGAAGTCGACGACGGCGTCGAAGACGCGCCCCGCGCGGATCTCCGCGTTGATCTGCTGCCGTACCGCCTCGCGCGGGCCGGTGTAGCCGCGGTGGCCGCCGAACGGCATCAGGGTCGCGCCGACGACCTTCAGTCCGCGGGCGTGGGCCCGCTCGACCAGGGTGTTCAGGCCGCCGACGACCGCGTCCGGGTCGGCGAGGTTCCGGTCGCGCAGGATGTCGTTGACGCCGAGGACGATGACGACGACCCTGACGTTCGTGCGGTCGAGGACGTCGCGGTCGAAGCGGTTCAGGCCGCTGGGGTTCTCCGGGGGGCGGCCGAGGCCGTCGGCGAGGACGCGGTTGCCGCTGATGCCCTCGTTGACGACGCCGTGGCGCGGCACGTTCCGCCCGGCCCCGGCCGCGGCGCGCAGCCGGTCGGACAGGACGTCCGGCCAGCGGTTGTTGCCGCCGGTGGTGGAGGTGATGCCGTCGGTGAGCGAGTCGCCGAGGACGACGACGGTGCCGTCGGCCTCCTTGCTCAGCACGTCCAGCGCGGTCAGGTAGCGCCAGGAGGTGCTCTCCTCGGTGTACGCGGCGCCGGTCGTGTCGCGGGTGTGCTCGCCGCGGGCGGCGTAGGAGATCTGGCGGGCGTGCGGGTGGTACGTGACCGGCCCGGAGACGGTGGGGGAGTACGTGGTGACCAGGACGTCCCCGTCGTGCGGGACGGCGATGCGCACGGCGTCGCTCATCACCCGGCCGCCGGCCGGGATGACGACGGTGGGGCCGCCGCCGAAGGTGAGCCGCCGCATCGTGCCGGCGAGCGCCGCCGCGCCGTCCCGGCCCGCTGAGACGGCGATGGTGGCGTGGGTGACGGTCAGCGGGGACTGCCCGTAGAGGTTGGACAGGGTGATCCGGGCGCTGGTGCCGCCGACGCTGGTGTGCACGACGTTGCGCACCGAGCGGCCCGCGAGGCCGGTCGTCTCGGTGCCGGGCTCGCCGCCGACGGGGGAGGTGGCCCAGGAGCCGACCCAGGTGCCGGTGGAGGCGGGTGCGGCCGGGTTCTGCGGGGCGTCGCGGCCGTCGGCGAGGGCGCCGCGGTGTCGCGTACCGTCGTCGGAGGCCGCCGTGACGTATATGGCGGCGGAAACGGCCACGATCGCGGCGACCATGGCGGCGAGCAGGGCACGGTACTTCGCGGGCGGCGCCCCCGCGCCCCCGTCACGTCGCCGGGTCATGCTGTGCTGTTCTCCTCGGACGGTGGGAGCCCGAGGCTCCGTTCGGACGATCCCATGATGCGTCATGGACGAGGGGGAGTTCCCGGCAGGGCTTCTGACGGATCCCCCTGGAGCAGACGCGGGGAACTCCTGTTCCGTTCCGGGAGTCGGGACAGGAAGGGACAATGTGTGAGGGATCACCGAGCAGGTGCGGTGGGCCGGAGCAGCTGGAGCGAGTGGAGCGGATGAAGCGGACCGAGCGGACGAGGACGGTGGACACCACGGATGCCGGAGCCGGAGCCGGAGCCGACGCCGGCGCGGGCGCCGGCGCGGGCCCCGGCCCCGGTGCGGGCGGGGCCGGTTCCGCTCCGGGCCGTGGCCCCGGCGGCGTCACGAACCGCGCGATGACGACGTTCAGTGCGGCGGACGAGGAGAAGCAGCGCGGTGTGCGCCGGATGAAGCTCACCGCCACCGGACTGCTGCTGTTCGTCGCCGTGGTGTACGTCCTCGCCGAATGGGCCTCCCACCGGGGCGCCGGCGCCTGGGCGGGCTATGTCGCCGCCGCGGCCGAGGCGGGCATGGTCGGCGCGCTCGCCGACTGGTTCGCCGTGACCGCCCTCTTCCGCTACCCCCTGGGCCTGCGCATCCCGCACACCGCGATCATCCCCAACAAGAAGGACCAGCTCGGTGTCTCCCTGGGCGACTTCGTCGGCGAGAACTTCCTCTCCGAGGACGTCGTCCGCGGACGGCTGCGCGCCGTCGGCATCGGCAGCCGGCTCGGCGCCTGGCTCGCGGTGCCCGAACACGCCGACCGGGTCACCGCCGAGCTGTCGGCCGCCCTGCGCGGCGCGCTGACCGTGCTGCGCGACTCCGACGTCCAGGCGGTGGTCGGCGAGGCCGTCACACGCCGCGCGAACGCCCAGGAGATCGCGCCCGGCATGGGCAAGATGCTGGACCGGATCGTCGCCGACGGCGGCCACAGGAAGGCCGTCGACCTCGTCGTCGCCCGCGCCCACGACTGGCTCGTGCTGCACGGCGACTACGTGATGAACGCCGTGCACGGCGGGGCCCCCGGCTGGACCCCGAGGTTCGTGGACCGCAAGGTCGGCGAACGCGTCTACAAGGAGCTGCTGCGCTTCGTCACCGAGATGCGCGACATGCCCACCCACCCCGCGCGCGAAGCCCTCGACCGCTTCCTCGCCGACTTCGCCTCCGACCTCCAGTCCGACACCGACACCCGCGCCCGGATCGAACGCCTCAAGGGCGAGGTCCTCGGCCGCGACGAGGTCCAGGACCTGATCGCCTCCGCCTGGACCGCCGTACGGTCCATGATCGTCTCCGCGGCGGAGGACGAGCGCAGCGAGCTGCGGCTGCGGGTGCGCGCCTCGCTGCTGTCGCTGGGGGCGCGCATGGCGGACGACCCCAGGATGCAGGACAAGATCGACGGCTGGCTGGAGAGCGCCGCGGTGTACGTCGTGACCACCTACCGCAAGGAGATCACCTCCCTGATCACGGACACCGTGGCGAGCTGGGACCCCGAGCACACCACGAGGAAGATCGAGGCGAACATCGGCCGCGACCTCCAGTTCATCCGCATCAACGGCACGGTCGTCGGCTCCCTGGCGGGCCTGGTCATCTACACGGTGGCGCGGGCGCTGGGGGCGTAGTCTCCGCTTTTCCGGGACATGCCGACTGTGAGGAGCCGAGGAACCATGACCGTCCGCAGGATCGTGCCCGACCTCCACGTCGACTCCGGACAGGCGATGCGCGGCAGCCGCGACTTCTACGGCCTGCTCGGCTTCGAGGAGGTCATGAACATGGGCTGGGTCATGACGCTCGCATCCCCCGCCAACCCCACCGCCCAGATCAGCTTCTTCACCGAGGAACGCACCGGACCGGTCATCCCCGACCTGAGCGTGGAGGTCGAGGATGTCGACGCGGTGTACGAGCAGGTGCTGGCCTCGGGAGCGGAGATCGTGCGGGAGCTGCGGGACGAGGAGTGGGGCGTGCGCCGCTTCTTCGTCTGCGACCCGAACGGCCGCGTCGTGAACGTGCTGAGCCACCGGCCCGGACCCGCCTGACGCGACCCGACCGGCCTCGGGGCTAGCCCCGCCGGTCGGCGACCGCCCACGAGGCGAGCGCCATCGCCCCCGCCGCCCCGAACACGGCCGGCCAGGCGCCCACCTTCTTCGCGAGCGGGTGCGACCCCGCGAAGGCGGCGACGTACGCGGCCGACAGTGCCCCCGCGGCCGTCCCTCCGGCCCGCTCCCGCCACTGCCGCGCGGCGGCGGCCCCGGCGACGGCGAGCACGACCCCGCCCAGCTCCCGCTTCCGCGTCCAGCGGGCCACACCGTACCCACCGACCAGTCCGCTCGCGGCCAGCACCGAGCCGGGAACCTTCGCCATGTCCTGTCCTGCCTTCCGCTGCCGCGCCCGACGGGCGGGCCTTCACGAGACTTCGAGGCTAACTCCCGGACCGGCCGTACCGCGCCGGGGCGGGCCGAGACCGTGAGGGGGCCGTGGATGCCGGAACCGGTACTTGAGTCGCAGCTTGTCAACTTTCCTCCCGCGAGCTATATAAGAAGGCGTAGGGCATCGCACCTGGACCATGGATGAAAGGAGTGAGCTGTGATGCTCATGCGTACGGACCCCTTCCGCGAATTCGACCGACTCGCGCAGCAGGTCCTCGGTTCCACCGGCCGCCCCTCGGTGATGCCGATGGAGGCCTACCGGGCGGGGGACGACTTCATCGTCCACTTCGACCTCCCCGGCATCGACCCCGAGACGATCGAACTGGACGTCGAGCGCAACGTCCTCAACGTGCGCGCCGAACGCCGTTCCCCGGCCCCCGAGGACGCGGAACTGCTGGTCGCCGAACGTCCCACGGGCTCCTTCAGCCGCCAGCTCTTCCTCGGCGAGACCCTGGACACCGAACGCATCGACGCGTCCTACGAGGCAGGCGTCCTGACCCTGCGCATCCCGGTGGCCGAACAGGCCAAGCCGCGCCGCATCCAGATCACCGGCGGCGACCGCCGCAAGCAGATCGGCGGCTGACAGCACGCACCGAGCGCGTCCCGCGGATTCCGGCTTCCGCGGGACGCGGCCCATGTCTGTCTGATCCGGGGGCAGTCGAAGCCCTGAGAAGGAGAGGAGCTGTCACGATGACCACGCTGACGCCGGACAAGCCCATGACACCGCGTACGGAAGGGGTGGTGATCCCCGCCCCGAACCGCGACCGCCGCACCCGCCGCGACGGGGGCCGCGACGAGGGCCGGGACGACGGCTGGCGCGAACTGGTGGACGCGGTACGGGAGGCGGGCCGGTACCCGACGAGAGCGGAGGCGGAGAGCGTCACCCGCATCGTCCTGTCCGCGCTCGGCGGCCACGTGGTCGGCGAGGAACGCGTCGACCTGGCCCGCGCTCTGCCCGAAGAGGCGGCGAGGGTGATCGCCTCCCAGATCCCGGCGACCCGCCCCCTGACGGCGGCGGAGTTCGTCGACTCGGTGGCCACCCGCATCGAGGGCGCGACCCCGGCCACGGCCCGCTGGGACGTCAGCTCGGTCCTGAGCGTCCTGCCGCTCCTGATCGGTGACGCCCTGCTCACTCGCATCCTGGACCAGCTGCCCCCGGGCTACGCCCTCCTCTTCGGCCGAGCGGAACTGTCCCGGGCGGGGTGACGGGCGGAGCGAGGCCCGACCGACGGCCCGGCCCGGACCGACCCGGATCGCATGATCACGGGTCGGTCCGGGCCGGATACGCCTGTCGGCCGATCGACGTCGGCCGACCGCGGCGGCGAGCATGCCGGGCCCGTAGGAACCGTCCTCCAGGTGCACGATCACGGCGAGCCGGTCGGCCGCGTCGGTCAGGGCGACCAGGTTTACCAGGGCGACCAGGGCGACCAGGGTGACCGGCGCGGCGGCCCGGTCGCCGTCGTAGTGCTTGCGCACCTGGTTCCAGGGCTCGTCGGAACGCCCCGATGGGCGTCGGCGAGCCGGGTGCCCTCCTCGGCGAGACACGTGACCGGCCGGGCAGGTCTCGGACTCGCCCGTTCCAGCCCGCAGGTCTCAGCCCGTCCCGCCGCCCAGGACGCGGCGGGCCGCCTCGGCTTCCGCCGCCGCCGGGGACAGCTCGTCGAGGGAGTCGAGTTCGGTGTCGCTCTCCAGCTCCCGTTCCCAGGCCGCCGCGAGCTGTTCCTGCTCCTCGCGCGGTTTGGCGCTGACGGCCTCCCGGTGCTCCGGGTCCAAAGCCGTCAGGAATCGTCCGACCGTGTCCGTGGACATGCCGTACTCCTTGTCGCCGGGTAGGTCGCCGGGAGGAAAACCGCTCCCAGCACCAGCATGGCCAGCCGCTCCAAAGACGGCGACCCGACACGGGAACAAGGGGGTGGCAGAGTGGAAGGCCACCTTCCTCCCCCGCCTTCACAGAGACAGACCCGAACATGCGACTCCTGCTCATACGCCACGGTCAGACCCCTTCCAACCTCAAGCACCTCCTGGACACCGCCGACCCCGGCCCCGGGCTGACCCCGCTGGGCCAGGAGCAGGCGGCCGCCCTCCCGGACGCGCTGGCGGGGGAGAGGATCGACGCCCTCTACGCGTCCACCCTGCTGCGCGCCCAGCTCACCGCGGCACCGCTGGCAGCCCGGACGGGACTGGAGGTCGTGGTGCGTGACGGCATCCGGGAGCTGTCCGCCGGTGACCTGGAGATGCGGGGGGACGCCGAGGCCGCCGAGACCTACCTGACCACTGCCTTCGCCTGGTCGGCGGGGGACACCGGGCTCCGGATGCCGGGCGGCGAGAACGGGGTGGAGGCGCTGGGGCGGTACGACGCCGTCGTGGCGGAGGCCGCGGCCACCGGGGCCGAGACCGTGGCCATGGTCAGCCACGGAGCCGCGATCCGCATGTGGGTGGCGGCCCGCGCGGAGAACGTCGACGTCGACTTCGCTGCCGCCCACGCGCTGCGGAACACCGGAGTCGTCATCCTCTCCGGCGCCCCCGGCGAAGGCTGGTGGGCGCACCGATGGGAAGAGCACTCCATCGGCCCCGAGGACAGCGGCCCGGACACGAGCGGCCCCGCGGGAGAAGCCGTCGAGGGCGTTGACGGTTAAGGCCTGTCCGGCCTCTCACGCCCCTGCGTGCCTGACCCGGCCGCCGGATCACCCCCTCGAACCACCGGTGCCGTACGGGAACGAGGGGCTGGGGGAGGTGGGCGGCACTGCGGGCCGGTCCGCGTCCGCGGGCAGGCTTCCGCTCGGCCGGGGGCTCGGTGCCGTGCTCGGCGTCGTACCGGGCGTCGTGCTGGGAGTCGGGGAAGTGGTCCCGGGCGGGACGGCCGGCAGGACGGGGCGCGGGTCGGCCGGTTCCGGGGCCAGCAGCAGGTAGGCGGCCCCGGCCAGGGCGGCGGCCGCGAGGCCGGCCAGACCGGCGAGGCCGCCCCGGGACGTCGGGGCCCGCCTCCACCACAGCCGTCGGCGGGCCGGGCGGGGTGGCGCGGCCGGCCGCAGATCTCTTGCCGTGACCGACTCCGCCCGGGCTTCGAGCGCCTGCCGCAGCCTGCGTTCCACGAGACGTTCGCGTTCCCGTTCGGCAGTCATATCCGTCCCTCCAGAATCCGTTCCAGCGCGTCCAGGGCGCGGCTGGCGTTCGACTTGACCGCACCCCGGCTGATCCCCAGGGCCTGGGCGATCTCCGCCTCGCTGAGGTCGGCCCAGTACCGCAGGACCAGGACCTGGCGGCGGCGCGGGGTGAGCCGGCCCAGGGCGGCGAGCACTTCGCGGTGTACCTCGTCCAGCACCACGTGCTCCTCGGCGGAGGAGACGTCGACCGGGGCGGGCGGGGTCCAGGCGCGGGCGGTACGACGGCGCCGCAACACCGAACGGGAGGTGTTGACGACCGCCGTGCGCAGGTACCCCAGCGCGTTGTCGACTTCGGTGATGTGCTCGCCGTGGCGACGGTAGAGGGCCGTGAAGGCGTCCTGGACGACGTCCTCGGCGGTGGCGAGGTCATCGACGAGGAGTACCGCAAGGCGGACCATGCCGAGGCGGTGCGCGTGGTAGAGGTCGGTGAGGGTGGGATGTCGGGGGGCCGCGGTGCCGTACGGGGCCGCGGGCCGCGGGTGCCTTGCGAGCGGGCGGTCGGCAGCCGGGGCCGACCGGTCGCGGAGCAGCAGCAGTGTGCGCAGGGCCGCACGCACGCCCCACCCGCCGCCGGGCCGCACCCGGGGGAATCCGGGCGCGGCGGGGCGGAACGGCAGGGCGTGGTGCAGCACAGGGTTCCTCGAGGCGAGCACGTCAGCGAAGAGCGCGCCGCCGCACGACGAACAGGGCCCCGGCCCCGAGCGCGACGAGGCCGGCGGCGCCGGCACCTATGGCGGCGGTGGTGGAGTCGGATCCGGTGTGCGCGAGCTCGGGCTCGGTGGAGGACTGCGTGGCCCCGGGGACGTTGCTGACGTCCGGGATCGGCTTGGCGTCGTTCGGCGGCAGGCTGACGTCCGGGGTCGGCGCGACAGAGGGGGCGGCGGACGGGACGGCGTCCGGGGTGGGGGCGGCAGAGGGGGCGGCGTTCGGCGGAAGGCTCGTGACCGGCGACGGGGCGGCGGACGGCGTGGCGCTCGACTCGGCCGTCGCCCAGGCGGGCACGGCGATCGCGGCCAGTGCGCCGGTGGCGACGGCGGTGACGACTGCGCGCTTCAGGTAAGACAAGGCGGTTTCTCCCGGTGTGCGTCGGGGGCACGAGATCATGCCCTTCTCCCTGCACGACGTGCGAGTGTGCGGGAGGTTGCCGCCCTCCGCGAAAAACTTTCCGCCAGGGCCGAGCGGTCTCCGAAGTCGCCTGGGAACTCGGCGCATTCCATGAGTTCCGGCACCAACCGCCCGCCGGTCGGCGGAGTGTACGTTCGTACGCTGACGCGCATGCTCCCCTGCCACGTCGACGCACTGCTTCGCCGACGAACCGTGCACGAATCCCGAGCGCCCCCGCGCTCAGAACGGATCCCACGCCTGCGCGGGCAGGCCGGGACGTACGATACGAGTCATGGAGTGCTTTGCCGCCGGGCGTACCCGCCGCTGAGGGCCCGGCTCACCGCCGATCCGACCGTGATCGGCAGGGAGCGGGCCGACCGATGGCCTCTCTTCCCCCGGCGTCCTCCGGGGATCAAGCCCTCAGCCCGAAAGGCACACTCCCATGCGCATGCGCGCGTTCGTTCACGGCGACCTGGCGCCGCTCACCGAACTGACCATCGAGACGTTCCGGCCGTTCTACGAGGACTCCTTCCGCCCCTTGGTGGGCGAGGTCGTCTTCGCCAACCAGCACGGCGACTGGCGCGACGACTACCGCAAGCAGGTCGCCGAACTCCACGCACCCGAGCGGCACGCGTACGTCGCGGTCGCCGAGACCGAGGACGGCATCGCGGGCTACGTGGCCTGGACCGTCGACCCGCCTCGCAGGAACGGCAGCGTCACCCACCTCGCCGTGTCCGCCGAGCACCGCCGGCACCAGGTGGGCACCGCCCTGTGCGAGCACGCCTTCGAGCAGATGCGGTCCCTCGGAGCCGAGGTGGTCGAGATCGGCACCGGAGGGGACCCCTTCCACGCACCCGCCAGGGCCCTGTACGAGAAACTCGGCTGCACCCCGCTCCCGGTGACCGTCTACTACCGGCAGCTCTGAGCAACCCGCCCACCCCGGGACGGGCGCCCTCACGCGTCCGTCCCGGGTCCGGCCCGTACCCGTCCGGTTCCACCTCTCCTGCCGGGCGGGGCGCCCGGTCCCGCGCACCACTGCCGCCATACAAGTCAGCGGTTCACACCGTGTTACCGCCTCCGACCTCCACCCCCCGCCCGGTTTCGAGAAGCCCTCTGAGTACAGGTGCTCATGTGTCTGATTACGCTTCGGTGTTGGGTGGACTCATGCTCAATGAGCCACCGGGCTCCGGGGACGGACCGAGCGCCCCCGGGGCGGTCCGATCTCGATTGCTCTCTGCGACGAGGCGGCTGTGGATTGTCACTGCCGGTGGTTAGAGTTTTCGGTGCGGCTTGGGTTGTCCGGTTGTTCAAGAGGTACGGGGAGGGCGCTGTGTTGCCGAGCGAGGACGGTTCGGGTCCGGGTCTGTCGTCATGGGCCTCGGTCCCGTCCGGTATGGCGGGGGCGCTTTCCGCGCAGGCCGACATGGCCGCCGAGCTGTCGTCGTTCACGGCGTTCCGCAAGCGCGTCGACGACCTCATCGACGACCTGAAGGGCTCGGCGGCAGGTCCGGGCGAGGTGGGCCGGGAACAGCTCGCACGCCACCAGTTCGGCGGCGGGAACGGGGCGTGGGCGGAGGCGGCCGGGCTGTTCACCGCGTACGAGACGGTGATCGGCGAGTTGGAAACGCTGTCGAAGCTGCTGTCGGACTCCATGGAGGGCATGAACATCGCCGTGCTGGCCTCGCACAAGGGCTACCAGAACATCGACCTGGACGTCCGGGACCGCATGGCGGCGATCAGCGCGGAGACCACGAAGCACTACGGCGGCAGTTACGATCCCGGCCTCCCCCAGCAGGACCCGAGCGGTAACGGCCGGATACCGGTGGGCGACGACGCCGGAGGGTCGATCTGATGGCGGGCAAGGAACCCGGAGGCGGAACGTCCTTCGAGAACATGAGCCATGAGCAGATGCTGGCATGGCTGGATCAGGCGAACGCGGGGACGGTTCAGGCCGCCGCCGACCGGCTGGTGGCAGCGGCGAAGGAGATCCGCAAGATCGCCGAGGAGCTGAAGGTCCGCCCGCAGTGGGTGGAGTGGAAGGGCAAGGGCGCGGACGCCTTCCGCACCTGGAGCGGCGATCTGGCCAACTCCACCCTGAGGCTGGGTGACTTCAGCGAGGACGCGGCGAAGTGGCTGGGCGAGACGTCGGGAGCGATCGCCCAGGCGCAGGCGGCGATCCCACGAGATGCCGAGAGCGCACAGGCGAACCTGGACGCGGCGCGGGCGGCACGCAACGACCCGGACGCCGCGGCGGTGGGCGCCAAGTCCGCGAGCGAACTTGAGGCGCTGGCGGCGGACAAGGAGAAGGTGCGCCAGCAGGCAGCGGCACAGATGCGGAAGCTGGGACAGACGTATGCGTGGTCGGCCACACAGCTGAACGCGCTGGAACGCCCGAAGTTCCCGCCGCCGCCGGAGGCGTTCGTGCCGGATGACCGCCCCAAGATTCGCGACGCCACGAGTGAGGCTCGTGCTGGTGGTCCCCCGGTAGGGACCTCGTCCACCGGTGCTGTCTCCTCCGCGAACCCGGCGCACGCTCAAGAGGGTTCCTCCGGTGCTCCCGACCTGCGGCAGTCCTCGGGTGTGGCATCGGCTGAAAACCATGTACGTGTGAACGTGGAGCAGCCCACGCGAATGGGCATCGACTCCGTGGCCACACTGCCCCACAGCCAGCCGGCGCCGACAACTGCGGCAGGCGGCTTGCCGGGCCCGGAGCAGGTGAAGGGCGGTACGACTCCGCAGGCCGACTTGGTCCCTTCCGCGTTCGGCAGAGGCGGAAGCGCTCCCGTCAACAACCAGGCAGGGCAGGGGAGAACACCAGGAGTCGGCCGTGCCCCCTTCCTGCCCGGGCAGGGGGCCGGGTCGAATCCCGTGCGCATGCCGCCAGGTGCTGACGGCAGCAGCGGTATCGTCGGCGGCCGTTCCGTCACACCCCCTGCGGGCAGGCCCACAGGAGCCATCCCGCGCGGCGTGGTCGTGGGCGGGGAGGGCGCGGCCGCACCACGCGGCCCGGTGGGTCCGACCACAGGACCGACGAGTCCGGTCGGCCGTGCGATGGGGCCGCAGAGCCAGGTTCCCGGCCAACGACCCGGGGTCTCGAACCGGGGCGTCGTCGGCGGCCGTCCGTTGCCCCATGACAGTTCCGTCAGCGGCTTTCCGCAGCAGCCGGGGCGTGCGGGAGCGGTGATGTCCGGTCCTGGCAGCCCAGGTGCCACAGCGGGTTCGAGCACGGCGGGCCGCGGCATCGTGGGCGGCACGCCCAGCGCGACGCGCCAGAGCGGTGGCCGTGGTGTCGGGGGGACGCGTGCCTCCCGGCCGGCTTCTTCGCTGGGCGCGGGCAGTAACCGCGGGCGACCGCACGGCGCGGCGGAGGACGAGGAGACCCGGCGGCAGGGCGGCCGCGGCACCGTACCGCCAGTCATCGACTGATGTGTCCAGGAACGAAAGAGAGCGACGTTCATGCGTACCAGCAGCACTCGACACAAGGGCCGCCGTGCGGCGGCTTCGGCGGTCCTCGGACTGCTGCTGGTCACCGCCGCGGGCACGACGGCCCACGCGGAGTCGATACGCGGGCAGCAGTGGTTCCTGGACGCGATGAAGGCCGAGCAGATGTGGCAGACCAGTACCGGCGAGGGTGTCACGGTCGCCGTCATCGACAGCGGCGTCGACCCGAACAATCCCGACTTGAAGGGACGCATCCTGCCCGGCAAGGACCTCGCGCCGGACCAGCCGGGCGATGAGCACACCGACTACGACGGCCATGGCACGGGCATGGCCAGCCTGATCGCGGGGACCGGCGCGTACGGCGGCGGCAACGGCGCTTTCGGGCTCGCGCCCGGCGCGAAGATTCTCCCGATCCGGCTGCCCGAGGGCGGTACGGCTGCCAACAAGGCGGAGGGAAACGCACGCTTCAACAAGGTTGTTGCTCCGGCGATCCGCTACGCCGCTGATACAGGAGCAAAGGTCATCAACATCTCCCAGGCTGTTACAGAAGGTTCACCACAGCTCACCGCAGCGGTCAAGTACGCGCTTGACAAGGGATCCTTGATCTTCGCCGGTGTCGGGAACGACGGTGACAAGGCCAACGAGGTGATGTACCCCGCTGCCACTCCGGGAGTGGTCGGTGTGGCGGCGGTGGGCAAGGACCTGCGCAGGACCGCCGAGTCCGAGTACGGCCCGGAGGTCGACATGGCCGCCCCGGGGGAGGACATGGTGGCCGCCTGCAAGAGCGCGACCGGCTTCTGCCGGAGCCGTGGCACCAGCGACGCCACCGCCCTCGCCTCGGCCAGCGCCGCCCTGATCTGGTCGGTGCATCCGGACTGGACCAACAACCAGGTCCTGCGCGTCATGCTCAACACCATCGGCGGCCCGACGGACGGCGCCAAGCGCAACGACTCCATCGGCTACGGCATCGTCCGCCCCCGCGTCGCCCTGCAGAACCCCGGCGACCCGGGCCCCGCCGACGTCTACCCGCTCCCCGATCTCGCAGCCGCCGAGCCGAAGTCACCTTCCCCCCGACCTTCCGGCACCCCCGAGACGGGCGCTCCGGCCCCGGACGACGACACCGCCGCGACGGCTTCCGAGGCGTCCACGGACGACGGCGCCCTCTGGACAACGCTGGGCATCGGTGTGGCCGTACTCCTCGGAGCCGCCGTCGCGGTTGCCACCGTCGTCCGCAAGCGACGGAAACACTCAGCAACGGCACTCCCGACATCCACCCCTTGACCAGGCCGGTTTCCCTACCCGACAGCGGGGTTCACGGCGCATCCGCCCACTCCTCCGGACGCACCGGGCAGCCTCCCCGGCCTGGTCAAGGACCTGGTCCCGTCTGAGTACGGCTACTCAGACACAGTGGTGGCCGATACGGATGAGGCGCATGATGACGGGCCGTTACCGTTCCTCTCGACCACAACCACTGCGTTGCGGGCGCACATCCATATCCGCTCGGCAGCGAGTGACAGGAACGAGGAGGAACCACGCATGGCGTGGGAGGAGTGGGAGCAGCTCAAGACCGCAGCGGCCGAGCGGCAGTCCGCGCAGACGCAGCTCAACCAGGTACCGGTCGACCCCGGTGGCAGTACGGGGACCCTCATCTCGAACAAGTCGACCTGGACGAAGGCCGGTGCGGACATCGGCTCGCTGCGCGAGGACATCGGCAAGGCGACGGCGAAGCTGAAGGACGGCCAGTCGGGACTCGGCAGCGACGTCGGTTGCCTGGCCGCCGCTGCCCAGAAGGATGTCCACGCTTCCTGGGAGACTTACGTCAAGAACGTCAGCGGGCGCTGCGGAAAACTCTCGGGCCTGCTGGTGAAGGCGGGCAACGACCAGCGCCAGACGGACGAGTCGGTCGAGGCGGAGATCGCCAGGCTTGAGGTGGCGTACGCGGACACGCCTGCTGTCGGCGGCCAGGACAAGGGGCGGTAACCGGACGTCATGGACCTCGCCACACTCAAGGCCCTCGAGCCGGCCGAGTACTCCGAAGCGGCCGACGGCTATCGCAGCACCTCCGACATGGCGAGTACGGCCAAGGACCGCATCGACAACCAGATCGCCGTGGCCATGCGGAGCCATCTGAAGGGCGAGGCCGCCACCGCGGCGGTCAAGCAACTGGGGAAGCTGAGCCAGAACTTCCACTACATCCAAGCGCAGTGCGGGCTCATCGGTACCGCTCTCGAAGCCTTCTCGTACGAGATGGAAGCGGCCAGGAGGAAGCTCGACGCGGCCCTGGAGAACGCCCGGGCGGCGAACCTCACCGTGAACAGCGATGGATCGGTCACCTACCCGCCCGGCGGCGAAAAGGGCGAGGACGGCAAGACCCCTGGCGGTGGCACGGTGAGCGGCCTGACGGACGGCACGGCCTCCGCCGTCGGCCGCCAGGCAGCCAACTTCGCCCCCAACCCCCACCACCGCCTCGCCCAGGACTGCGCCGACCTGATCGCCACCGCCCTCAAGGAAGCGACGGAAGCCGACAAGAAGTGGGCACCGAAGCTGTGGGCCTTGAAAGCGGACGACGACCTCACGGTCTCCGATGCGGACTGGGCTGACACGTCCTCGGACACCAAGGGTGTGACCCAGGCCGGCAAGCAGTACCTCGACTCACTGCCACAGCCACCCAAGGACGGCAGTCCGAAGGAGAACGCGGAGTGGTGGAAGGAGCTCAGTGCGGAGGAGCGGGCCGCATGGGTCTCCATGCGCCCCAGCACCGTGGGTGGGCTCGACGGGCTGCCCTCCACGGTCCGGGACGAGGCCAACCGCATCGTGCTCGACACGACGCGGGGCAGAATGCAGATGGAACTGAACTCGATCCCGGCGCCACCCGCCAATGAATGGACCTGGATCACGGCCGGGGGCTACCCGACCAAGGTGCACACCGATGAGTGGATGCAGTGGCACAACAAGTACGGGGACCGGTACGACCAGCTCAACAGGTCCCTCAAAGGCGTGCAGGCCATCCAGAACCGCTTCGACGCGACCGGTAAGAGAGGGCTGCCGGAGGCGTACCTGCTGGGATTTAACGCGGAAAAAGACGGCCGCGCGATCGTCGCCAACGGAAACCCCGACACCGCGGATCACACGGCTGTCTATGTGCCGGGCACGGAGTCGGACTTGGGAGGAATCGAGGGAAACATCAGCCGGATGGTGAACGTCTGGCACGCAGCCACCGGAAAATCCGGTGGAGAATCCGTTTCCACGATCACCTGGCTCGGTTACGACGCGCCTGACGACGTTTTTAAAGACGCGCCCTTCGAACACTATGCATACGACGGCGCCCCGGCGTTCCGCAGCTTCATGGATGGACTTGACACATCGCGTTCCGGTGATTCACCGGGTCACACCACCGTGATCGCCCACTCGTACGGGACGACTCTTGTCGGTGCGGCAGCCCAGACAGGGCACCTCGACGCCGATGAAGTCATCTTCGCGGGCAGTCCAGGCGTCAAAGTGTCCAGTGCAGATGAGATGGGCGTCCCCAAGGGACACGTGTGGAACCAGGAGGCCGATGGAGATGTGGTTCCGGACATCGGTCGCTGGGGCCACGGCGGGGACGGTTTCATCATCCCCAGCGACCCGGAGTTCGGCGCCAACCAGGTGACCACGGACACCGAAGGCCACAGTGATTACTGGAAGCCGGACACCGAGAGTCTGCTGAATCAAGCCCTGATCGTTGTCGGAAGGGACGACGAAGTAGCGCTGAAGCCGCCGCCCGACCCATGGGCGCATGCCAGGTAGGAGCCGATAATGAATGTTCGACCGAGCGCCCTCGCGCTTGCCGCTGCCGTTCTCCTCGCCACTCTCACTGGATGCAGCATGACTAAAGGTAACTCCGGCAGCGTTCCGTTTTCCGGCACAAGTACATCATCCGATGCCGCTGATGCGACGGAAAAGGTGTCCAGTGGTATCTACGATCTGATCGGAGTCAAGGGAAAGGCATCCGAAAGCTATTCGACGGTCATGGAATGCTCAGGCAAGGACGCGGAAAAGTACTTCCAGATCCTTCATCCCTGGAGCTTCTATCCAGCCTCGGCGAGCGACCTTGATGTGGCCATGGAACGCCTCAAGGAAGAACTACCGAAACATGGATGGGAAATCGTCGACTACGGACCGGATACCAGCAAGAACAAGAACATCAGGATGACCGCCGACAACGACAAGAAGAAGGTCAGCGCAAGAATTATCAAAATGAAGAAGGGTGACCCCCCGATGTTAAGCCTGGATGTCGTCTCCGGCTGCTACAAGATCCCGGACGGCCAAGAGATCGAACGCTTTTGAGGTGCGAACAGGGAGTAGGGCGACACTCATTTCGGCGACCCCCTGACCCGCATGGCGAGGATCGTGACTGGAGGAACTCCGTGAGGCAGTCCCAGGTGAATTTTGATGACCGCGCTCACCGGAGTCGTCGACCGGGCGAAGGACTGGCGTCCATCAGTGTGACCTCGCCATGCTTCGCCGATGACGTCGGATCTTCACGGGGATTGCAGGTGGAGAATTTGCGGGCTTCATCCTAAGTGGCGGGATAAGGGTAAGGAGCCTGCCAAAAATATCGCTTTGATGTTTTCGGGGAATTCTAGTGGTATTCAGTTGGGGCGACCTCGGTGAAGAATTTATGGAGAGCACCTCTGATCGTTGCATCAGGTGTCATCGCGCTGGTCGGCTGCGACGTAGCCTCTAACGCTGCAAAGCAAGCTCCAGAAGAAAGTCATAGGCCGGTTATGGATATCACCATGCAGCAGGCGAGTGAACGCGCGGATTCGATGCTTGACGCGACTTTGAGCGCAATCGAGCCTGAAGTTATATGGACTCATAGTGGGACCTCTGAAGGTGGTTGCGATGTTTCTCGCTCGCGTATGGTGATGACCATCATCTCCAAGGAGCGTCGAGGGAACTTTCTTGGAGTCGTGCAGCGCTTCTGGGGGAAGAGCGGATACATGATCAAGTCTGTAAACAAGAGTGGGGAATTCCCGGCCATTTTCGCTCAATCGTCTGACGGGTTCGGCATCTCTCTTGTAGTCGGTGGCGCAGGGCAGGTCGCCTTCGAGGTTGATTCTCCGTGTGTCAAGCCGTCCGAGGTTGCCGATCCCGCAACTCCAGCCAACGGTCCTGACTACGATCACCCCATTCCTCGCCCCAACGTTCACTCTGGCTTCTGGTCGTCAAGCACGTCAATCTCCGCGTCCTCACCAACAGTTTCGGCTGACTGACGATGACTCAGGAAATCCGTCTCCATCCCCCTGCGGTGGCATGTGCAGGGGGATACCGTCACCCCGCTCCAGGCATGATGCGTGCCGACCCCGTGAGACAGAGTTCCCGTTGGGCAGCCGCGGCGCTGGTTCTGATGCTTGCCGGATGTGGGTCGGCCGGTTCTGAATCCTCTGCCAAGAAGCGGGAGGCGCGGATGAACATGCAGGAGGCAGCTGACAGAGCGGACAGCATTCTAGATGAGACGTTGGCGGCCGTAAATCCCCCCGTTCAGTGGACGCACACGTACTCCATGCCGGGTGATTGCTATGTGGATCGCGAGCGTTCCGTCATGACGATGATTTCGGAAGAGCGGCGCGGCAGCTTTCTAGGTGTTTTGGAAGACCATTGGAAGGGCAGTGGTTACAGTTTTGTTGCGGCAAGTGAGAACGGATTGGCCGTGAACTTCAAAACGCAGGACGGCTTTCAAATCCAAGCCCTGGTCGGGTCCAACGGTCAGGCCCATCTCAGTGTTACTACTCCTTGCGTGGAGAAGTCCGAGGTTGCTTCGCCGACCAGTAATCCGAACGGCCCGAACTACTCGAAGCTGGAGCTTCCGGCTCCAAACATTCGATCTGACTTCTGGTCGTCAGCCATGCCAATCTCCACAGCCTCACCAACAGGGCCGGCTGGCTGACGATGACTCGAGAAATTCGTCTCCACCCCCCTGTGGTGGCATACATAGGGGAATGCCGTTACTCCGCTCCAGGCGTGATGCGTGCTGACCCCGTGAGGCAGAGTTCCCGTAGGGCAGTCGCGGCGCTGGTTCTGCTGCTTGCCGGGTGTGGGTCGGCCGAGTCCGGATCCTCCCCCGAGAGGCGGGGCACGCGGATGGCCATGCAAGAGGCGACCGATCAGGCGGACGCCATCCTCGACGGGACGTTCGCTGCCATCGAGCCTGCCGTCCACTGGACCCACGGGGAGTCAACCGAGGGCAGTTGTGACGTGTCGCGGCGTCGCGCGGTGATGACCATCATCTCCCCGGAGCGCAGGGGAAGTTTCCTCGGGGTGGTGGAACGCTATTGGAAATCCGAAGGGTACCGACAGCTCGGTGTCAACCAGAGTGCCAAGAGTCCTGCGACATACTTCGAGACACCCGACCAGTTCCGCGTGCGCCTTCTCATCGGTGGCAACGGCCAAGCCTTCTTCGAGGTGGCCACACCATGCGTCGCCAAGTCCTCGGTGTCGCCACCGACAGCAGATACGACCGGCCCCAATTATGCAGGAAAACCCATCCCGGACCCCAACGTCCGATCTGACTTCTGGTCGGCAGCCAGCCCGATTTCCTCCGCTTCGCCAACGACGCCGACGAGCGAAGGCTGAACCGTAGCGACGCACATGCCGGCGACGCCTTCGTGGCCATCGCCACCGAGTGCCGAACGGGATGTTCGCGGTCAACGCGCAGAGGCGGCGGATGCCATGAGCGAATCTGTCTACTACTGGCAGTTCTGAAGCAGCTCCACCGCCCTGGGCCGGGTGCCTTCACATATCCGTCCCGGGGTCGACCGACGCCCGTCCCGCTCCACTGCATCCTCCACGACTTCGCACTGCTGCGGCCGGAGTTAAGGTCGCCGGATGCATCAATGCACAGGGGTAGAGGCCTTTTCGGGGCTTGCGCACGAGACGCTGGGGCCCGATTTCCGCACAGTCGGGGTGGACCGGTTGCGGGGTGGGAGCAGAAAGGGGGTCTACCGGGTCCGGGTCGACGGGCCGCGCGCGGGGAGTGTGATCGTCTACAGCTGGGCCGAGTCCGAGAACTTCTGGCCCGGTGCGGAAGGCGCCGACGCGGCCCACCCGTTCGCTCCCGCCTCCGGGCTGGCCCCCTTCCTCGCCGCTCAGCGGAGGCTGGACCGTCTCGGGGTCCGGGTTCCCGGGGTCCTCCTGGCTGACGACAGCCGCCGGCGGTACCCGGCGGACGTCGCGGTGGTCGAGGACGTGGCCGGCGGCACCCTCGAAGCGCTTCTGGCGACGGACCCCGCCCGTGCGGCGGCTGCCTTGAGGGAGTTGGCCGCCGTGCTCGACGTGATGCACCGGCAGCACAGCCGGCGCTACGGCAGGGTGGACGTGCTCGAACGGGGCGACCGGGCGAGCGGTGTCTCGTGCGAGCAGCTGGTTCTCGAGCGTGCCCTCGAGGACCTGGCGGACGTGGCGGAACGGGACCCCGGGATCGGGTCAGCCGCGAGCCCTCTGCACGACCGCCTCCAGGAGCTGGCCGCAGACGTCCCGCCGCGGACGAGCCACGGACTGATCCACGGCGAACTCGGGCCCGACCACGTCCTGGTCGACTCCTCCGGGCGTCCGGTCCTGATCGACATCGAGGGGCTGATGTTCTTCGACGTCGAATGGGAGCACGTCTTCCTTCAGCTCCGCTTCGGTGAGCGGTACCCGGCCTTGTCCCGCCCCGGCCTCGATCCGGCACGGCTCGACCTCTACATGCTCGCGATGCGTCTCTCCCTGGTGGCCGGCCCTCTGCGCCTCCTCGACGGCGACTTCCCGCACCGGGCGGCGATGCGCGGGATCGCCGAACACAACGCCAGGGAGGCGTTGGCCCTCCTGCCGTCGACGTGACCGAGCGGACAGTTCCCCACGGCCCACACCTCCCCGGGCCGAAGTCAGGTGGCCGGATGCGGCAAGAGGTCGTCGAGCAGGTCGTCGAGCAGGTCGTCGAGCGGGGCGGGTACGCGGTCGGGTTCGAGGGCCTCGACGAGGACGCGGCCGTAGCGGATCTTGCGCCCCTTCTTCGTGCCGAGGAAGCGCCGCAGTTGCTGCTGCGGGGTGCGGCCCTGCTGGGCGGGCTGGCGCAGGAACGTCCGCAGGGCGCGCAGGTCGCCCTCGGCCCGGACGAGTTCCTCGACCCGTGCCACACCCAGCGCGCGGATCAGCTCGTCCTCCAGATCCGCCGCGCAGACGAAGAACCGCTGCGGCTGTGCCGTACCGGCCACCGTAGGCCCGGCCCCGGCAGGCCCGGCCTCCGCCGACCCGGTCAAGGCACGGGCGTAGAAGGGACGTTCCCTCACGTCGCACAGTCCCGTGAGGCGCAGCCCCAGGCCGGGTGACGGCCCGAGAAGCCGGGCGAAGCGCCCTACGCTCATCGCACCGCCCATCGGCAGCACGCAGACCCCTTCGCCCTCCAGGTCCTGTCCGCGCCGCTCGGCCAGTGTGTCGACGGCCGCGGCGTCGCTCGGCCCTTCGAGCAGGACGACCGCGCGGACGGACAACCGCGCCGCCAGTTCGCGCGCGGGCTCACCCGGCCCACCGGCGTCCCACGCGACGACTGCTTCCCGGAACGCCCCCATGTCGGCCATGCGAAGAGTCTGCGCCCTCTCCGGCCGGCACGGTACGGTTTTTCTCCGCCGGAGCCTCGGCGATCTCCCCCTCGGCTGGACGAGCGGCAGTATGAGGAGTCCGGCCGACGCACGGTGGGAGAACATGGTGGAGGCGAACATGACCAACCAGTGGGTGAAGCTCGAACTGGACGTCGCAGCGTTCGACGCGCCCTACTTCGAGACGTATGTGGCACGGTGCCGCGAGGACGGCATCCGCCTGACCACCCTCGCCGAACTGGGCGACACACCGGAACACCGTCGCGCGCTGTACGCACTGAACAAGGAGTGCTCCGCGGACATCCCCGAGCGCGGGGAGTTCTACACGTACGAGGAGTACGCCGAGCGCCGATTCGGAGCCGCCGGCTACGACCCGCGCGGCATCGTGATCGCCCTGGACGGCGACGAGTGGATCGGCATGGCGGCCACGTCCCTCCAGGAGGGCTTCCTCTTCAACGAGATGACCGGCGTACGGGCCGGCCACCGGGGCCGCGGCATCTCGATCGCCATGAAGACCTTCGGGATGGCGTTCGTCAGGGAGTCCGGAGCGAGCACGGTCCGTACCTTCCACCACCCGGCCAACGCGAACGCGATAGCGATGAACCGCAGGATGGGCTACGTGGAAACGGACACGGAGACGGAGACGGATGGCTGAGCGCGGGCCGTCCCCGGCCGGCGGGGGACGCCGACTGCTCTGTTGCCCGGTTTCCCCCGAGGGCGCATCTCCCCTCGGACGGAACCAGATGATCCGGACGGGTGCTCTTGACGGTGGAGACCTCGGCCGGAGGAAAAGATGATCCTGAATACCGCAGGGAAGCCCTCGTCCCGGCGCACAGTGCTCGCCCTGGGAGCCGGAGCAGTACTGGCCACAGCCTTACCTACGAGCGGAAGTGCCCACGCCTCGACACCCGAGGGCAGCAGCGAGGTCGTGTGTCGGCTGCGGGATCTCGAACAGCGGCACTCCGCCCGGCTGGGGGTCTACGCCCGCGACGTCGCCACCGGCCGGACGGTGCGGTACCGCGCGCACGAGCGTTTCCCCGTCTGTTCGCTCTTCAAGACACTGGCCGTCGCGGCCGTGCTGCGTGACCTCGACCGTGACGGTGAGTTCCTGGCCAGGCGCGTCCGGTACACCCGGAAGGACGTCACGGACTCCGGTTACGCGCCGATCACCGGTGAGCCGGAGAACCTGGCCGACGGCATGACGGTCGCGGAACTGTGCGCCGCCACCATCTGCCACAGCGACAACGCCGCGGGAAACCTCCTGCTCCGGGAGTTGGGAGGACCCACCGCGATCACCCGGTTCTGCCGCTCCGTCGGGGACGGGACGACGCGGCTCGACCGCTGGGAGCCCGAACTGAACTCCGCCGAGCCGGGGCGCAGGACGGACACCACCACCCCGAGCGCCATCGCAGGGACCTACGCCCGTCTGGTCCTCGGCACCGCACTGGCGGCCGGCGACCGCGAACGGCTCACCGACTGGCTGCTCGCCAACACCACGGGCGGCGCGAAACTGCGCGCCGGCCTGCCCTCCGACTGGATCGTCGCCGACAAGACGGGGGGCGGGATGTACGGGACCAACCACGACGTGGGCATCATCTGGTCTCCGGGCCGCCGCTCACCCCTGGTCATGGCGGTCCTCACGACGAAACACGAGCCCGACGCCTCCCCCGACAACCCGCTGATCGCCGAAACCGCCACCCTCCTGGCAAGAGCACTCACCTGACCTCTGGAACAAGTACCGACCTGTCAGTCCTGTGCACCGAGGCTCGGAGACGGTGGGGAGCCCGGTGCACTTCCACTCCACGGGCCACCGACGCCGAGCCCGGGAGGGCACGTCAGTCCGAACGCGCCGCGTCATCCGGAGTCAGGGCGACAACAGCCACCGTCGGGGGCGGGGGCGACGGCGTGTACACATAGGCCACGGCGAACCCGGGCACGTTGTTCCGGGGCTCGATTCTCGTCTTCCGCACCTCCGTGCCGTCCTGGCGCACCGGTCCGAGGCGCACCCCGAGACGAGGAGCCTGTTCCAGTTCCTGCCGCAACGCTTCCAGTTCCTGTTCGACTCCCCATTCCTTCGCTCGCTGGGCAGCCCGCACGGTAATGGCAGCGATCACACCGCTCACGCGTCAGGGTCCTCCTGCTTCAGCTGTGCCGTCAGCTCTTGGCCCTCCTGTATGGCGATGTCGAAGTCCGGGTCCTGGTAGAGGCGAATTCGTCCCCGATAATCGACGATCACTGACGCGACCGCATGGAGATCAGCCTCCGAGGAGGCTTCCAGTGCTTGCTGGAGATCGGCTTCGAAGGTCTCCTGATCGCCGGGGAACCCGAGCCCGGACCGCAGCGCAGCCCGAATGTCGCCGATGGTCCTCAAGGGCAGTGATGCCGGGATCGGTGTCTCTGCGTGCTGTGCGCTCACAATCTTCTGCTCCTTGTTCTTCCGTTCTTCCCGTTCCACGAGGAGTGTCCTACATCTTCGTATCCTCATCCTGTGCAGTCGCCGCTTCGAGCCGAGGTCGGCGGCGGCACAGAGGCAGGACTCCCAGAGTGCCACCAGCGCTGGAGAGGAAAGGTGCAGCCTTCCGGACCGAGCCGCTGGTGCACGCCGTTCTCTTCGGCCGTGGCCGTGCGGAACAGGCCCCGAAAACACCTCGGGCGGTGCCCGCGCGGTGAGCGCGGGCACCGCCCGAGGCGATGTAAGAGGGCGAGGAAAGCGAAAGGACTTGTTCAAGGAAGGAGTTGAGAAGGAAGCCCCTTCATGGCCTCGCCGTGGGCAACGCTAGCACTCAGCCCGGGATCACGTCGCGCAGGTTTTCGAGGGTGATGACCCGGGAGTCCGGGTGCAGTCCCTCGGGACGTTCGAGACCGATGTACGTCACGGGCTCCTCCGGGACCGGCCCGCCGTCCCACAGGTCCGCGGCCGTGGTGGTGGTGCCGTCGGACATCAGGTCGACCAGGTACCGCACCGTCAGGTGCTCGCGCTCCACGACGGCGCGCACCACCTTGGACACCGACACCTGGTTCTGCTCGACCCGGTTGGCCGACGAGATGCCCTTCAGGTACAGGTGCAGCCACTTCGCACGCCACCGGCCGTCGTCCCCGCGCCGGAACACCAGCGGCAGCGCCACCCGGCCCGCCCCGCGGAGGTCCGACTTCATGCGCACCGTGCGCGGCTCGAACGGCCGGCCCCTCTGTTCGCCGTCGCGCAGCATGAAACCGAAGAACGACTCCTCGACCTCCTCGAAGCCCTCGCCGGCGTAGATGTTGACCTGCGGAACGATGAACGCGCCGCGCACCCGGCCCAGGGTCAGGTCGATGAACTCCGAGGCCCCCTCGGGCGCCTCGGTGAGGTCGCCCGAGTGCCTGCCCCCGACGCCACTGAGGGACGTGTAGGAGAGCCAGGAGAGGGTGTTGTAGTCCGCGTCGAGGAGCAGCGCCGAGAGGTCGTAGTCGGTCCGGTGTGCGGTCTGCTTCCAGTACACGAAGAAGCGGAGCCGTTCGCCGTCGACCGCCGAGAGCGAACCTCGCGGCAGTACGCCGAGCCCGGCCGCGGTCGCCCGGCCGCTGAGCGGGAGCGCCACGTCGAGGACGTCGGGGTCGAGCAGCAGCCGGCCCGGTGCGGGGAGCCTGCGGCGCAGCTCGGCGTCGAGGGCGGCGATCAGCCGGTCGCGGTCGGCGGCGGGGACCGGCGGCCGGGTGTCGGGGGCGGCCCAGCCGCGGCCACGGCGGTTGACGAAGATCCGGGGCGCGCCGGTCGTCCGCTCCCGGTTCTGGAAGTGCTCGCGGACCGAGAGCACCACCCGGCCGGAGACCTCGGGGGCGACCCGCGCCGCGGCGGCCACCACCGCGTCCCGCTCCTCCTGGCCGGCGGCGCTGCGCAGCAGGAGGTCCAGGGCGCGGAACAGTTTGCCGGGAGCGGACTCCAGCAGCCGCACCGCACCGGGGACGTCGGACGTGCCGAGCAGCTCCTCGGCACGGCTGTCGAAGGAGCGCGCCTCCTTCTCGCCCCGCGCCACGGCGAACACCTCGGCGGCGTGCGGCCAGCGCGGGTACTCGTGCGGGTGAAGACGCTCCCCGAGCCGCTTGAAGGGCTCGCGGTGCGCGTGCACGTCCGCCAGCTTGCCGGGGTTCGCCGCGACCACGGCGTCGAGACCCGCGAGCAGCGCACGGCGGGCCGGGCGCGGGAGAGTACGGAACCGGGTCGGCTCCTGCAGCGTCACGTCGCCGCCCGACAGCGCGCAGGCCAGCCGCAGCACGTCGGTGACGGTGTCCAGCAGGAGGTCCGTGCCGGCGGCGAGTCGGGCCTCGTTGACGACCGCCCGGTTCTCCCGGACCGGGATCGACTCCGGCTGGGGGCCGAGCGCGCAGCACTCGGCGAGGGTCCTGAGGTCACGCAGGTGCTCCTCGCCCAGCGGCGTCGTACTGCCCGCCAGGGCCAGGTACAGATCGGTCAGTTCGTCGTCCAGGCCCCGCCCGAGGTGCAGCACGGTCACCCGGTCGCCCGCCGAGGCGATCAGCTCGTCCTGCGCCGCGAGCATCTCCTCGTAGGTGTGCTGGTAGCGGCCGTACGTGGGGAGGCCGAGCAGGTTCAGCGCCCCGTGCGTCAGCTGCGTCAGCACGCTCTCGCGCGTGGTGTCGTCGCCGAGCGCCTCCGCCACGCACCGCATCCAGAACTCCTCGGTGTCGGGCACGTTCGCCGGGAAGTCGATGAAGTACGCGTTGTGCCGGACGTGGTCGCCCACCATCTCGCGCACGGTGCGCAGCGTCCGCTTCGCGGTGTGCAGGACCGCGGCCTCGGACAGCCCCGACAGCCGCTCCAGCAGCTCCGCCGAGAGCTTGAAACCCACGGACGTCAGCGCCGCGTCGAACTGTCGCGCGGCGACGGCTCCTTGCCCGGCGGAACCTCCGGGGGAGGGAAGGCGGTGGGTGTGCCGGATGACCAGCGATTCGAGACTGTGCGCCATTCGGGGATGGTCGCAGAGGTGTGCGAGCCGGCGCACCGGAGTTTCCGTACGCGCTCCCACGAGGGTCCGGCGAGGACGGCAGCCGGACCCCGCTTCCCACCTACGGGTGAGCGACACGTTCCGGGAGCGCATCGCCCCGGCACTCTTCCAGGTGAACGCGTACTTCCCCGTACCGCTTCTCGGCGCGGCTCCGCACAGGGCCCGGGACGGCCCTCCCCGCAGCGCCGCCGGCGCAGCCCGCCGTGATTCCGACGAACCGCCGACGACGCAGATCACCTGTAGGGCTGTTCATTCCCTTTGCCTCTCACCTCGAGCCCGAGAACGACGACATGTTCCACACACGCGTCACACCCGTCACAACAGCCATGCCGGCACCGGTCGCAGTGAGGAAAGCCAGAGAGGACACGGTGGGGTTGACCCAGGCCGGGACGAGGTCGAACTCCGCATTGCACTTGTTGTGCAGCGGGAACCAGCGATCGGCCTCGTCGGCGTGCCGGATCCGGTAGTCGTCGTCGTACTTCTGGCCGTGCACGAGGGGGCACCCCAGCGGCGCTGCCGGACCGCCCGCGTACGCCCGGTACGCGGACGGCCCTCCGCCTTGCGATCACGACGCACCGGACACCGCGAGCCCCACCCCGCGGACAGGCGAAGCCACTTCACGGCCAGGACCCGGGACGGATCGCGCACCGCGATCCGCTCAGCTGAAGGGGACGGCATCCGCCGGGACGGTGTGCCAGTTGGTGACGATCGGCTTGTCGACCGTGATGGTGCCGACCTTGAGGGAGACCGGGTTGGGGTCTTCATCGCCGACGCCGACGATGATGGAGTCCAGTTCCTTGCCACCGTCTTCGTTGGTGGTCTTCGGGTTGACCCCGGCGTACGCGGTGGTGCTCCCGCTCAGCTTGATCTGCTTGCCGACGGTCTGCTCCGCGGGCCCCGCCTGGGTGCCGTCGGAGCCGAACGCCACGGTCGGAAGCGCGGCGGGCAGGTAGCAGGTGATCCCCGACTTCGCCTTGGCCATGATCAGGATGTAGCCGCCGGCCTGGCTCTCGGACCTGGTGCTCCAGGAGATGTCGTTGGCGCCGCAGACCTGCTCGACCGGCTGCCGCCCGCCGTCGCCCGTGTCGACGCCGGAACCGTCCGACCCCTTGTCCTCCTTGACCGGCTGCCGCCCGCCGTCACCGGTGTCGGCGCCGGAACCACCCGGCTTCTTGTTCTCCCCGCCCGTTGCGGAGGAACCGGACGAGGCGGCCGCCGAGGAGTCCGCCGCGGGGGTGGCTCCGTCCTCGCAGGCGGTCATCAGCAGGGTGCCGCACACGGCGACTGCGGAGAGGAGTAAGGCCTTGCGGCGGTTGCTGGACATGAAATCCCCCTGAGGGCAAAGTAGTTGAGTCCGGGGCCGTGGCGGCTCCCGGTGGTCGCTCGATCACTATGACGGGACCCCGAGCCGAAGGGTCACCGGCGTCTCCGCTCCAGGACAACGCTGTCACCAACCGGTGACACGGTCACGGACAGTCGGAGGAGCCCGGACCGGTTCGACAGTGCAAGGCAGCCGGTGCCGGTATTGACAAGCGGCTTGGCGCAGCCGATAACGAGTTGACTTCGCTTTCCCTTCGACCGTTGTGCACGCCCAACACAGTTGACGTGAACGGGGGTTCCATCCGTATGAACCGCATCCGTCGTTCCCTCATGCCCGCGCTCGTCGTGGGCGGCCTCGTCCTCGGCCTGGGTGCCTGCTCCGAGACCGCCGAGAAGGCCGAGGAGGAGCTGGTCGAGGAAGTCGACCGGCAGCTCGACGAAGAGTACGAGGTCACCTATGAGGTGACCGGTGAGAAGGCCGACTCCATCGAGTTCAACGCAGGCGGCGGGGACGCGGCCGACCCGAAGTTCGAAACGGTGGACAACCCCACGCTGCCGTGGAAGAAGACGGTGAAGCTGCGTGGCATCGAGGCACCCGTCGTCATACCGGTGACCGTGGACGCCGATGGCTCGGGCAACCTCTCCTGCAAGATCCTTCACAAGGGCAAGACCCTGGCCGAGGAGTCCGACGCGGGCACGGTCTCCGTGACCGGCTGCGTCGCCGCCTCCCCGATCGTCGGCTGAGCCGGTGGCCGCCGAGGCCGGTCCACCCCCGTGGGTCCGGCCTGCGGCGACGTCAAACGAGCCTGAACCGTGGGAACTTGTCCGGCAACGGTGTGCGCTGTCCGGGACAAGGGCCGGGCTGTCCGGGCCGGTCGGAAGGCTGTCCGGAACAGCGGAGGCGGGACGCCCGACGTGGCCGGGTCGGGGATTGCCGGGTGTGAGGCGCCTGACGACAATGACGGAATGGCGATCTCAGGCGGCATGGAGCCCGGTGAGGCGCGGACTCCGGCCGAGTACGTCGGACTGCTGCGGCGGCTCAAGGAGCACAGCGGGCTGACCTACCGGCAGTTGGAGGAGCGGGCCGCCGAACGCGGCGACGTGCTCGCGCGCAGCACCCTGGCGGACGTCCTGCGCCGGGACTCACTGCCGCGGGCCGAGCTCGTCGCGGCGCTGGTACGGGCCTGCGGCCCCGGGGAGGACGTGGCCGAGTGGCTCGCCGCCCGGGAACGGCTCGCGGAGTACGAGCACCTCGCGGATGCGGAGAGGCCGGAAGCCTCCGGGGCCGGCGATGCGCCGGAGTCCGATCGCGCCCTGGACGCCGACCACGTTCCGGGGACGGGCCGCGCCCCGGAGAGCGGGACCGCCGAGGGCGAGGCCACCGGTGGCGGTCGTACGCGTAACACCCTGCTCACCCCGCTCACCCCGCTCGTCGCGCTGGCCTCGCTCGGGACGGTCGTCCTGCTCGTCATCGCCGCAGTGGTTCTGCTGCCGGACGACGAACGGACGGGAGACTCCAAGGGCGGTGGCCCGGAGGCCCCCATGAGCCCGGCGGCCACCCCCGTGGCGGCCGGGCCGACTCCCGGGTGGTCGCGGTTACGGCCGGTCGGGGCGCCGACGTTGTGCCTGACCGACGGGGAGGCCCGGGTGGACGGCGACACCAAGACGGTCGCGGTGCAGCGGCCCTGCACGGAGGCGGTGCCGCCGCGCACGTATCTCCAACGGGAGTCCGACGGCCTGTACATCATCAAGTGGGACCACCCGGACCACGGCCCCGGCTGCCTCACCGTCCTCGACGGGGGGCCGTTCCACGGGATGCTCGAACCCTGGCCCTGGAAGGCCTGCCAGGGCGGCAGCACCGCCCAACGGTTCCGCATCGAGCCCGCCCCCGGCGGCGGCACGGACCACTGGCGGTTCAGGCCGGCCCAGGACGCGGAACCCCTGTGCGTCGGCATCCGCGAGAGAGCCGAGGACCCCGACGGCTCCCAAAACTCCGACAAGGCGGGCGCGGTGGCCGTGGCCCAGCGGTGCACCGTGCAGGACGCCAACGGCCAGGTGTTCATCATCGAGCCGGAATGACACACCGTCACCGACCGCGCGCCCACCACCGCACCCGGCCCCACCCCTCGTCGTCCGGAAATCCGCTCCGCCCATGAGGTGCCACCCGTACGTCACCGGCCTCCCGGGGCCCTCCCGCCGGCGTACGAGCGTGAGACGCGCAGTCGAAAGGGGCGCCCGAAGCCACCTTCTGTGCCTTCGGGCGCCCCTCCTGCAAACACTCCCCATCAAGGAGACCCACGCCAGGCCTGCACCTCGGGTGTGCGGGCGAGACCGTCACCGGAGTGACGACAAGCCGCCGTGCCGTCTGCCTGCGCGTCCGGCCCACTCCGGAGGCGGGGGGCTCCGGGAGTCATCAAGCCCTGACGGGTCCTCCCGTGCCCGGAACGACCCGCCAGTTGCTCCCATGGGAAGTGCAGTAGGCGTACGACCAGCGGTTGTCGTTCGTCTGGACCCCCCTGGCGATCTTCGTGCTCTTGCCGTTCGTGCAGGTGACCTTCGCGTAGTAGGCGAAGGTCACGTCACAGCGAACCCCGTACGTCCTGCCGTCCACATCCCACGCCTCACCGTTGGTGCACCACGAGGGGAGGGCCAGCGCGCCCTGCGGTGCTGCCTCGACGGCCTGTGCGGGAACGGCCACGGCACCGAGAGCGAGGACAGCTCCCCCGAGTCCGGCACCAAGAGCGGAACGAATACGCACGATGTACTCCTTCTCGTCTGCTTACGGATTCAGCCGGGGCATCCCCGGCTGACAGCCTCAAGAATGGCAAGGACGAAGAAGGAGGAAAGCGGAGAAAGCTGTCCCGGACAGGGCACGGACTGTCCGGCCTGGCCAGGGCCCTGTCCGAGAAGCGTCCGGGACAGCTCCGCCGCAGTGAATGCCGGATCCACTGCGGCGGAGCCCCTGCGGTGATCACCGCGACCCACGGCGGACCGCCCCGGCCGCCGGGGCGGGGTGTACGCATGTACTTGCGGCGGCATCGGAAGGGTGGGGCGGGCATGACGATGGAAGCAGTGACCGAACTCGGGGCCGAATGCGCGCTTCGGCCGCCACACGCCCGGGCCGTGGTGCCGCTGTCCGCCCCGCTGCCGCCACACCCACACATTGACGGTGAGAACCTCTCGTCCCCCGCGCGCCACCTCGGCGAACCGGGCAACTCCGCCGACTACGGTGCGACGGGCCCGAAAACCGTGCAGTCCCGCGGTCCGCTCCAGCCGTGGACGGGCTGGGGCTCGCGGAAACGGTCAGGGCCGAAGGGCGCGGCGGCGTACAGCACACCAAGGACGGCCACCACACCGTCGACCGGCCGCCGGCCGCGCACGGGGCCGCTCGTCGTCCGAAATTCCGACCCCGCCCACGAAGGTGTGTCCCTCATGCGCCAGCAACCTTCCACGGGCCTCCGCGGCCCACGAGCGACTTGTCGGTTCCGAACAGTGGGAACCGTGGCTCTACCCGGAAGGATTGCGGGTCAGGGACCCCACGAACACACTCCACGCACCGGCCCGCACACGCACCACCGGTCCCTCCGCCCGCTTCGAGTCACGTACGAGCGTGCCGTGGGTGGAGTACGCGCATTCCACACACTCCCCGCCCGCGCCGTTGCTGTAGGACGACCTGAACCATGCCGAAGCGGGTCCCGTCCGATCCGCGGTGCTCACTTCGCGTACTCCTTCACCACTGACTTGATGAGTTGGGCGGAGCGCTGAGGACTCAGGGCCGCGGCGCGCAGCCTGTCGAAGGCCTTGGTGTACTCGCGGACGTGATGCTCGCCCTCCAGGTAGACAGCGTCCGTGATGCCGTCCCGATACACCAGGTCCGGGTCCTCGGGGGCGGGGAAACCGAGCATGGTGAAGGAGCCGGTGGCCGGGTACGTCCCCGCGTCGAAGGGGAGCACCTGCAGGGTCACGTTCGGCAACGCGGCTGAGTCAAGGGCTCGTTCGAGCTGCTCCCGCATCAAGGCGCGGTCGCCGATGACGTTGCGCACCGCACCCTCGTTCACGACGAACCAGGCATCGGGGGCGTCGGGGCGGGTCAGCATCTCCTGGCGCTCCAGCCGTACCCGAACGGCCCGGTCGATGTCCTCCGGCGAGAGGTGCGCGCCCGTGGTGTGCAACTCACGGGCGTACGCGGCGGTCTGCATCAGACCGGGCAGCAATTCGCACTGGTACTGGCGAAGTGCGGAGGCGTCCTGCTCCAGGCCGATGTAGATGTTGAACCACTCGGGCACACCGGCACCGTGCACCTGCCACCACCCGCGTGTCTTCGCCTCGCGAGCCAGCGACTTGAGGAACTCGCGCAGCTCGTCACTCGTCTCGTAGAACCGACAGAGCGCGTCGATGTCGGACGGCTGGACCCTGCCGCTGCCCGTCTCCATGCGGTTGACCTTGGAGCCGCTCCAGTCCAGTGCCTGCCCGACCTGGGCGCAGGTCAGCGTGCTCTTCTCCCGGAGCTTCTTCAGCTCGATCGACAGACGCCGACGGCGTGCCGTCGGTGATCCGGCCATCTCGTTCTCCTCAACCGCATGACGCGTAACGAGACTTCAGTCTCATGCCAAGAGGGCTGCTTGCCAATCACTCAGAAGTGGGAATCCCGTGCTGCACATTGCATGAAGGGATGGGCGGACGTCATGCTGAATCCGCGAAGCAACACAGAGTGAGCGTTCATCACGCTCCGGTGGTGCCCGTGAAGGCCGACCGGACCTCGATGGGAGAGACCCCGTGATCCAGAGAAGCTGCGTGACACGTGAGTCGTGGGACGTGCAGTTCGTCGCCCACCCGGAGGAAGTGGCCGCCCTGCGCCGCGTCGTACGGCTCCGTCTGTCGGCCTGGGGCCTGCACGAACTCGTGGACACAGCCCAGCTCTGCGTCAGCGAGTTCGTCTCCAACGTCGTCACGCACGTCGGTGTCGGTACCCGGGGCTCGCTCGTGGTCGCGATGACCGGCGCGTGCTTGCGCATCGAGGTCCACGACCCGGACACACGAACCCTGCCCGCCCTCGTCGTCGCGGAGACCGACGCCGAGGGCGGGCGAGGCATGACGCTGGTCGATGCGCTCGCTGACCGCTGGGGCGTTCAGCTCCACAAGGACCGCAAGGTGACATGGTGCGAGCTGGCTATTGGGCTCGCCTCGTCAGCAGGCGACGGGCAGGACCCGTCAGTGACGCGGGCTGAAGCGCTGTTGGACACGTACGCGAAGCTGAAGCCGGCGTCCTGCTCCTACGAACCCGGGCCCGGCAGGGTGAGTCGGGCGGTGGCGGAGGAGTCCGTGATCGACGTCATCACGGACTTCCTCCGCTGGCTCCGGGCCCACGGTGGTGACGCGGACGAGGTGCTCGACCACGCGCAGAGACGCTTCGAAGCCGCTCCGCCCGCGCACGTACGGTGAGGCTTGCCTCAGGCGGTCAGGACCTGCCGGAAGAATCCCACCGAGGGATCCTCCGGAGTGCCCACCAGCAGAGCACGGTCGAGCAGGATGTTGTTGTGCTCGCAGCTCGTCTCCGGAAGCATCACGCAGGCGTGACAGGCAGCGAGATTCGTCCCGGTGGAACCGGCCGCCTCGGCCTCCATGCAGAGGGGGTCGGAGGAGCACCACTCGGCCCGGCGGATCGCCGAACGCACCGTGCGGTCGAGGAGTTCCGGTTCGCCTTGGGCGACGAGACCGCCGAGGCTGCCCGCCGAATCGCTCGTCGCCGTGTAGATCAGCACCCCGGCCATGTCGTCCGCGGCGTACAGGCGCTCGCGCAAGGAGGCGGACGGGTAGCCCGCCTCCAGGCTCCACTCATCGATGAGGACGTGGGCCAAGGTGTGCAACAGCACCATGCGAGGCGTCGCCGGGGACGACACGGCCCGGCTCGGGTCGTCGGCCCGCTGCTCGAGCACCCGTTGGTGAGCGGTACGCATGCGCTCGACCCGGGCTGCCACGGCCGTAGCCTTCTCCCAGGCGTCCAGTCGGCTTTCGTCCAGGCGCAGGAAGACGCCCTCGCCCTGGACCTCCATGGCCGGCAGCCAGCGCAGCGGGTTCTGGGAGAGCGGCATCTCCTTCGCGTCGGTCGTCGACTCGGCGTCGACGAGACGGGTGAACGCCTTCAGGGCCCGTACCTCGCGGAGCTTCTTCACCAGCATCGGACCGGTGATCCCGAGGGGCTGGAGCACGCTCGGGTCACCGAGCGGTGTCTCGCAGACGAACTGCTCGTCACGAGAGTGCTCGCTCTCGTCGTTGCCGGAACGCAGGCGCTCGTACTCCTTGTTGCGCAGGGCGCGGTAGCGGTGGTCGAAGCTGTGCGCCTTGTCGTCCTCCGGGTCCTCCTCACGTTCCGCGTCGAGCAGGGCCGTGATCTCCTCCAGGGGAAGGGGCCACTTCTCGTCGCCGAAAACGGCGTCGAGATAGCCCGCGATACGCGCGGGGTCGTCGTACTTCCTCAGCTTCGCCCAATGTTTGGCGAGCGGATCCGCACGGCCGCTGCTCCACGGTGGGATGGAGAGCGCCGACTTCAGCACAGGCTGCCACACCGACGAGGAACCGCGCTGCAGTGTGCGCAGGGGAAGTCCGCACCCCGCCGGGTCCGTGGCGGAGGTACCGAGCCAGGGGCGGGCGCCTCGGCAGGTGAGACGCAGGTCCTTCAGCGCGTTCCTGCGGAAGGAACCCTCCATCGAGACCTCGGGCACCTGGCCGCAGGTGCAGGAGATGACGATGGAGCGGAGCGAGGAGGTGCGCCCGGTCGTGCGCATCCTGAGCTTGCCACCGCACCTCCCGATTCTCGTGGAATCACGGTCGGATGAGCGGTGCACCCACTGCCAGTAGGGAAACTCGTCGAGGTGCCCGGCCTCACAGGCGACGACGAAGCGGGAGGGGACGAGGTCCACCTCGCACGTACCACAGACGCTTCGACCGACCGGCGGTGAGAAGTCGCGGTGTGGCTGCAGGTCGTTGCACTCGGGACACGAGTGCATCAGGGGGAAGCGGCGGACCCGAAGACCGTCCTTGCTGGTGTCCTCGGACGCCGGCGGCAGCCGAAAGCAGTCGACATCGAGCAGCCGGGCCAGTCGCCGCTCATGGACGACGGGCGACTCGTCCTTGCTCCAGCTCCGATCGGCCTCGTCCAGGCCCGAGACGACGAAGGACTCGTGGTCGACGGCGATGAGCGACCCCACGCCGTACGTGCTGATCGCCTGGGCGCGGCGGACCGTACCGCGGCGGGGGAGGTTGTGGGCCGGGGCGGCGCCGTTCGCCGCGGTCCGACGGCGGCGGGCGGGGGGCGGGGTCATCGGTTTCCCTCCATGAAAAGGGCGGACTCGGCATCGACGTCGCGCAGGCTCCACAGGGTGGACCACGCCTCGCGGTCCGCGGACTCGTCGTCGTACGACTTCAGGAGCGAAGGGGCACGGCTGCCCCGCTTCGGTTCGAAGAGCAACTCACCGTGGATGTCGGCTTCCCGGCACCACCATTCGACGAACTCGTCGAATCCCTGCGCCACGGCCCCGGTCTCCGAGGGAGTCACCGCGCGGACGCGGTCCAGGAGCAGGGACCTGATGCGGCCCCGCAGGACGTGCTCGTAGGCCTCGATCCGACCGGCGCCCTCGTTCGGGCGGGCGGCCGGGATCAGGAGGCGGGCGAGAGCGACGATCACCGCGTGCAGTCCTCGTTCACGCGCGCGGGCGGAGAACGGGGTCACGGAGGTGGACTCGACCTCGCGGTAGAGAGCCGAGTGGTAGTGCTGGAAGTTCTCGTAGTGCGAGCGGTCACGGGCTCGCGCCGCGTTGAGCATGACGGCCACCAGGCCGGGGTGGGAGCGGCCGACACGGCTCGTGGCCTGGATGTACTCGGCCGTCGTCTGCGGTTGGCCCATCACGGCCATCAACCCGAGCCGGTCCACATCCACCCCCACCGCGATCATGTTGGTGGCGAGCAGGACGTCCACGGTGTCCTCGTCGGGGAGCCTCTTCTCGATGCCCTTGAGGCGCGAGGGAATCTCGCTTGCGTCGATCCGACTGGTCAGCTCCGAGTAGTTGGCCACCGAGCGTACTGCCACGCCCTCGCGTTCGGCGAGTAGCTCCAGGTACGCGACCACGTCGTCGTGGACCTGGAGTTCGGCCGCGGAGAGCAGCCGCAGGCTGTTGAAGTAACCGACGAGACTCCAGTACGCGTCGCGCACCTTGTCATCGGTCTCCGAGTGCATGGCCCGGTGCAGCAACGTGGCGTAGGTACGGATCAACAACGTGGACTGGCTGGTGCCGGGAGCCAGGAGGCCGACGTAACGGCGGCTCGCCTTCTCCTCGCGCGGGGTCTCCACGGCGAACCACGAGTCGCGGGAGTCCAGGCCGGCGGGCGGGAACTGCCGCACCTCGCGGGCGAAGAGGTGGCGGCCCTGGTCGGCGGCGCGGCGGATGGTCGCGGTGGAGGCGATCACCTTGGGGCGGTCGGCCAGCGCGTCCACGGCGGTCTCGTAGAGGCCGGTGAGGGTGCCCAAGGGGCCGGAGATCAGGTGGAGCTCGTCCTGGACGATCAGCTCCGGGGGAGGAGTGTCGTCGTGCGGGTCGTCGAGGTTGAAGAGCGCGGAGGTCGCCGGACGCCATGGCATCGAGGCGAACTTGTCGACGGTGGCGATCACCAGCGTCGGACGCGCGTCGTACACCGCCTCGTCGATCAGGTGGACGGGGAGGCCGTCGGCGAAGTCACAGTCCGTGCCGGGACAGCGGATGTACATCCGCTTGGCGTCCTCGTCGGCCTCGTAGTCCCGGGCGTCGAGCCGGGTCCCGCACCAGGGGCAGGCGTGCAGCTGGACGGGATTCTCGGTGGCGAGACGCTTGTCGAGGTCGGCGCGCAGCTCGTCGAGCCTGGCGGCGGCCTCGGCCAGCGTGTTGGGAGTGGCCGAGCGCCCCACCCACATGCCGACGGAGAACGGTTCGTCGCCCAACTCGGTTGTGTGGCGCCTCATGTGTTCCATGGCGCAGAGCAGGATCGCCGCACGTTCGAACTGCTGCAGGGTGAGCAGTCGGAGCGTGTAGCGCATGAGGACGGTGACGCCGCCACCGTCGGCGCCCTTGCGGATGCGCCGCAGGAAGGACGTCAGGGCGATCAACCCGAGATAGGCCTCCGTCTTGCCGCCACCGGTCGGGAACCAGAGCAGGTCGGAGATCTTCCGATCGTCGTGCTCGGGGTCGTCGATGCCGGCCATGCAGAGCAGCACGAAAGCGATCTGGAAGGGGCGCCAGCGCCCGACGGACGGGTCGGGGCTGCCGACGCGCCCATTCTTCACCCAGGCGCTGCGAGCGCGCTGGTCGGCCATGGCACGGTTGGCGAGCCGGAACGCCCGCATCAGGTCGGGCTTGCTGCGTAGCAGCCCGATGCCCTCGCGGATCCGGCCGAGCGCCTCGCGACAGGCTTCCACCTGGTCGCGCGCGGGCTGCTCGTGGGAACTGCCCGTCAGAGAGTCGGCCTCGGCCGACTTACGGGCGATCCAGTCCTCGTACCCAGTGGCCAGCGCCTCCAAAGCGGCCAGGACCTCGGTGTCGGACTTCTCGGCCAGTCCCAGCATCGACAGCGAGGAGCTGTCGATCTCCGGGTTGGAGTCGGCCAGCAGCACCTCCACGCTGGGAAGGAACTCGCTGCGTACCTCGGGGACGGCTGCCGGGATGCTGTCGGTCACGCCGATCGGCGACGGGTTCCAGTCCCAGACGGCGGCGCAGCCGTGGCCGATGGCGAAGGTCGGGGCATGGCGGTGCAGCAGTCGACTGGTGGCGACCTCCGGGTCGTGTGCGGCCGGGGCGGGACGCTCGACGAACGCGCTGGAACCGTCACCGGCCCGAACCGTCAGGCCGCACTGGAACAGGGCGAAGGCATCCTGGAGGTCCCGCTCACCGACTTTCTGCCTGTTGATCAGCGTGACCGTGACGGCGACCGTGCCGGTGATCGGATCGCGTCGGCGGACGATGACGTGCAGGGCGACCTTCTCGGGCACGAGGTCGATCAGGTCGCCCGGGGTGGGGGCGGTCACGTCGATGCTCTGCTCGGGGAGCCGGAGTTCCCTGCGCAGCCACCGCTCCCGCTGCTCCGCGACGGTCCGGGCCTCGGCGCGGCGGGCCGGGACCGGATTGCCGTCCGCGTCGGTGGGCTCGTAGACCGCCGCGCGCGCCGAGACCACGATCGTGTCGCTTACGGTCGGGTCGATCGCGAAGGTCAGGCCCATGGAGGACGGGCGCTTGTCGCCCGGGGCACCGGCTTCCTGCGCGGCGCCGGCCTCCTCGGCGTCCTCTCGGGCGAGTACAGGCGTGGCGTCCAGGCCGTTCTGCTCGGCGGCGTTCTCGACCCTCCGCTCCCGTGAGGCGCGGGGATAGAGCACCCCGGTCAGGTAGCGGTCGATCGGCGCGTCCTGAGGGAGAACCTCGGCCCGGTCCTCCGGCTCGGACTCCTCGGTGGGACCGAAGAGTTCCCTGCGCAGCCCCACGAGGATTTCCTCGTCCCGCACTCGATAGTGCTCGGAGTGCCGACCTGCCACGTGCGTCATGCGCCCTGCTCCTTTTTGTCGTCAGCCCGTCGAAACATGCCGATGCCGGTGATCCGCGGCGCGACCCACACACCTCGGTCGCCCAGGCCGGCATTGGCGCCGGCCGCGACGCTGCCCGTCACCGTCTCCAAGGTGTCGATCCGCAGACCGTGGATCTCGTCGGGCCACCACGGGTCCCAGGTCCGGTTCACCTTCTGCACCTGGAACAGCTCCTGTCGGAACCGCTCCGATGCCTCGCCTATCTCCCGTCCCCGGTGCAGCAGGGCGTACGGCGGGCTCTGAGCCTCGCCCGCCGGCAGATCGTGGCGCTTGCGCAGCAGCACCTCCTGACCCGGTCCGACCTCCTGCAGGAGATACGTCTGGGCCGCCATGGCGTCGGTCGCGTGACCGGGCGGGTTGTCCCGGCAGACGTCACCGGCCTCGGCCACCACGCCGTACCTGTCGTACGACCGCCACCAGCCGACGTACCGCCGACCGTTCTTGCGGTTCCCTGTCCTCTTGATGATCGGCAACTCGGGGGAGTGGACGTGGTAGAGATCCTGTCGGGCGCGGGTCATCGCCACATAGAGGGCACGGGCCTCCGCGGGGAGGTCCGCCTCGGTGCCGTACCGCTTGTGGAGTTCGGCGACGGTCGGCGGAGTCAGGACGATCACCCGATCGAACTCCAGCCCCTTGGCCCGGTGCACGGTGGAGACGACGATCCGCGCGGTCTCCGGGTCGGCCGCCTCGTCGGGGAACCGACCGTCGGCGACCAGGCGGCGCAGCCGGGCCAGATCGAGCGCGGTACGCCCGGGCGAACGGGTGGCGCGTCGCAGCACCGCCCACAGGGCGCTCGCGTTCGGCTCGTGGGGCAGCGGAATCTGTTCCAGCAGGGAGCGAAAACGGTCCTCGGGCAGGCCGGCCGCCTCGGTACGGCGCAACAGCTCACCCACCCAGTAGGGGACCGGCCGCTCCTCGAGGGGACGGCGCAGCCGGTGCCCGATGCCGTTCTCGTGAAGCACCCGTGAGACCACCAGGGCCTGCTGGTTGTCGCGGGTGAGAATGGCGCAGGTCTCGTCGAGGTCCCGCAGACCCTGCAGCGTGTACTCGTCGGTGAGGTCGCCCAGCGCGTTCGCCGGATCCAGGAGCAGGTCGCGAAGTTCCTCGTAGAAGGTGGCAGCCTCGTCCGTGTCACGGACCTGCTGGAGCCGGGGGCCGTGCGACAGCGCGATCCGCGCCTCCGGGGTGACGGCCCGGAAGTTCTCGGTGAGATGCAGCTCCACCAGGTCGTCGGGGTACGAACGGCGCAACCACTCGAAGAACCTGCCGGTCTCGTCGTTGCGTTCGACCGGGTCCTCGATCTGGAAGCCGTACACGGACTGGGCGGCGTCACCGACCACGGTGAAGCCGCAGCTGTCCTGGTAACGGTCGAGCAGGGACTCCACCAGTTCCCGGCGATCGCCCAGCAGGTCCTGCACTTCGTCGATCACCACATGGGACGGCGGGACCGAGTCGCCGGACTCCAACGCGCCCTCCTCGACGGCTTCCGCCGCGGCTCTGATCCGCTCGTCGAAGGAAGCCGTGGCCCAGTCCCGGTCCGGGTACGCCTGGACGAGCACCCCGTACGCCCAGGCGTCGAAGGTCTGGGCGCGCACCCGGCGGGCCCGGTCCCCGTGCCGGGTGATGCGCTCACGCAACTCCCGAGCGGCTGCCCGGGAGAAGGTGAGCACCAGGATGTCGGTGGCCTCCAGCGACTCCTCCGGGTCCTCGTGTCCGCACAGGGCGTCGAGCCGACGTACCAGCGTGTGCGTCTTTCCCGCGCCGGCCCCGGCGGTGACCAGGACCCGCGCGTCCCAGGGCTGCTCGACGACGGCTCGCTGCTCGGCGGTGAGCGGCGGACTGCCGAGGTAGACGTCGGTCACGTACGGCTCCAGAGGTGCTCGAACTGGGTGAAGGCCAGCGCGGTGTCGAAGTTGGCGATGTTGTCGTCGACGTTGAGGATCAGGCAGGTGTCCTTGCCGCCGTTCTTGGGGCCGCGCAGGCCGCGGCCGATCATCTGCTGGTACACGTTGGTGCTGTAGACCGGCCGTGCCACCACCACGACCCGGGTCGCGGGCGCGTCGAACCCCTGGGTGAGGACACCGTAGTTGGTGAGCACACGGATGCGGCCGTTCCTGAAGTTCTCGATCCGCGCCCGACGGTTCTGCGCACTGGTCGTCGAATCCACGGCGGCGGACCGGACACCTCGATCGTTGAGCATGGCCGCCAGATACTTGGCGTGGTCGACGGAGGTGGCGAAGAGCAGCGTCGGCCAGTCCGGCGGCAGCGCGGCCACCGATTCGACGATGCGCAGACTCCGCTCGTGGTCGTCGGCGAGCCGCTGCTCGGCGGCACGGGACAGCATCGCCATGCGTTCGGCGTGCGTCTTCTCGTCCTGGTCCAGCACGATCCGACCGCCCTCCAGGGTGCGGTGCTCGACCTGGGCGAGCATGCCCCACTCCTGCAGGTCGCGGTACGGGTCGCCGGAGGGGAACACGCCGTCGTCGAGCCGTCGGTTGCCGAAGCGGGTGATCAGCCGGCGGGTCTCGTCCTCGTTGGTGTTGCGGAACGGGGTGGCGGTAAGACCGAGCAGATGCCGGCGCGTCTCGTACTGGGTCAGACCCATCAGGCCGAGGATCTCCGTGTACCGCTTGGAGATGCCGGTGTGCGCCTCGTCCACGATCACGAGCGCGGGCTCACGCAACCACGCGTACTGGTCGGTGCTCAGGCATCGCTCCAGTTTCGCGTCCATGGCGACCACCAGGTGGGGGTGGTCGACGACGTTGCCGACCTCGTTGCTGCTCCACAGACGGCTGATGGTCAGCGGTCGCTCGGCACCGACCTTGCTCCAGACGAACTTCCAGCTCTGCACGGCCTGTTCGCACAGCTCTTCGGTCTGAGCGATCCACAGCAAGGGCCCCTTGAGATCGCCGACCCGCTTCACCCAACGGATCACGGCCTCGGCAGTGACCCGTGTCTTGCCGGCGCCCGTGGGCAAGGACAGCATGCCGCGCTGCGGGGCGAGCCGGTCGAGCAGGGTAGAGATGTTCCGGACCAGGTCCTCCTGGTAGTCGTGGAGCCTGGGAAAGTCCCGGGGCCCCTCGACCGTCTCGAAGGAAGGCGGCGAGGGAGTCCTGGAACCGGCGAACGTCACAGGCAGGAGCAGGTCGGAGACGAACGCGATGGCCGCCGACGAACCCCCGTACCCCACCGGTGCGTTGGGGAAGCGCGCCTGGATGTCCTGGGTGTGCTGCTGAAGCACTCCGTCACCGTGCGCGTTGAACGCCATCTGGGCGATGCGGCGCCCGGACGGCTCCACGCCACCGGTCGCCTGCAGCTCGGCGTCCATCAGTCCTTCGGGCAGGCCGGCCCTGAGCGCCTCGGCGCCGATCAGCAGCTCGAGTTTGGCCACGACGTCCTCGGCGTCGCGCACGGCCTTCTGCGCCGCCTTCAGGGCGCTGTCCTTGGCCATGCGGTCCTGGTGCTCCAGCACTGCGCGGCAGCCGGCCGTGCCCAGACCGAGGCCGAGCTCGCGGTCGATCAGTCGCAGCATGGGCTCGGGCTCACGCGGCACACGGATCTTGACCGTGCCGCCCTGGCGCACAGCGTCCAGGGGAGAGGCGTGTGTGCCGTTGGGAGTACGTGTGACCTCCTCCAGCTCGCTGCACCGCTGCACCGTGCTGCTCCGGTTGCCGCTGTTCAGACGCGGACGCAGAGCGGGGAACAGCTCGACGAGGGGGACCGGGTCGCCCTCGGGAACCTCGCGGGTCTCCCGACTGATCACGTCGGCGTAGCGGAGCATGCCCCACTTCTCGACCATCAGCTCGGCATCCTCTGCGGTCGGCACGAGCAGGGCCGGCAGTTGCTCGGCACGCAGGGCCCGGTACTCGGCGGCGCCGACGGCGAGGGTGATCTCGTCGTCGGGACGGGTGCCCCAGGTGTCACCGATCCGGCAGCGGGTGAGGGAGTCCTCGGGGAAATCCGCCTCGAACCGGGTCAGCATCACGTAGGTGGCGCCGACGAAGGCGTCGTCCTCGCTGCGGGACACCTCGTCGAGGAGCGCGTCCCAGCGGTCGGCGGGAACCTCCTCGACGGTGATCGGCAGCCGCAGCTTGCGGGCCTTCTCGAGGGAGATGTCGGCGACCGGCAGCACATCGCGGTAGGCAGCGAGCTGGGGGCCGACGGCCTCCGTCAGCGGCTTGATCCCCTGCGAAGTGGCGACCCTGCCGTACTTGCGCAGCATCCATCGGATCGGGGACATCACCGCCTGCCGAGTGCTGGTCTGGGCGCCGAACTGACGCGTCCAGTTGTCCACCACGGCATCGTCGGGCAGCGCCTTCAGGAAGGCGGCGCGGGACTCCTCGGACAGGGCACGGAAAAGATGGAGAGGACCACCGATCGCAGCACCCTCGACCCTCATCCGGTTCAGCGCGGGCCGGGGGGCACGGCTGTCCAGGGAGCGCAGGTAGGAAGCGTGGACGGCCGCACGGTACTCCTCGAACCAGGCCTCGTCGGCCTGCGGCTGCACGCCGCCGGCCGGCCGCTCCCGCAAGCCGATCTGAGGGAAGAAGGACGCGTCGTCGGAGTGGAACGTCATGTCGACGGCGACGCTCGGATCGCGCTCGGCGTCGACCACGACACCGGGCAGCATGCAGTCCGCGACCGGCCGGAAGCGCTTGTCGGTCGTCCGTACCCGGAGAGTGGTGCGCGGGTCGGGCACGCGCTCCAGGACCTTGTGGGCCAGCCGACGGATGCCGGCCTGGCGGAACAGCTCCCAGAAACGCTCCCAGTCGGACTCCCCGTAGTGGTCGAAGCCTTGGTCGAGGACGCTGGCGAACCGACCCTCGACGTCGGCCTCGCGGATGCCGAGGACGTTGAGCGCGTGCGCCAGTGACGGGTCCTGGGCGAGTTCGTCGACGACGTACACCGTGGACTCACGCAGTCCGTCCTGGTGCTCGGCCCGGCGGAACACCTTGCCGTGGACCGGGGCGACCAGCCCGTGCTCCTCGGTCAGCACGACGCGGGCCTTGCGGGCCTCATCAGCGAAGGGGGAGCGCCTCTCGAGCATGTCGGCCAGGATGCGGACGGCCACCGCCGACGCCTCGGCGGTGCCGTTCGCGACGAGGGCCTCCAGCCAGTCGCGGACCCCGGCCCGCTCGTGTCCGGCGGCGGCGAGGATGTGCTCGACCTTGCCCGAGCGCAGGGCGTCTGCCTCCACGCTCGGGTGCAACCAGTCCGAAGGCCGTCCGGGGCACTCGTGCCACATCCGCAGCCACCGCGTGAGCTGCTTCAGGTCCTTGTCCAGCCGTGGGTGGACGCGCAGTTGCTCGGGGGTGCGCAGGACACCGTCCTGGTCGGGCAGCGAGGGGCTCGTGGCGGTGCGGGCCCAGATCTCCCGGGTCAGGAACTCGTCGGCCCAGCTGATCGATTCCTTGACACGGCCGGGCAGCAGGGGGAGGTAGGCGGCCGGGTCCTCGGCCGGGGCCAGCGTGGGGAGGGACTCGACGACCAGTCGCGCCGACACCCTGATCATTTCCTGGTTGAACGGAGAGGAGTCGAGCAGGTTCTGCCGGTCCTCGTTGGTCTTCCACGCCCCGTTGAGGATGCCGCTCAGTGACATCTCGTACTTGGTGGGGAAGAAGGACCAGAACTTGCCGCGACCGCGTGAGCGGGGGCTGACGTACAGGCCGCTCTCAGAGTCTCGTTCCAGCGCGGGGACAGCCCAGGACAAGTCGAGCGCGACCCGGTCGTGCAGCTCTCCGGCGTCCGCGCGGGCCGCGGGCCCCGGCACGTGCGTGGTGGTGAACACACGCCAGCGCTCCGTGGAGAGGGCCTTCCCCGTGCGCTCCTCAGTCACGGTGTGCAGATCGCCGGACTGCTGGGTGGTCAGCGTCCGGCGGGCCATGGGCCTGGGACGGTGATCCTCCAGCACGACCTTCGCGACGTGCGGCGAGAAGAGCTGGAAACCGACCGGGAACTCCTCACGGGGCTCACCGTGGTCCTTGCCACGATTGCCGTGCATGTCCTTCCCCAGCCGGTCGTCGGCCTTCGGGAGCAGCGGGAGCCGGACGACCGTGGTCGCCCAGGCCAACAGCTTGTCCAGTACGGGGTCGGAGGCGCGTTCGGCCTGCATGTCGAGCGGGCGGGCCATCCGCAGGACGGGAGCGTCGAACTCCTGGCCGTAGCGCTCCGTCACACCGGGCACTGCCTTGATCTGCTCGTAGGACCAGGCACGGTCGAATCCGAAACTCCCGGTGCGGCTGAAGAATTCCGGAGCGTCGGTCACCACGAGGACCGACTTCACACCGACCCCGAATCGCCCGATCTGCCCGCCACGCTTCTTCGACATACTCATCCGAAGGATGGTTTCCGCCCCTTCCGGGGTGACCGGACTTCCCTCGTTGGCGCAGTACAGGTGTGTCTCCGTGAGGACCACGTGGACGCGTCCGCCGGGTTCACTCGCGATTTCGTCGGCTGCGTTCTGTACGAGCTCGAAAAGCTGACGGTCGCCGTACCCGCCCTGCGTGATGCGGCGCTCGCCATTGGCGTGCTCGGCTACGAGGCCGGGGTCCACCGTATACGTTTGCAGAACGCGGGAGGACTGTTCGAGAACGGTTTCGATCACCGCTGAGGACGAGGACGGCAAGGTTGCAGCGCTCCTGATGTCGAAGGTGGGTGAAAGCCTGGGTGATGGGCCGGCCCGCCGGCTGGGGGCGAGCCGGCCCATGGCTCATCGCACACCGGTGGTCGGAGCGTCTCTCCGATGGACGAGTGTGCAGGTCATGCGGGTGGAATGCGCAGGGTCAGGCGGCAGGAGGGCTTTCTTCCGGCAGCACCGGAACCGCCTTGTCCAGGTCGAGGAATCCCGAGAGGAAATCTCCCTCGGACAGGTCATGGCGGTTCGAGAAGTCCGCAACTTCGACCTTGCTCACCACTCGCTGAGTATTCAGCTCAAGCGCGCTGCGCTCCCGCTGGGAGAGCAGTAATGGAAAACAGTCGTCCTCGCTCATTGAGTCCCCGCCCCTGTCGATTGATGTCCTTTAATTCGCACGGGAGAGCAGTCGGGTAACGCCCCCATGAAGCGAATGGTTCCTGCTGTGGGATTCACGCTGACTGATCACTGTAGTGGCTGGATCCCCCCGGCCGCCAGAGCTTTCCAAAAACGTTTCCCCGTACGCTCGTTGAACGCATGTGGGCACACTGCTGGCCAGTCGCGCGGCCCCCGGGCAAACCGGTTCGCAGGCGAGTTGGCTTTTCCAACGTGGCGAACGTATCGGGGTTTTGTGAAGTCGGCAAGCCCCAACGTCTGCCCACGTGAAAGAAGTTGACGAATTCCGTTTGTGCAGAGCGGGCACGCAGGGGTGAAGAGGGTGAACTGGACGATTCGGGCTGACCGGCTGGACCTGTCGTGGCCCCTTGCTCGGTTAACTTTTGGTTGACATGATCGTGATCGTCAAATTAGCCTCCCTCGTACGACACGAGGAAGAGCAGGTGGCGCGTGGAGACAGGTGAGGAGTTCGGGCCATGGCTGGCCCGGCAGCTCAAGCTCGCGGGGAAGACGCAGGCCGAACTGGCCAAGGAGCTGCGGCTGACCCGAGCCGCCGTCTCCGCGTGGATCGCCGGGCGATCGACCCCCCGTCCGACCGTCATGACGGACATCGCCAGGGTCCTCGGTACGGACCTCGGCACGGTGCACACCCGTACCACCGACACACAGGCCGGCCTCCCGGTCACCTGGTACCACCGCCCCGGCTACCCCGACGGCGGCCGTGACCTGGGCAACGCCGCCGCCTTCGCCTTCGACGCCGACGTGCAGGTGCTCGCTCGGGAGACCTGCCAGAACAGCCTCGACGAGCGGCTCACAGAGAACGGACGGCCGGTCAAGGTCCGCTACACCCTGCACGAGCTGACCGGGGAGGCGCTCGACGCCTTCCGCGAGGCGATCCTGTGGAACGACCTGTTCCCCCATTACTCCGCCGTCTCCGAAAGCGCGGGCGGCCAGAAGGTCGGCCGGGTCGTGGACGCCGGGGTGCGCGACATGTACGAGAAGGGCCGCCTGGTCCTACTGCGTGTCGACGACTACAACGCCTCCGGGCTCACCGGCGACGACTACGCGGACGGCAAGTTCGCCGCCGTCGTCAGACGCCAACTGGAGAGCCTCAAGTCCGGGCACAGCGCGGGCGGTTCGTACGGCCTGGGCAAGGCGACGCTGTGGGCCACCAGCGCACTCGGCCTCGTGCTCATCAACTCCACCCTCTCCGTGCCGCACGAGGGGCGCACCGAGCGGCGGGTCATCGGTCGTCTCGAACTGCCCTGGCGCGAGGTCGATGGCGAGACGTACGCGGGCCCCGCCTGGTTCGGACGCCCCGACCCCGACTCGCCCGGAGCCATGGTCGCCCGTTCCTGGTGGGCGGACGAGGACACTGTGGAGAGCCTGTACCTGGCCCGGGAGAACGACGAACCCGGTACGTCGTTCCTCATCGTCGGCGCGCACGACGTGGGAGGCCTCGCGGAGAACTCGTCCGATGCCGACGACGGGTCCGCGGGCGACGAGAAGGACGACGAGGACACGCGGGACATCACCAGGATGCACAAGCGCCTGGTCGAGGCACTGGGCCGCGACTTCTGGGCCGCGATGACCGGAGGGGGCAGCCGGCTGCCCCTCCTGGAGGTCTCTGTCCGTGCCTTCCGGAACGGCAAGGAGGTCGTGAAGGAGCAGCAGGTCGACCCGTCCGTCGAGCAGCCCTCCCGGACCCGAGCCCTCAGGGCGCACTACGAGGGCACCACGGTGGATCGCCTCACCGAGGCCGGACAGGTCGCGGTGCGGAGCGTCCCACTGAAGCTGCCGCTCTCCGGCGGCACCCGGGGGACGCTCGGTACGCACCAGGCAGTCCTGCTCGTCACCGAGTCCGAGAAGGACGCGGACGGCGCGAAGAACTCGCTGCACTCGCTCCGCGGCAACCGCATGACCGTCAAGAGGGCCTCGGTCCCGAGGCTGCCGATCGGCACCAACCCCTTCCAGGCTGTTCTGCTGGTGGGTGAGGCGGCCGGGGAGACGGCGCCCTTCGCGAAGGAAGCCGAGGAGTTCCTGCGTGCGGCGGAACCGCCCGAGCACGACCGTTGGGGACAGACGGAGGAGCTGACCCTGCGCTGGTCGCCGTCCGCGTACCGGCGGATCAACGCACTGACCAGCGAGGCCAACAACGCGGTGAGGGAACTTGTCGCACGGCCGAAGCGAAGCAGCCGCGAGGGGGGGGAAGCCCTGCGCAAGGCGTTGACCGTGAAGAAGAGGACCAAGGCCAAGGTGCCCACAGGGCCGGCGGTCCCGGCACTGGACGCACTCGACGCAACCGTCGGCGAAGGCGGAGAGTGGCAGATCACCGCTGAAGTGACCATCCCGCGTGGCGACGAGATCGCCCCGATGGTGCCGGTGGCCCAATTGGAGGTGCGCTCTGGAGGACGCCCGAGGCTGGACTGGGCAGAACTCGTAGGCGTCGAGGGCTGCGAAGTGGAGGACGGGATCCTGCGCTTTACCCCCGGCGCACGACGCGCGAAGTTCCGAGGGACCACCGACGCCACCAGCCACCCGGTCAGGACCACGCTCACCCGCCTCGTCCTCGAACTGCGTGCCGGCAAGGGGAGTGACGCGTGAAGATCTACCCGTACAAGCGACTCAGCCGGCCGATCACGCTCAGGGTGACCTCGGTCTCCCTCAAACTCTCCGACGGCACCCGCGACCTGTTGGAGACCAGCGCCTACTCGACCCAGCAGCAGGCCGTGGCCCTCGGAATCGCAGGCCACACGGACTGGGTGAGCGCCACGATCGGCCTCTCGGCGACGTTGCCGCCCGGGGTGAACGCGCCGGACGTGCCCTGGTCCGAGCTGTGCGTCCTCGCTGTACTGACGGACGGCGAGACCAACATCCGTACCTCCGCGAACCTCACGCTTGATGCGGAGGGCGGCCACGACTGGTCCGGGTCGTTGGAGGTGCTCCGTGACGATCACCGGGGGCGGGCCTCCCTCGCCGTGCATGCCGTCGGAACGGTGGACGGGGTGCGCGGACGGTCGATCGCCGAGACCGACCGGAACTGGATCATCGACGCGGTGTCCGACGAACCGGTCCGCGACCTCCAACTCGAAGTCCGACAAGCGTCGTTCAAGAGAAGCTCCCGGGAATGGCTCCACGCCTACGCCGACGCGCCCTGGATAGTGGACACCTCGGCCAGAGTCCCCACCGTGCTCGTGAACACCGACGTCGAGGGTGTCATGGGGCTGCTGGACAGCAACAGCTCGGGCGTGGAGAGCAAGGTGCGTGACCTCCTGGTCGCCCAGATGGCCACCGACGCCTGGACCGCGGTGTTCCACGGCGCCATCGGCGATCTGGAGGTCGAACCCGGCGGCGGACCGGTCTTCCCGACCGACTGGCAGGGCGAGGTGCTGCGGGAGATGCTCCCGGACGTGATCCCCGGCGTCCACGTCGAGGAGGCACTGCGACGGGTCCATCGCCGACGTACCGGCGACTCCGGCTGGGTGGAACTGCAGACGCGTATCCACTACGCGGCGGTCAGACGCGCCGACGCCGGCAAGGCCCTCGCCTATGCCATTCGCAGTCTCGAACAGAAGAACCGCGAGAGTGAGACGTGATCACCCAACCGAACCACGTGCCGGAACGCCTGGCCCTGCTCGACACCTCGGCTGTCGATCCGTTCCTCACCGAAGAACTCCTCAGGGGCGAACAGGTCCACGGCGGCATCGATCTGGCCAAGGTCGTTGAGCCGCTTCCCGAGGACGACGCCAGATGGTGGGTCGAACCGATCCGAAGCCTGGTGGAAGACGCCATGTTCGAGTTCCGGGAGGACCGCACCCGAGCGGACGCGTGGCTCGCGCCACGGCTCCATGCCACGCTGCGCCTGACACGCCGGGAAGCGGCGGACAAGCGCCTGTGGAACCACATCGCCCTGGCGGTGGCTCCCGACTACATCGTCTGGCGACACCTGCCGGAGGCGACTACGAAGCAGCCGGAACCGCGTGTCGCCGCGCAGCGCTTCAGCGGCCCCGCCGACCGTCAGTGCTTCTCCCGACTGTGGTGGGCGGCTGAGCTCTTCCGTAACGGGCCGGACTACGGGCCGGTCGAGATCGCCTGCGGGAACCAGGACCTCATCCACACCGTTCTCCGGATGGAGCTGATCGACCACCGACCCACCGCCCAGGCGTTGGTCCGTCTCCTGCGAAACGGGCAGGTCACCACCGGGCGAGAGATCAACGGTCTCAGCACCGCGATCAACACGGCCGGCGCGACTCTGACCTACGACGTCCTCGCACCGGACGAGCCCCGCGATCCCATCCACCTGCGGGACTGGATCGCGGAAGTCGAATCGGCGCAACCGGTCGAGCGGCACGAACTCCCGACCGGGCCCGACGAGGACCCCGTCCCGGAGGAGTCGGTGGCTGCGCTCACCGGCTACTTCGCGGAGCTGTTCGAGACGGCGCCGATCAGGGGCAGGGAGAGCGGCTGACCCGGTGCCGTGAGGGCCGTCACAGAGCTCTCCGGCATCCCGCTCACACTACTTCGCCGCGGTCTTTTTGCCCTTGCGCGGGCGCACGGATGAGGGGGGCGGTACCTGGTCCTTGGGCTGTGGGCACCTGTCGGTGCAGGCGTCGGTATCCCCACAGCCGTTGTCGCGCAGCTTGGCCCGCTGTTCCTCGGTGGCCGGCTGCCACGGCTTGCGCAGGCTCTCCGGGTCCGGTCGGGGAAGGCCGAGCGCGGAGCTCAGCAGGTGCGCACCGAAAAGGGGCGGTACGGCGTTGCCCACCTGCTGGGCCTGCGCCGTACCGCGCCACGGATAGTCCGGCGGGAAGCTTTGCAACATTCCCGCCTCGTTCATGCTGAACCGCGGGCCCTCGTGGACGATGTTCTCGTCAAGGTGCTCGAAGACGACAAAACGGGAGATGCGGCCTGTGACGGTGGTGGCGGGCTGCTGATCGGTCCGCACTCCACGCCTCCCCGGGTGCCCCGAACTGCCGTAGTTCGAGCGGACCAGGAAGGGGGTGAATCGCCCCGGATGCGAGCCCACCGGATTCGCGAGGGCATCACGCATCGACCTCCAGGGCCGAAGGTCCGCTTCGGTCTTCGACGCGTCGATGTCCTCGTAGAGGGTCGGCTGACGGACCTGGTCCGTGGCCTGGTCGGGTTTGCCGGTGCCGTTTTTCCGGTTCCATTCCTTCGCCTGGTAGGCCCGGTGGGTCGGGGCGGGAAGCGAGGGCTTGCCGAGCCCTTCACGCCGAGCGATCAGCACCGCGCGGGATCGTGTCTGTGGCACTCCGTAGGTCTCGGTGGCGAGGACGCCGACGACCGCCTTGTACCGGGTCCCGTCGGGGAGCCCTGTCTCCTCCAGGACCTTGGCGTAGTGCTCCCAGAGCGGGGCCACCGCGGGGACCTGCTCCAAGACGATCACGTCGTAGGGGCGGCCCTCCCGGTTCGGGCTCCGGGTGGCTTGGATCGCGTAGCGGAGAGGTTCGAGGACCAGCGCGGTACGTGGATCGGTGAGGGTCTTCAGGTCCTCGTCGATCTTCTGGTCGGAGTCGCCCGCCATCAGCCGCTCGATGTACCCCCTGACCCGCTCCAGAGCCTGGCGCCCGGCGCCGTGCCCGGCCACCGAGTACGTCTGGCACGGAGGGCCGCCGGCGAGCACGTTGATCTCCGGCGGCAGCGACTCGAAGGCGTCCCTGCGTACCGCGCTCACGTCGGCGTGGAGGGTGTCCAGCCCGGCTGCGTACCGGGTCAGGCAGGCGCTCTTGTCCCACTCGATGCCGAGGCTCGGGATGTCGAGCGAGTGGCCAGCGACGTCCAGCCCTCCGGGACCTGCGAAGAGGTCGAGGACGAAGGGCTGGTCGAGGATGTGCTTGTGGGACGCCGTGCTGGTCATGTGGCGGAATTCTAGCCGGCCGGGGGGACCGATGGATCCCGAACGAGCGCCGCGGCCACAGCCTGCCCCAACGCCTTCCCCACGGGCGGAGGTGTCGCGTGGCCTATCTGGCGGTAGCGGGGGGTCTTGCGCCCGGTGATCTCCCATGTCTCGGGAAACCCTTGCAACAGTGCCGCCTGCCCAACCGTGATCTTCACCATGTGCTCCCTGCCGAGTTCGGGATCCCAGACGAAGTCCGCGTCGGGAACCTCGTCGCCCACGGTGTGACCGTTGACACCTATGGTCGCCCAGGTGTTCTTGGCTCCCGTCGGCCCCAGGTCCGCGCCGCCCCGGTTCTTCGAGCCACCGACCAGGGTCGGAGCCGGTCGATCGGCTTGTGCGGCCCAACGGGCGGCGTCCCGCCAACCACGTGATGCCATGGACGGCCCCAGAACGGCACCGACCGTAGCCGGCTGCCGCACAGTCGGTGCCGGCTGCCGGAACGCCGCCGCCCACTGTCGCTCGATGGCGACCAGGACGCCCTGCTTGCGGTTCTGGGGAACTCCGAAGTCGACTGCGTTCACGACGAACCAGCTGAACTCGTAGCCCAGGTGGGTGAGTTCGGCTCGGGCGAAATCACGGAAGTGCTGGTAGGCGTCCGAGTTCGCGAGCCCGGGAACGTTGTCGATGAGTACCGCACGGGGCCTGATCGCGTGGACGAGGTAGATCGTGGCCGTCAACAGCCGCTCCTCCGCGTCCGAATCAGGGCGTCCGACGGTCGCGCTCGACTTCACTCGTGGCAGGCCCGCCGACAGGAGATCCACGTCGTGGCTCACGGGGTACTCGGCCGGGTCGAAGTCGATCAGGTCGGTGTGAAGCACGTTCCAGTGCGGCCGATTGGCCCGCAGCGTGCGGACGGCGAGTTCGTCATCGTCCAGCAACATACGCGGCTTGAACCCCGCCTGCTCCAGTCCGAGAGCGAGCCCGCCCGCCCCGGAACACACGTCCACGAAGGTCAGGCCACTCATCCTTTTCTCCCCCTCGTTCGCTCTGCGAGCTGCTGGTCCACAGTGGCCGCCACCCGCGCGGCCACTTCCTCAGGGGCCTCGTGCTCCCAGAAACGCAGCACTGTCCACCCCTGCGCGACCAGGTGCTCGGTCGTCTCCTGATCGCGGGCCATGTTCCGGTCCAGCTTCTTGCGCCACCACTCCGCGTTGGCCTTCGGCTGCGTCGCGTGCACCGGGCACCCGTGCCAGAAGCACCCGTCGATCAGGACGGCGACCTTCGCCCGGGTGAACGCCACGTCGAGCCGGCGCCGGGCCATGCCAGGCACCGGGTACTCCACCCGATAGCGCAGCCCGGCCGCGTGCAGCAGCCGTCGTACAGCCAGCTCGACCCCCGTGTCCTTGCTCGCCTGCCTGCTCATGCGAGCCGAGACACCGGGGGAGGAAGGAGTCACGCTGTTCAACGTCGAGAGCCTCACGAACCCATGTCGACACGGTCGATGATTACTGATTCTGCCCTGGTCGAGTCGATCGCACGGAACCGCACCAAGGCGCGGTCACCCTGCGCTGTCGACGGTGGGGCGACGAAGGCGAAGGCCATGATCAGATCACGCGGATCGACCGACCCGTCGGACAGGATCCGGGGCTCGGATTCCACCACGGGATAGAGCACCAGTGCACCTCGGCGTGGACGGACGTACTGCTCGACGGTCGTGTTTCCGGTCAGGTGCGAGGCCCCGGCCAGGCGCTTCGCAGCCGCGACATGCTTGGGATCGCGGATCGCGCCGAACAGAGGCCCGCGGCGGCGCTTGCGGTGAGCCAGGGAGAAGGGGCCGTGTCCCAGAATGCGCACCTCGCTGCGACGGGCGGACCTCTGCATCGGAGCGATCACGCACCAGTCGTCGATCGTGCCCGATTCCTGCCCGGCGTCCAACAGGAACTCCAGATGGGGCGAGAACTGCCCCGGGACGGACCAGCGCAGGTCGCACAGCACCGTGAGCAGCTCCTGGTGCGACACCGTGCCCACCCGCGCGTCGTACTGCGGACCCCCGTCCACGCCGAGCGAGACGGGAGCATGCGACAGAGCCCCGAGTACCGGTGCCCAGCACTCCGTGTTGTGACGCATGGCGTCAGGGTCCTCGGGGTAGGCCGTGGGCTCCTCCCAGACACCTGGCGATCGCACCTCCACCAGCTGAGCATTGAACATCTTGTTCCGCGCCGACGGCTTCACCCACGGCAGATGCTGGGCTACCAGCGGCGGGATCTGGGCAGGGGTGACCTGGGGGCGACCGTTCACCAAGGGGGCGTAGCGGGCCAGTTCGGCGCGGAAGAGTTCTTCGTCGCGGCAGATCGCCTCGAAGGCCTCGTACAGGTCGACCGTCTTCGCGGTGCGGCCCCTGCCGAGCTGTTCCTCACGGCCGATGTACAGCCGCACAAGATCCCGGTACCCCCGCCGGAAGCCGAACCATCGGCCCATCTGCATCAGGGTGTCGGCCTGCTGCGTCGTGCGACGGTAGTACGTGATCGTCAGGCCTTCGACCGTGAAGCCACGGGACAGCTTCGTGCCGCCGACCAGGATCTTCCAGACGTGCGGGGTGCGATCGAAGTCCAGGTCGGGCTGGGCGTAGTCGCGTTCGCTGTCTCCGTTGACGACGATGACGGGTCCGCCGCCCTGGTTGATGAGGTGGCGTGCATCCTTGAGGTACGGCTTCAGTTCGTCGTATGTCGAGGGGGTGGGCAGAGAGGCTTCGTCCGCGTGGGGGCGAAAGTCCTTCTCGAAGAGGCGGGCCAGGCGTGCGTGACCCTCCGGGTGCGTGTGTGCGGCGTTGTGCCACATGGTGTTGATGCGTAGGGCGAGAGCGGTGTGCTCGGCCATGCGGACCGATTCGTGCACGAGCATCGTGTGGTGCCGGAACGAGTCGGAGGAGACGCCGTGGGCGGCGCGGTAGCACTTCAGAGCGCCTGTGAGGACGAAGGCGTCCAAGGCTTCCTGAAGGCGGTCGCCCGTGGAGTCGTGGATCCCACGGACATGCCTCTGCTCGGCCCCGCCCTCACCGCCCTCGACGCCGTCCAGGTCGTGGAAGTCCTGAACACCCATGTAACCGGTGGGACGAGGGAGGGAGATCAGGAAGTCGCGCGGGAAGATGTCCTCCTCGTCACCGGGATCGATGAAGACATTGGCGAAGGGTGTTGCGGTGTAGCCGATGTACTGGGCTCGCGGGAGCAGTCCCAGGAGCTTGGATATCAAGCCGTTGATGGCCGTGCGCTCGGTGCTTCCCCGTTCCCACTTCTTCGGGTCCGAGGTGTTCACGGAGGCCTGGTCGGACTCGTCGTCGATGATGAGGGTCGGCAGCTCCCCCAGGATCCCGTGGATCTGCTTGAGGTCCTTGACGAGCTTCGTGAGGACGGCCTTGTTCTTCTTCACCACGAGGATCCGCGCTGCGGTGTGGTGAAGGTTCGCCGAGTCATGCAGCGGCAGGGTGGGGGCTCGCTTCTCGAACTCCAGGGCCCGGATGCCCTGGGCCAGGCTCTTGTAGTCGTTGTCGCGTGTGGTCAGGCGCTCGATGTCGAACGCCCCGAGCGTGGAGGGACGGCCGCCGTGCTGGACGAACTCCGGCCAGCCCTCGTCGTCACCCACGTAGTCCACACCCACCAGGGAGTCCATGTCTGTGACATCCGCGCCCCGCAGGATGTTCTCCTGGCCGATCAGCTCCATGTCGAGGCGCCTCTGGGTCTGGGCGCGCAGCAGGTTGAGGGTGCCTCCCAGGACGATGACGAGACGGTATCCGGCATCGATGGCCTTGGCGGCCACGCCGGTGAAGTTCGCCGTCTTGCCGGACTGGACGTAGCCGACGACCAGGCCCTTCGCCTGGCGGGCCGCCGACTGTTCGGGGTCGGCGAGGCGCTCGACGACTGCCCGGCTCGCCTGGTCGAGGCTCGCGATGGCGGTCTCGGGCCAGCCCTTGTCGCGGAGCTTCCGCTCGTACGCCGTCCAGTAGAAGGACCTGGCCGCCGCGCGTTCAGGGGTGTACCACGGGGTGAATTCTCGGGTGATCACTGTCGCGCCGGGGATCTTCGCCACGGGTACTGCCTCGTCCAGGACCTTGCACAGTTCACTTCCGAACCGGAGCCGTTCGTAGATCACTGCACGCCGTTCGTCGGTGCGCGCCGAGGAGTCCGCGCCCCATTGCGGGTTCTCCGCGAAGTCCCAGGCGGTCAGGTGGCGGTCCCACAGAGAGGTCAACGCGTCGTCACCACTGACGAGGAGGGAGCGGAACAGCTCCTCGCCCAGGTCCGCGTCCGGGTAGGAATCGTCCGCGGCAAGCGCTGCCCAGCGTTCGAAGTGACGTGGCATGCTGCCCATCCCCGCCAGTGCGGAGGTGTGGATGTCGAGGAGCACACCGGAGGAAGTGTCGGTCATCTCTTGTCCTCAGTCAGGGGTCGGAGCGGGCCAGGAGTGAGAGCGGTACCGGATCAGTCGGTCGCCTGGGCCCGGCGGTCGCGGTGCGCACCTGCCGCTGCCAGGAGGATGGTGTTCCAGTAGTCCACTCGGTCCTGGCGGCCACGCTCCCAGCGTCCGAGACCGAAACAGTCCTCGAGCAGCAAGTACAACAAGGTCTTCGTGACGGGGGCGTCGTTGCTTCCGCCGCGACGGCCGTCGTTGAAGTCGCTGCGGAAAGCCTTGTTGAGGAGGACGGTGTTGTTCTCACGGTCGAGGTCGAAGAACTTGTCACCGGGAAGCGAAACCCAGGTGAACGAGATGGGCTCTTCCCCCGGTTTCTCGGGCAGCTCCTCCTTGACGACCCGCTTGACCTTCGGGTCTATCCCCTTGCCCGGGAGCGTCACGGGCTTGCGGACGATCTCCGTGCGCTTCGCGCCCTCCCGGTAGGTGGCCTCGGCGTCGCTGAGGTACCCGTGGAAGGTGTTTCCGGAGGCGTCCACGGCTTTCTCGACGCCGAGCGTGAAGGCAGGCGTGACAGTGACGTTCTCCTTCTTCACGTCGAGGCTCAGGACGCTGTTCTCACGGGGCGGAAGGTCGACGGCCACGCGGGCAAGAGCGAGGTGTCCTTCAGGGTTGCGAAGACCGTTCCAGCCGCCGGCCTGGACGAGGCGGTCGTTGCGGTAGAAGTAGAAGCCCTGACGGTCGGCGAGGGATCCGATCTGCCGGAACCCGGCCTGCTTCGACTTGGCGGGCCAGATGTGCGCGGTCAGTTCGACGTCCCCCAGGCCCTCCACGGGGGCCGTGAACGTACGGGGGTAGCGCGGCTTCCCCGGGACCTTGTAACCGAAGGGGTCCAGCGCCTCGACGGCGATGTGGTCGACTTCCTCACCGAGTGCTCCTTCACCACTGCTGACGTCCCACACGGCGATGTCGAGCTTGAGGCCGTTCTGGAGAAACCTGTGCAGGTAGAGCCCGAGGTGCGTTTCCAGGCGGGCGATCGCCTTGGACAGGTAGTGGTCGCTCTGGCCGGCGGTCACCGTTTCGAAGGCCCGCACCTGGTCCCAGCGCACGATCGTGCCGTGCCACTCGATGACGCCGTCGTAGCGGTCGACGAGTTCCTGCGCGTAGCGCGGATCGACGGTGTCACAGCGGAAGCCGTCCTCGATGCCCTCAGCAGTGAGACGGCGTCCTGCGGCCCGGCTGCGCTTGGTTCGGCTGACCACGGTCAGGGATGCCGCGTGGGACAGTGAGGCGGCCTTCAGGCCCGTGCCGTACAGGCCGAGGGCGCTCTCGCCGTAGTCGCGACGCCGTCCCACCGTCATGGCGGCGTCCAGGCCGGGATCGTCCATGCCCTTGCCGTTGTCGATGACCAGCAGGGTGAGGATGCGCTTGGCGTCCCGCAGGAAGTGCACGACGATCTTGTCGGCGCCGGCATCGATCGAGTTGTCGATCAGGTCGGCCACGGCGACCTCGAAGCCGTACCCCTGATTGGTCAGAGCCTTGCCGTAGCCGGAATCCGGTGGCAGGTGGGTGCTGCTGGTCGTGGGGACCTCGTACTGCCAGACGGTGCCGGGCTCGTAAGGCATGGTGCGTCCTCGTGTACACAGGGCTGGGCCTGCTCGGTGAGCGGCGGCCCTCGGGGTCGGGCTGGTTCGTGTGACCGTACTGCAAAGGTCGGACATGAAGGCGGTTGGGTGATGAAGTTGGGGGATTGGTCCCAGAACTGTCGAGTGGGTGCTGGACCGGAACACCCGGCGGGATAGACGACCAATGCGGTTGCTTCAGTTGCGTTTCGGCTTCGCCGTCGCAGGCGCTCGTCGCCGGTGTCCGCGGCTGCCAGGCCCCGGGATACACTGCTCCGCCCCACCCCGACCGGAGGTCATCTCAGTGTTATCCGCACGGATACTCGCCGGTGCCCCGTTGGCTTTGGTGATCCTCTCCCTGTCCGGCTGCTCCTTCCTCTGGAGCTGCACCGACACGACGGCGGAGCGCGGTGAGGCCGGTGTGAGGGTGCAGGTCGAGAACACGTACGGGCAGCTTCTCGGCGTCACCGCCGAGGTCGTCGACTGGCGCCTTGAGCCCAACCCGCAAGTGCCCTCCAGAGGTGACCAGGTCTACTTCCGCTTCCGCTTCGAGGGCGCCGACGAGTACTCCGGCCCCGCAGTGGACGCCTGCGCGGTCGACAAGGAGCGCGTGGTGTTGGGGTGTCAGACGGTTTACTCGTCCCGGGCGTTCGGGTCGGCCGACGATTCCCTCACGGGCGACGACTGGTTCACCGTCGAGCACCCTGAGCAAGTTGCCGGAGTGCTGTTGATACCCAATGACCAGTCCTACGACGGACGCACCTGTGAAGAGGACATCAAGGACGGTGGCGGGATGCATCCTCCGGAACCACCCAGCAGGGGGGACCAGCTGTAGGGAGGTCAAGGCGGTCGAGCGCGAGGCGCGGGCCTGCCTGCGCCCCGGTGTTCGCGCTGTTCGGTGGTTCGGTTGTGCGCCCACCGCCCCGGCTCGACCGGTCCCACCGGCGGCAGGCAGTCCGGACATGATCGAGCGGTTCGGTCGGCGGGTTCCGGCAGGTACGGCGTTCGGTGTGCGGTCCGGGTCGCCGCGCGTGCGGCACCCGGTCACACCTTTCCAGCGCTCCCTCTTCCGCTGTCCCGGCGTGGTTCGTCACTGGTTCCTCGGCCGACGCGAGGGCTGAGCACCACAGGCCCTGCGGCTCGGATCGGCGCGCCGGTATGCGGTGAATGCTGCTTTTTCCCCTGGCTGGCCCCATGGCGTCACACCTTGAACATGCCTGAAATGCCAGCTATGGGGGATTTAGTTACGTTCATCGCAGGTCGGTCGCCCGGCCGACGTCCGTGCGACAGAGAGAAGTGACATGCCTACGCGCACATTTGCTGTGGCCGCTGCCGGAGTAGGCGCGGCGGTCCTTGCAGCCACCGGTATCACCTACGCCTCGACCTCCGGATCCGCCCCGGCGTCCCCGTCTGTCCACCAGGCGGCCGCGTCTGCCCAACGGGCGGCCGAACCTGTCCAACGAGCTGCCCCTGCCGCGCCTCCCGCGAACGGCGGCAGCGCAAGCGGAGAGAAGAAGGACGAGGGCCGCGACCGCGAGGGCCGCGACCGCGAGGGCGGCGACCGCGAGGGCGGCGGACGCGGCTACGGCCACAAAGAAGAGGGAAAGATCTACTTCAACGAACGTGTGTACTCCGCCTCCGCCGAGGGCTGCGTCACCGCGGCCAGCGGACTGGGCTCCAGCAGCTTCAATGTTTTCAATGACAGTCGAAGGACTGTCGAGGTCTTCCGCGGCCTCACCTGTGACAACGGCGCCCCGGTCGCCACCGTGGGTCCCCACGGCGCCACCAATGGCGTGGTGACCCGTACCGTCCACGGGAGCCTGTTCGGTGACGATGGCGTCGTGGGCAGTTTCCGGGTGCTCGGCGACTACGACGAGTGGTGACAGCGCCGCCCGGAGCGCAGGGAAGATCCCGGCCCGCCGTGATCGGGCCACGTTCCCGGCTTCGTGGATATACGTGGGGCCACGGCGGGCACCTGCGTGGGCTTGATCCGCTTTGACCGGCTACTGATCGCGCTCGGTGGAGCTTGACTCGCCCGTTGAGGTTCTCCCACTGGAGATCACTTCGAGTGGTTGTCGAGGACAAGGGCGGCGCGGGTGATCTCACCGATGCGGCTGGGGCTGAGGCTGACGTGCTTCAGCGCGCGCCGGCGGTGCGGCGGCCACTGCGCCGGTTCCCGACCCTGCTGACGGCCGGTCACATCTCGTCTACGCCTGGATCCATCGCCGCAGTGCCTCGATCGTGTCCTCCGGCGTCGTGTTGAAGCACAACCGGACCCAGGGCGCCTCCTCGGTGAGGACGTTGACCAGGCGCTCGAACAGCAGGGTGTTCTCCGGCAGCATCCGTATGCCACCGCCGATCATCGCCAAACCGAAGGTGTGCTTCTGGAGTTGCTCCCGGACGATCGCTGCCGCGCAGTCCGGCTTCGCCCCCCCGGGCAGGATCCGGAGACCCCCGACCCCGCCGAGGCGGCCCAGGACACGCCGGTCGCGCGCCGCACCGAACCCCCGGACGCGGCTCACCGGAGGCCGCACCGCGCACCGGCCCCCGCCCACGTCGAGGACGTGCCAGGGGCGAAGACGGATCCTCGGCACCACCGCCACCCGCGTCGACGGCTGGTGAGCGACACGGGACGGAGCGGCACGGCAACACGGAGTCCGGGGGCGCGGCAGGCCCCCTTCTCCCGCTCTTGAACTCGCACCCCGGCAGGTCCACCATGGGAGCGCTCCCAACATCCGGGAGCCCCCACAGTGACTCAGGAGCCGCTCATGCCCACCTCCGTGTCGTTACGCAGGCGCAGAACCCTCTCCGCAGTCCTACTGGCCAGTTCACTCCTCGTCGGCGGTCTGCTGACCGCGCCGGCCGCGGCGGGACTCCCCGCCGCCGCGGCGGCGACCACGGCCGTCCGTGTCAATCAGGTCGGTTATCTGCCGGACGGCCCCAAGCGCGCCACCGTCGTCACCACGTCGTCGCAGGTGCTCACCTGGCGGTTGCGCACCGCGTCCGGCACGCTGGTCGCCTCCGGTTCGACCGTCCCGCACGGCGCGGACCAGGCCTCCGGGCAGTCCGTCCAGGTGGCCGACTTCTCCTCGTACCGGGAAACGGGGTCGGGGTACGTCCTGACGGTGGACGGCAACAACAGCGACCCGTTCGACATCCGCGCCGACCTCTACGACGGCCTGCGCTCGGACGCGATGGCGTTCTTCTACCACCAGCGCAGCGGCATCGCCATCGAGTCCTCCCTGGTGGGCTCCGCCTACGCGCGCCCGGCCGGGCACCTCGGCGTGGCGCCGAACAAGGGCGACACCTCCGTCCCCTGCCAGTCCGGGATCTGCGACTACACCCGGGACGTCAGGGGCGGCTGGTACGACGCGGGCGACCATGGCAAGTACGTGGTCAACGGAGGCATCTCCACCTGGCTCGTCGTCAGTTCCTTCGAGCGGGCCAGGCGTGCGGGCACCGACGCGGCGCTGGGCGACTCGACCCTGCGCGTCCCCGAGCGCGGCAACGGCGTGCCGGACGTCCTGGACGAGGCGCGCTGGGAGCTGGACTTCCTGATGCGGATGCAGGTGCCCGACGGCAAGCCGTACGCGGGCATGGCGTTCCACAAGGTGCACGACGCGGCCTGGACCGCAATACCGACCCGCCCCGAGCAGGACGACCAGGTCCGTGAGCTGCACCGCCCGTCCACGGCGGCGACCCTGAACCTCGCGGCGAGCGCCGCGCAGTGCGCCCGCGTCTACCGGCCGTACGACGCCGCGTTCGCCGACCGCTGCCTGGCGGCCGCCCGCAAGGCATGGACGGCGGCGCGGGCCGATCCGGCCCTCTACGCGCCGGATTCGGACAGCACGGGTGGCGGGGCCTACGGCGACACCCAGGTGAGCGACGAGTTCTACTGGGCGGCCGCCGAGTTGTACGCGACGACCGGCGAGAGCGCCTACCGGGACGCGGTCACCTCCTCGACCTGGCACACCTCCACCGGCGCCTTCACCCCGTACGGCTTCGGCTGGGCGGACACGGCCGCGCTCGGCCGGCTCACCCTGGCCACCGTGCCCAACGGGCTGCCCGCCGCCGACCTGACCCGCATCCGCTCCTCGGTGACCTCGGCCGCCGACAGCCACCTGTCCACGATGGCCGGACAGGGTTACGGGATGCCCATCCCCACGGACGGGTACTTCTGGGGCTCCAACAGCGAACTCGCCAACAACGCGATCGTCATGGCCGTCGCCGGTGAGCTGACCGGTGCCGGGCGCTACCGCGCCGGGGCGCTCGAGGCGATGGACTACCTGCTCGGCCGCAACGCCCTCGGGCAGTCCTACGTCACCGGCTACGGCGAGACGTCCTCGCGCAACCAGCATCACCGCTTCTGGGCGCACCAGGCGGACGCCTCGCTGCCCAACCCGCCGGCGGGTTCGCTCGCGGGCGGCCCGAACAGCGCCCTGCAGGACCCGGTGGCGGAGGAAAGGCTGGCCGGCTGCGCGCCCGCCGCGTGCTACGTCGATGACATCGGCTCGTACTCCACCAACGAGGTGGCGGTCAACTGGAACGCCCCGCTGGCCTGGCTCGCCGCCTACGCCGCCGAGCGGACGTCCACCGGCGAGGAACCCACCGCGGCCTGCGCGGTGACGTACACGGTGGACAACGCCTGGAGCGACGGGTTCACCGCGACGGTGACCGTCAAGAACACCGGCTCGGCCGCCGTGGACGGGTGGCGGCTGGGGTGGAGCTACGCGGGCGGCCAGCGCGTCACCAGCGCCTGGAACGCGACCGTCACCCAGAGCGGCACCGCCGTCGTCGCCCGCAACGCGGACTGGAACCGGGTGATCGCGGCCGGGGGGACGGCGAGTTTCGGCGTCCAGGGGTCGCTCAGCGGAAGCAATCCCTCCCCCACGGCCTTCACCCTCAACGGAAGCGCCTGCGCCTGACCCTCGGCGAGAACGGACAGGGGGACGACGGCCGAGCGGACGGACGCTGCCCGGACCACCGGCCCGCCGCGCGTGCGCGGCGGGCCGTGGTTCCCGCGACCGGAGCCGGGGACGACGCTCAACTGCCCCGATGGTCAGCCAAGTCGACGAACGGGCAACGGGTCGGCCGAGAAGCCCGTGAATGTCGTCCAAGCGGTTCACACGAGAGGAGGGACGCATGAGACTGTGCCGCTACGTTTGACATGTACCCTGCGACTTCGCGAGCCCCCCACCTGCTGCACGCACCCCCAGGAGACACTCCCCCATGCGAAGACTCCTCGCCTGTCTGGCGGCCGCCGCCACCCTCGGCGGGCTCACCGCCGCCGCCCCCTCCGCCTCGGCCGCCGACTCGGGCACGTTCAGCGTGCTCAGCTACAACGTCGCCGGCCTGCCCGGGAGTCTCTCCAGCGCCCCGACGCCCCGTGGGTCCAGCACCACGGAGATCGGCCGGCGGATCGCGCCGTACGACATCGTCCATGTGCAGGAGGACTTCAACTACCACGCCCACCTCTACGCGGCCGACACCGCGCACGCCCACCGCACCCCGACCAGCGGCGGTGCCGGTATCGGCAGCGGACTCAACACCCTGTCGAAGGTCTCCTACGACGGGGACGACTTCGAGCGGGTGCGCTGGAACTCCTGCCAGTTCGACTCGGGTGACTGCCTGACCCCCAAGGGCTTCACCTTCATGCGCGAGCGGCTCGCCGAGGGCGTCTACGTCGACTTCTACAACGTCCACACCAACGCCGGGACCAGCGACGGCGACCTCGCCTCCCGCGCGGACAACCTCAACCAGCTCACCGCCTTCATCAAGAGCCACTCCGCCGGCAACGCAGTCGTCGTCATGGGCGACACGAACACCCGCTACACCCGCTCCGGCGACACCATCGCCGAGTTCGCCTCCGCCAACGGCCTCACTGACGCGTGGGTCGAGCTGATCCGCGGCGGCACCCCTCCCGCCAAGGGCAGCGCCGCGCTCGTCTGCGACCAGACGCAGCCCACCGTGCCCAACACGTGCGAGGTCGTCGACAAGATCCTCTACCGCGGCAGCAAGCTCGTGTCATTGAACGCCACCTCCTACGACAACGAGCACGCCGAGTTCCTCACCAGCGGCGGGCTCATGCTCTCCGACCACGACCCGATCGCGGTCGGGTTCTCCTGGTCGCGCAACGCCGGCTTCCGGCTCAGCGACCAGTTCGGCGGCCCGCACGGCACCTACTTCAACGACATCGACAGCGTCCCCGCGTCGGCCCGCGCCACCACCATCGCCCTGCGCGCCGGCTCCCGCGTCGACCGGATGAGCATCACCCTGAGCAACGGCACCACGCTCGCCCACGGCGGCTCCGGCGGCACCGCCTCCTCGCTGACGCTGGGCAGCACCGAGTACGTGACCACCGCGTACCTGTGCCAGGCCAAGAAGGACGGCCGCACCCGGATCTTCCACGCCAAGTTCACGACGAACCTCGGCCGCACCCTGGCCGGCGGTTCGCCCACGTCCGACTGTGTCACTCGCACGGCGCCCTCCGGCTGGCGGATCGCCGGATTCCACGGCCGTTCCGGCGACGAGGTCGACAAGATCGGCTTCATCTACACCCGGCACTGACCCCCGCGGTCACGGCGGCGTCCCGGCCCGGGGAGCCGGGTGCACCGCGCGCCCGGCTCCGAGCCGCTTCCGGGAGCCGAGGGCCGCGCAGCATCGGCTCGCCGGGCGACTGCGCAAGCAGGTTTCAGCTGCCACCCGTGCGAGAGCGCCGGCGGGAAGCCGCGGGTCTCTGCTGCGCGTGCGGTGACACCGGCCGTGTCCGAGGGGGCGGGCAACGGTCTCGGCGGTGGGCCGTTCGGACCGTTCGGACCGTTCGGACGGTTCGGACGGTTCACGGTCTCAAGGCGTGCGGACGCCCGGCAGGCAGAGGAAGGCGGAGGCCGCGGGTGACGGGGTGAACCGGCTCCAGACGAGGCGCTCCACCCGTATCGGCCCGTTCGTGATCGGCACGCACCGCAGTCCGTGCAGTTCGGCGCTGAAGGCCGCGGGCAGCAGGGCGATGCCCAGTCCATGGCGGACCATCCGGACCAGGAGCTCGACGCCGGACACCTCGAACGCGACCTCGCGCCGCAGGCCGACCGCCGCGAACGCCTGGTCCGACTGGGCGCGGGCGGCGCTGCCGTCGGCGAAGTCCACGAACACCTCGTCGGCGAGGAGGCTCAGATCCACCTCATGGTGCGTGGCCAGTGGGTGGTCCGGGGCGACCACCGCGACGTGCTGCCCGCGGCCGAGTTCCCTGTCACGGACGCCCTGCGGCCGGAAGCCGGGCTGCACGCCGAGGAACGCCGCGTCCAGTGTGCCTTCGCGCACCTGCTCGACGAGCAGCTCGCTGGAGCCCGTCCGGAGACTGAACCGCACCTGGGGGTAGCGCCGGCGGTAGTCCCGGATCACCGACGGGAGATCGACGGCCGCCACGGTGGGGATCGACCCGATGGTCAGCGTGCCGCGTATCTCGCCGGTGGCCGCCGCCACCTCCGCCCGGGCCCGCTCGGCCGCTTCCAGAGCCTGGCGGGCGGCGGGCAGGAAGGCCTCTCCGGCGGGGGTCAGCCACACCCGGCGGCTGGTCCGCTCGAACAGTCGGGCGCCCAGTTCCTTCTCCAGCCGGGCCACCTGGTGACTGAGCGCGGACTGGACGATGTGGCACTGCTCGGCGGCGCGGGTGAAGCTGGCGGTCTCCGCCACCGCGAGGACATAGCGCATCTGCTGGAGATCCATTGATCCATCGTGAAACCCGATCGATCCCATGACAAGCATGTGTTGGACCGATGGATGCCCGCCCGGCGATCCTCGAACAAGGACAGGCCGTGCTGCCGGCGACCGGCCACTGCCCGTGCCCGGCGGGGCCCGCAGCCGCCGACCCCGTCATACCGCCCGCCGACGCCCCGCACCCCCGACCCCACGGAGACACCCATGCGCGTGATCGCCTTCGACCACCTCGTCCTGAACGTCACCGACATCGAGCGCTCGCTCGCCTTCTACACCGGCCCCCTGGGCCTGCAGCCGGTGCGGGTGGAGGAGTGGCGGGACGGCAGGGCCCCCTTCCCGTCCGTGCGGGTGAGCCCCACCACCATCATCGACCTCGTCGAGGTGCCCGCCGAGCGGCCGGAGGGCTCCAACGTCGATCACATCTGCCTGGTGGTCGAGCCGCTCGACTGGCAGCACGTCGTCGATTCCGGCGTCTTCACGGTGCTCGACGGCCCCGGCAAGCGCTTCGGAGCCCAGGGCATCGCGGACTCTCTCTATGTGCAGGACCCGGACGGCAACACCGTGGAACTGCGCTGCTATCCGCCGGACGCCTGAGAACCCCCCACCACGACAGTCACCCGATGGGGGCGGCTCCTGTTTCCGCCGCCGATCGCCGTGTCGTGCCGTGTCGTGTCGTTGTCCGTTCCCTTCACGGACGGCCCGACGTGGCTTTCGGAACCGTTGTCTCACCGGCTCTCGTGTGGAGCATCCTGCCTGGGCTGACCTGGGCGTTCGCAAGCGAATCGAGGAGCCGGCCGTGCCGGGAGGCCGATGACCCCGCCCCCGGGGCAGGGGCGGGGTCATCGGTGCTCAGGGTGGTGGGGGTTTCCCCACGGGGTTCGCTCCGAGGTCGGCGGGGCCGTGTCCGGATACGGGACCATCGGATACGGGACCACCGGACACGGGGCCACCGGACACGGGGCCAGGGGTCACTCGGGCTGCAACGGGCCGCGGCCGAACATCGAGAGCACCTGGTAGCTCTTGTCCTCGGGGCCGGGCTTGCTCAGCTCCATGGCGAACCCACCGGTGAACAGCTCCTGGTCCACGGGGCGTTCGTGGATCCAGTCCCGGATCACCTCGCGGAAAGTGATCTTCCAGACGCCGTCGCGTTCCTCGTACCGGTTGAACGTGCGGCTGGCGGCGATCAGTTCGCGTGACGGGTCACCGAACCGGTGGTACGAGAGGCGGTGGGTCTCGCCCTCGGCGGTCTTGCCGTCCACCTTGTACCACTCGTTCAGCAGGTAGTGGGTGGTGTTCTCGAAGCGGGGCTTGAACTCGTCGATGATCCAGTCCACCCACTCGTCCACCCCGCCCTCCTTCATGTCGCCCAGGCGGACGAAGGCGTCCTCGAAGAAGATCGACTTCAGCAACTGGGGGTCACGCCGGTCGATCCCGCGGCAGTAGGCGGCTTCGAGGTCGTGCAGCCGGTCCTTGACCTTCAGTTCCCGCAGGAGGCGGAGGTCCTCCTCGGTCACCATGCTGGCGGCGCGAGCTGCATCGTCGGTCATTGTTCTTCTCCCTCGGGTGAGGATTCAGGCAGGTGGGGGGAACGGAGGGGCGGGTACGGCAGGGTGCGTGCGGTCCCCGTCACGCCTCGAGTCGCCGGCCGGTGCGGTCCGGGAGGAGGCGGATCGCCACGGCGGAGATCAGGATCGTGAGCAGGCCGTAGGCGGTGATCAGCAGGGTTCCGTTGTCCGAGATCTGCATCAGCCACGTCGCGAGCAGGGGCGCGGGCGCGGCGAACAGCATGTTTCCGCCGGTGAGTCCGAGGGCCGATCCGGTGTACCGGACGGGGGTCGGCAGCGCCTCGGCGTAGAAGGCGCCCTGGCATCCGGTCATGAACTGCACACCGCACAGCGCACCCGTGATGGTGAGCGCGGCCAGCCACCAGTTGCCCGTGTCGAGGATCAGGAAGAACGGGACGAGGAAGGCCAGCAGCACGGCGAGACCCGTGAAGAGGACGCGCTTGCGGCCGATCCGGTCGCTGGACCAGCCGCCGAGCAGGCTGGCCCCGATGGAGATCGAGTTCGCGACGACCATCAGTCCGAAGGTGGAGCTCTTGTCGAACCCGAGCTGGCCGGTGAGGTAGCTGATGGCGAAGGTGACGGTGATGTAGTACAGCGCTCCCGGCGCGGCCCACGCGAGCACCAGCAGCATCACGGTCTTCCGGTGCTGCCTCAGCAGCCCGCGCGCCGGCTGCTCGCTCTCGCTCTTGCTCTCGCTGGCGAGGAAGGCGGGGGTCTCCTCGACGCGGTGCCGGATGTAGTACCCGACGGCGATGAGCGCCACGCTCAGCAGGAAGGGGATCCGCCAGCCCCAGCCGGTGAACTGGTCCTCGGTGAGCCACGCGGCGAGGCCGGTCAGGGTGAGGGTGGCGAGTACCTGGCTGATCGGCGAGCCCACCGACATCAGGGCACCCGCGAGACCGCGGCGCCGGCTCGCCGAGTGCTCCATCACCATGAGCTGCGACCCGGTGTGCTCACCCCCCAGGGCGAAGCCCTGCAGGAAGCGCAGCGTCACCAGCGCGACCGGAGCCACGATGCCCACCGTGGCGTAGGTCGGCAGCAGGCCGATCAGCACCGACGCCACACCCATGAGGAGCAGCGTGAACATGAGGACGTTCCGGCGGCCGAGCCGGTCGCCCAGCATGCCGAACACGAGGCCGCCCAGGGGCCGTGCCACCAGCCCGACCCCGAAGGTCGCGAACGACGCCAGCAGCGCGGTGCCCGGTGCGAGGTCGGGGAAGAACAGCTGGGGGAAGACCGTGGCCGACAACGCGCCGTACACGGAGAAGTCGAACCACTCCAGTGCGGAGCCCAGCGCGCCACTGACGACCGCGCGTCGGGCGGTGGGTGTCCCGCTCCCGGCTTCCGGGCTTTCCGGTGCCGTGTCCGGCCGGCTTGCTCCGGCCGATCCCTCGAGTTCACTGACTGTCATCGCTTCACTCTCCTCGGTGTCCTCACTGCGCGGCACGTCACACGAGCTGACGGGCGGTTCACGCCTCAACGGCCACTTACGCCAAGGGCAGGCAAGGGGGTGGTCTCGCGCCCAGGAGTCCGCGCCACGCAAAGACACTCGTTCGAGTGCGCGTTCGCCTGCGGACATCGAGAGAATCCACTATCAGGGAGTGGGTAGTCAATCATTCCCTGTATGTGGGAACATCGGGGCGTGAACACTCTTCAAACTGTGGACAGGGCGCTTCGGCTGCTCACGCTGGCCCAGCAGGAGCCGGTCGTCACCCTCGCCCGCGCCGCCGACGAACTGGGTGTGGGAACCTCCGTCGCCCATCGGCTGCTGGCCACCCTGGAGGCGAACGGCTTCATGCGGCGCTCGCTCGACGGCCCCGGCTACCGCCTCGGCCCGGCCATGACCAGCGCCCGCCCCGCCCACGCCGACACGGACTTCACCCACTTCATCCAGGACGACCTGCTCGAGTTGCAGGCGGCCACCGGCGAGACCGTGGAGTTCGCGGTCCTCGAAGGGCAGGCGGTGCGCTACATCTACGGCATCGCCTCACAGCACCACATGCGCATCGAAGCCCGGGCGGGGACGATCCTCCCCGCGCACACCTCGGCCTGCGGACGAGCCCTTCTCGCCACCCTCACCACCGAGCAGCTCCGCCGGATCTACCCCAACGAACCCCTCCCGCACGCGGCGAAGACCACCACCCCGACCCGCACGGCCCTCGAAGCCGAACTGGAGAACGTCAGGCAGCGCGGCTACGCGCGCAACGTCGAGGAGACCCAGCCCGGCATCGCGGCACTCGCGCAGACCCTCCCCACCCCGCAGGGGTACCCGCCCATCGCCATCACCATCTCGGGGCCGCAGGCGCGCCTCTGCTTCACCCGCGAGGACCCCCGCACCCCGTCCGAGACGGCACTCACCCGAGCCCTGCACCAGGCGACCCAGAAGATGCAGGCGAAGCTCACCTCGAAGCTCCAGCACTAGGACCGGTCCGGCGGATCAGGTCGCAGGGAATCGGCGGCGCCCTCTTCTGCGCCCGGACGAGTTCGGCCGCCTCGACCTGGACAGGACCGGGGCGTCGCACCCCCATGCGGTTCAGGTGCGGATGCGCTTCATCCCAACGGGGCGCTCAGTTCCATGGAACGCAGTGCCGCCGCAAGGGCCGGTTCATCGCCGACATCGAGGGCTGTGTCTGTCAGCTTGATGACGTGTTCATCGCCGTGAGCCAAAGCCCGTTCGAAAACCTCTTCGGGAGTGAAGGTGCCGACGGCCGGGGCGTATACGACCGACTCGGCCGGTGCGTACATCGCGGTCACTGCCGCGGAAGCCGTCCAGGCTGCCCGCAGGCTCGATGGCCACAGGGCGTGCGGGAGCGCGGGCAGGGTGCGCAGGACGGCGTTGGGAGCCGTGGCCGCGTGCACCAGCATCGTTTCCTCGCCGTGGCCGTGAGTGGCATACCGGTGGGTGGCCGCCCGCACCAGTTCGGCGAGGTGGCGGTATGCGTCGTTCGGTTCCGTCACCGCGGCCGCCCACACCGGCAAGGACCTCACGCGGTCGAGCCGGGCGGAGAAGCCACCGTCCTGCAGGGCGATGGTCGGCACCGTGTCGAGAGCGGCGGCTGCGCTGTCGGCGCCGGGCAGCGGGGCGAGAACCGCGACGGGCCGGTGGCGCGCGGCCCAGTAGCCGAGACCGTGAGCGAGTTCAGCCAGGCGAGGTTCGGTGATCTCGCCGGACAGGAGCATGCGCACGGCGTGCCCCACCCGGATCACCGGATGCGTCGAGCCGCCGTACATGCCGGGCAGAAGACGGGGCCACCACTGAGTGAGCACCTCGCGCCACGGCCGCTCGGCGACCTCGCGCTCGAAGTAGCCGATCCAGTCGGCCGCGCGGCGCGGGTCGCCGAGCGCCGAGAACCAGCTGTCGTCCGTGACCGGCTCGACACGGGACGGGAACTCCTCGAGCTTGCGTGCGTACAGGTCGAGCCAGCGGTGCACCGAACGTGCCTGTCCACGAGCAGCGAGGGCCTCCACGGCCATCGGCGCGTGATTGGTGAGCCGCCCGAGCCGCTCGGGCCCCGAGTCGTGCAGTCGCTCAAGCGCCTCGTCCAGAGTCCCTGTCGTATCCATGGCAAGGACAGTAGGCAGGACGCCATGGCGGCGTAACGGGCTGGAGACGTAAGTCCGACCTAGTACTGCAACGGTACTTATGCTGATTGCTGACCAGTTTCAGGGACTGTGCCCGCGCCGCTTGTAGTGACTGACGCGGGCCTGGTATTGCCGTCTGC